>NZ_JADBZL010000185.1:0-4434 GCF_020402505.1 Phenylobacterium sp. | reverse complement strand
CGCGAAGCGGGGTGAGGGGTCGCTGCGGCGGCTCGATCGCCCGAAAATTCCGTCGCGCCGGAAGGACCTAGTCTTCCTTCGGCGTGATGACCTGGCGGCCCTTGTACATGCCGGTCTTCAGGTCGACGTGGGCGCTTCAGGTTGAGATCCTCATGGGCTTCAGTCTGCGTCTCTGCGCTGTGTGATCCATTCCGCGACCTCTACGCCAATGCGCTCGCCGTGGTCTTCCTGCAGATAGTGCACACCCTGGCCCAATGGAATCGTTCGGCAATTCGTGAGGTTACGCTCGTACCACCCCGCCCGATCGCGGGAGATCAAAGCACCGGACTCCGCCCAGAAAAACAGTTTCGGCAGATCTGTCGTCAGCAACCAGTCGTGATAGGCGCTCGCCATGGCGTAGACGTCGGAAGGCTGTCCGGCCACTGGCAGTTCATTGGGGAAGCGCCAGATCGGCTCGCGACTGGCCGGATCCGAAAACGGGCGTCGATATTCGGCCATGTCTTCCTCACTCAACGGGTGGGCGAGCCCACCCGGCAGGACGTTTTCGACGAAGCCGTTCTGTTCAATGATAAACCTGCGCCCGTCGACCGGGTCCTGAAGCAATCTGAACAGGTTCTGGCTGGCGGGACTGAGGTCCAGCCAAGTCGGGAAGGGCCATACAAATTCCATGAACGCCAGGCCGCGCACCCGGCTCTCATGGCGGCGAGCCCAGTCAAAGCCGAGCGCTGAGCCCCAGTCATGCAGGACAAGGGTCACATCTTGCAGATCAAGCGCGTCGAAAAATCTCTCAATGTAGCGCTGATGCTCGACAATCCGCAGGGCGTCGGCAGGCTTGTCCGAGTCGCCGAAGCCCATCAGGTCCGGCGCAATGCACCGCGCCACCTTCGACAACGGCGTGATCGTGTGGCGCCAGAGAAACGACGAGGTTGGATTGCCATGCAGCAAGACCACGCAGGGGCCCGATCCGACATCTACGTAGGCCATGTCGGACCCGGCCAGGGAGACCCGCTTCTTCTCGATCCAGCCCATGTCACATCGCCGGCAAGGTTGAGGTGAAGGCGGGCATTTCCATCGCACGGGCGCTCAGGGCCGCAAGTTTCGGGTAACGCGTCATGTCCACCGCTTCCCGAAGCACAAACTGCGCAGTCTGGATGGCTACGACCGAAGCGATATCGGCATGATTGGGCTGGTGGCCGCCGAACCAGCCGTCTTGCGCGGCGGCTTCAAGCAGCTCGAGACCGGCCAGGGTTTGCCCCACGGCATCGACCCGGTCGAGCGCGGGGGCGCCAGGTGTCTCCTTGGCGAATTCGTAATAGACCGCGCCCGCCTTCTCGATTGTGGCGAGCGCCACAGAAACGATCTGCAAGGCGTCCCGGCGATCTCTTCCGGAAGAGGGCAGCAAGGCGCGATCCGGGCCGACCCTTTCGTCCAGGTAGTCGGCAATGGCGGACGAGTCGATGAGCGTCTCGCCATCCTCAAGAACGAGGATCGGAACCTTTCCCATCGGGTTGAAGGTCTTGACCCGCTCCTTCTCTTCGAACGCATGCAGGGCGTTGTGCCGAAAGTCGATGCCGAGCAGGTTGAGGGTGATGCCAACGCGGCGTGTGAATGGTGAAAACCAGGGTCCGACGAGTTCCATCTCGGAATCTCCGTTGATCAGAAGGCTTCTTTGAAGGGGCGCAAATCGAGTTCGTGGGTCCACGCACTCGGGTGTTGCAGGTGGATCTGCCAATAGGCTTCGGCGATCGCATTGATGTTGAGGACCCCATCGGCGCCCTTGGACGCCATGAATTCGGCGAAGCGGGTCCGCAGCCGCTCTCCGTCGATCCCGCCGTCAATAATGATGTGAGCGATGTGCAGGCCCTGCGGCCCGAACTCGCGCGCCATGGATTGGGCGACCATCCGAAGGCCGGCCTTGCTTGCAGCGAAATGCGCAAACCCCGCCGAGCCGCGCAAGGAACCGGTGGCGCCGGTGAAGAGGATAGTTCCTCGTCCGAGGGGCGACATACGCTTCGCCGCTTCTCGTCCCACCAGGAACCCACCGAAGCAGTTCATCCGCCAGAAGGCCTCGAAAGTGTCGCTACCGATCTCCAGGAACCGCATCGGCGCGTTGTTTCCGGCGTTGAACGCCACCAGATCGGCCGGGGCGCCGTCTTCATCATCGCGCATGGCGATGTCCATGAGGGCCTGAACGTCTTGCTCGTTGGCGGCGTCCGTGATCACTGCGGTTGCGGCGCCGCCGGATTGGCGGATGGCGTCCACGACCGCATCGATACGGGCTTGGGTCCGACCTGCGACGAGAACATGGTGACCGCCCTGAGCGAACCTCCGGGCAAGGCCGCCGCCGAGGCCCTCCAGCGCGCCGACGCCGACCACCACGGCTTTTCTGGGTTTCTCCGCCATTACACAGGCTCCTTGATCTGACGGCGGCCACTCTGAAACAACGTCACCTCGATGATGCGCCGGAAGCGCTTGAGCGGCTCGTCGGATCGTTCGACCTTCATGCGCAGAATTGCGCCGTGCCAGCCCGCGAGCAGGAACTCAGCCACCTCTTCTGGCGAAAGGTCGTCTCGCAATTCCCCACTGCGTTGCGCATCGACGACGACGGCGAGAAAGGGCCTAAGCCAGTCGGCGAAGATGCCCTGAAGGCGTGTGCGGATCAGCTCGCTGTAGCCCGAAACCTCCAGTCCGAGGTTGCCGATAAGACAGCCGTATCGCCAACCCGATACGCTCATCAGGTCGGTGATCACATCTAGGTAAGCATCCAGTCGCTGAAGGGGAGCCATGTTGGGTGACTCCATTGTTTGCGCCATCACATCCTGAAGAGACGCGAAGTATCGGTCGAGGACCTCCACCGCGTAATCTTCTTTGGATCGGAAATGATTTGTAAAACTGCCCAGAGGGACTCCGGCTGCTGATGCGATATCCCGCACACTAGCGTTCGAAAACCCCCGACACATCAGGGTTTCTACACCAGTCTCGATCAGCTGTTCGCGATTTGAGGGTCTGCTCATACGGTAATATGTACGTACGTATTATCCCGATGTCAACCTCTCCCTTCTCATGGGGACCAAGACGCCGCCCCGGGCTCCGCGCTCCCACTCTCTCTGGGAAGTCTCAACCCCCGACAGGGGCGACGCATCAGCTGCGACTGCGCCACTTGAAAACGATGCAACCGCTGCTCGTCGGCGTGACGACAGAACATAGCGGTCCCCTCCTCTTCCGCGGACAACCAGACGCCGGGGAGGAACCGCCTCGACATGCACATCACCTACAAGGCGATGATCGACGACGGCTACGAGGCGACGCTTCGCCAGGGCCTGGAGCTGGAGCAGGCGCGGTCGACGGCCCACAACCGGCATGTGACCCCGGAGGCCGTGGAAGCCCGCCGCGCCGGCATCCAGGCGCGGGGGCGGACGCAGTAGGCGCGGCCACTCAATAGGCCCCCTCCGTCCCGCTTCGCGGTCCACCTCCCCCTTGCAGGTGGAGGAATTGGGGAGCCATTGCTCCCCCGCGGGGGAGCTGTCGGCGAAGCCGACTGAGGGGGCGCTGCGGCGGCTCGACTATCCGGGAATCAGAAAGGGCGCGGGGCCCTTCGGCGCCGCGCCCGAAAACTCCGTCGCTCCGGAAGGACCTAGTCTTCCTTCGGCGTGATGACCTGGCGGCCCTTGTACATGCCGGTCTTCAGGTCGATGTGGTGCGGGCGCTTCAGTTCGCCGGTTTCCTTGTCCTCGACATAGCTGTTGGCCCCCAGGGCGTGATGCGAGCGGCGCATGTTGCGGCGCGAGGGGGAGGTTTTTCGCTTCGGAACGGCCACGGGAGACTCTCTCTGGCGGACAGGGGAAGGACGGCCGCGGAAACCGGAGCGCGTCGGGGTGCGCGCTTATGCCCCAATCGTGTGGGGGATTCAAGCCGGAGCGGACCGGCTCACACCAGCCGGCTGCGCTCCTTGGCGGCGCCGATGAAGCTGGTGAAGAGGGGGTGGGGGTCGAAGGGACGGCTTTTCAGCTCTGGGTGGAACTGGACGCCGACGAACCAGGGATGATCGGCCCGCTCGCAGATCTCGGGCAGGACGCCGTCGGGGGACAGGCCGGTGAAGGACAGGCCCGTGGCCTCGATGGCCTCCCGATAGCGGATATTGACCTCGTAGCGGTGGCGGTGGCGCTCGCTGATGTGCTCCGAGCCATAGATCGCGGCCACGCGGGATCCCGGCTTCAGGACCGCCTCGTAGGCGCCCAGGCGCATGGTGCCGCCCAGGTCGTCGCCCTGCCCCCGGGTCTCGCGCGCATTGCCGCGGGTCCATTCCGTCATGAGGCCCACCACGGGCTGGGCGCTGGGGCCGAACTCGGTGGAGGAGGCCTCGGTGAGGCCGGCCAGGTTCCGGGCCGCCTCGATCATGGCCATCTGCATGCCGAAGCAGATGCCGAAATAGGG
>NZ_JADBZL010000184.1:0-26068 GCF_020402505.1 Phenylobacterium sp. | reverse complement strand
CGCGAACCTCCCTGCCGCGCCCCTCTTCGATACAGACCGGACCCGCCGCCAAGTCGAGACGGCCTACGAGATCGCATGGCGGCGGCGGCTGGCCGGCCTGGAGCCCCGCAGCTTCGACGTGCCCGAGGACGCCTGAACGGGCTCAGTCCTCCAGGATCCGGCTGGTTCTGCGGGTGTCGGGCATGAAAAGGTAGGTCACAAGGGAAACCCCGATGACCGCCGTGACATAGATGTAGAACCCCGGCTCGAACCCGGCCTGCTTGAAGCTGAGGGCGATGAACTCGGCCGTTCCCCCGAACAGGGCGTTGGCGATGGCGTAGGGGAGAGCGACGCCGAGGGCCCGGATCTCGGTGGGGAACATCTCCGCCTTCACAATGGCGCTGACTGATGTGTAGCCGCTCACGACGGCGAGGCTTCCCAGGACCATGAGGAAGGCGGCCAGGGGGTCCCGGGTCACGGCCAGGGTTGACAGGACCGGCCAGGTCATGGCGACGCCGCCGATCCCGAAGGCCAGAAGCAGGGCCCGTCGGCCAAAGCGGTCGGAGAGGGCTCCGGACAGGGGCTGCATCAGCACAAAGCAGGCCAGGGCCGCCGTGGTGATCAGGTTCGACTGGTCCCTCGAGAATCCCGAGGTGTTGACCAGGAACTTCTGCATGTAGGTCCCGAAGGTGTAGTAGGCGAGGGTGCCTCCCGCGGTGAGACCGAAGACCATCAGGGTCTCGCGCGGATGCTCGGTGACAAGCCGCCAGGTGGCCCTCCGGGAGCCATCCCGCGCCTTGAAGGAGGGGGTTTCGTCCATGCCCCTGCGCATCAGCAGGACGGCCGTGGCCATCAGGGCGCCGACAATGAAGGCCACCCGCCACCCCCAGGCGTTCATTGCTTCAGGCGGCAGGACCGCGGTCAGGGCCAGCAGTAGCAGGAGGGCCAGCAGCTGGCCGCTCATCAGGGTCGAGTAGAAGATCCCCGACCAGAAGCCGCGACGGTCCCGGGAGGCCATTTCCGACAGGTAGGTGGCGCTGGCCCCGTATTCGCCGCCCATGCTGACGCCCTGCAGGATGCGGGCCAGGACCAGGATGGCCGGGGCCGCCAGCCCGATCTGGGCATAGCCGGGACACAGGCCGATGATCAGCGAGCCCAGGCACATCAGACCCACGGCGAGGATCATCGCCGCCCGCCGTCCGGCCCGGTCTCCGTAGAGGCCCATGATCCAGGCGCCAAAGGGTCGGGCGAGGAACCCCACCGCATAGACGGCGGCCGATCCCAGGAGCTGGGCGGTCTGGTCTCCCTTCGGGAAGAAGATCGGGGCGAAGTAGAGGGCGAAGGCGGCGTAGACGAACCAGTCGAAGGTTTCGACCATGTTGCCCGCAGATCCCGCCAGGATCGAGCGCAGCCGGGAACGTTCCGCCTTAGGGTCCTGGGCCATGATTTCCCCCCGTTTTGCGGGAGGATCTAGCCTGCTTCGCTTCACCTGTCGCCGCCGGGGCTTCCAACCCTCATTGGCTCCCGCTAGGGAGAAACGCACGCCGCAGAGGAGGCCCCGCCATGACCCGCAAGCCTGATGGAACCTGGGACAAGTCCCGCCTGCCGAGCCGGCATGTGACCGAGGGGCCGGCCCGGGCGCCGCACCGGTCCTACTATTACGCCATGGGCCTGGGGACGCGGGAGATCGCCCAGCCCTTCGTCGGCGTCGCCTCCTGCTGGAACGAGGCGGCGCCCTGCAACACCGCCCTGATGCGCCAGGCGCATGCGGTCTCCGAAGGCGTCAAGAAGGCCGGCGCCACCCCGCGGGAGTTCTGCACCATTACCGTCACCGATGGCATCGCCATGGGCCACGAGGGCATGCGCTCGTCCCTGGTGAGCCGCGACCTGATCGCCGACTCCGTGGAGCTGACCATGCGCGGCCACGGCTACGACGCCCTGGTGGGCATCGCCGGCTGCGACAAGTCCCTGCCGGGAATGATGATGGCCATGCTGCGCCTCAACGTGCCTTCGGTCTTCCTCTATGGCGGCTCGATCCTCCCGGGGTCCTGGCAGGGGCGGGACGTGACCGTGGTCGACGTTTTCGAGGCCGTCGGACAGCACTCGGCCGGTAAGATGAGCCTCGAGGATCTCTGCTCCCTGGAGCAGCACGCCTGTCCCTCAGATGGGGCCTGCGGCGGCCAGTTCACCGCCAACACCATGGCCTGCGTGTCCGAGGCCATTGGCCTGGCCCTGCCGCTCTCAGCGGCCCTGCCGGCGCCCTACCTCAGCCGCGACGCCTACGCGGTAGCGTCCGGGGAGGCGGTGGTCCGCCTGATCGAGACCCAGCTTCGGCCACGCGACTTCATCACCCGCAAGTCCTTCGAGAACGCCGCCGCCGTCGTGGCGGCCACCGGCGGCTCGACCAACGCCGCCCTGCACCTCCCGGCCATGGCGCACGAGTGCGGCATCGCCTTCACCCTGCGCGACTTCGCCGAAATCGCCCAGCGCACGCCGCACATCGCCGATCTGAAGCCCGGCGGCCGCTTCGTGGCCAAGGACATGGGCGAGGCCGGGGGCATGCCCATGCTGCTGAAGACGCTGCTGGAAGGCGGCTACATCCACGGCGACTGCATGACGGTGACCGGCAAGACCATCGCCGAGAACGTCAAGGACGTGGTCTGGCGCGATGACCAGGAGGTCATCCGCCCGGTCTCCAACCCGCTCTCGCCCACGGGCGGCGTGGTCGGCCTTTGGGGCTCGCTGGCCCCGGACGGCGCCATCGTCAAGGTCGCGGGCATGACCTCGCACCGCTCCCACCGCGGTCCTGCCCGGGTGTTCGACGGCGAGCAGGCCTGTTTCGAGGCCGTCGAGCGCGGCGACTACAAGGACGGCGACGTTCTGGTCATCCGTTACGAGGGCGCCCGGGGCGGCCCGGGCATGCGCGAGATGCTGTCAACCACGGCGGCGCTCTCCGGCCAGGGGCGCGGCGACAAGGTGGCCCTGGTCACCGACGGCCGGTTCTCGGGGGGAACCCGGGGCCTTTGCATCGGCCATGTGGGTCCTGAGGCCCAGATGGGCGGCCCCATCGGTCTGGTCCAGGACGGCGACATCATCAGCATCGACGCCGACGCCGGTGTGCTCGACCTCGAGGTTGCGCCGGAAGAGCTGGAGCGTCGTCGCAAGGCCTGGAAGCCGCACCAGACCGACTACGGCTCAGGCGCCCTCTGGAAATACGCCCAGATCGTCGGACCAGCCCATGAGGGCGCCGTGACCCACCCGGGCATGGCGGGCGAGCGGCACGTCTACGCCGACATCTGACCGATCGGGTCAGCCCAGGGCCGGGACGCCCGCGATCAGGGTGTGGCCCAGCAGGGTGGCGATATAGACCGCCAGGCCGATCAGCGCGGGCAGGGCGAATTCGCCCGGCCTGAGCGTTTGACGTCCAGAGAGGATGGCGCCGAAGGGAACGAAGGAGGACTTCGCCTCGAATCCCGCCCAGGTCTCGCCGTAGACCCGGCGGCGCTTGGCGTCGATGCTGGCCGCCCCGCCGATGGCGAGGACGCCGAGGGATCCAAAGAGGATCAGGGAGATCAGGTCGCCGTTCACCAGCAGGTGGCCGCCCGCCCAGATTCCCACGCCCCAGAGGAAGGGATGGCGGGTCACGCGCAGGATTCCGCGCACCGGGTCGGCGTCCTGAAGGGCGCCGGTCTGGCCGACCGCGCCGGGGTTGCGGGCCATCACGCCAGGAACGATCAGCAGGAAGGCGACCAGCATGAGGACCAGCTGAACATGCTGGGTCAGGGGCGTTGGCCCCCACCATGTCGGATTGTACCCCGCCGACCGGGCGCCGCCGTAGGCCGCCAGCATCCAAACCAGGATGGCGACTGAGGCCAGGGAGAAGAGGCCCAGGTAAGCCCCCTCGCCCAGGCGCGCCACCAGACGGTCGCGCAGGGGCGTACCGGATACCCAAAGGTGCAACAGAAGGAAGGCCGCAGAGGCCAGGACGAGCTGAAGCATGGACCGAACCTCCCGGGGGTATGATCCGGTGAGGCTGGGATCCTGCCTTAGGCCTGTCAAGCCAATGCCCGGGGTGTTGTTTCCCGAAAGGGCGCGCTCGCCTTAACCGGAATGTGAGGGCGCCGCCGAAATCAGAGACCGCTCACCCCGTCCTGAAAAGGGACGCGCAGCGTGCGCCTGCTTTCTCAGAGAGCGTTCGCTCAGAGACTCAGCTCGACAATGAGCGGTGTATGGTCAGAAGGCTTCTCCCAGCCCCTGGGCGCCCGGTCGATCCGACAGGCGGACAGCCGGTCCGTCGCCTGGGGCGAGAGCAGACCGTGGTCGATGCGGATACCGTTGTTCTTCGGCCAGGCGCCCGCCTGGTAGTCCCAGAAGGTGTATCCGCCCGGACCCTCGCCAGCCTCGGCCCAGGCGTCGCTGAGCCCCAGCCAAAGGAGGGCGCGCAGGGCCGCCCGGCTCTCCGGCTGGAAGAGGGCGTCGCCTGCCCATTCCTCCGGGTTGGCGGCGTCGAGCGGACCGGGAATGACGTTGTAGTCGCCCATAAGCGCCAGGGGCTCCTCCAGGCGGAGGAGGTTGGCGGCGTGCCTTTGAAGACGCGCCATCCAGGCCAGCTTGTAGTCGAATTTCTCCGACCCGAGAGGATTGCCATTGGGCAGGTAGATGGAAGCCACCCGCATGGGCCGGGGGCCCGACACCACGGCCTCGATGTACCGGGCCTGCTCATCGGACGGATCGCCTGGAAGTCCCCGGGTCACGTCCTCCAGGGGCGTCCGGCTGAGCAGGGCGACGCCATTGTAGGTCTTCTGCCCGTGGACGGCGACATTGTAGCCCAACCGCTCGAAGGCCTCGGCGGGGAACTTTTCGTCGATGCACTTGATCTCCTGGAGACAGGCCACGTCCGGGCGTTCGGCCTCGAACCAGCGCAGCACCGTCTCAAGACGGGCGTTGATGGAATTGACGTTCCAGGTGGCGATCCGCACGGGTTCAGATCGAGAAGCTGACGCCGCAGCCGCAGCTGGACCGGGCGTTGGGATTGCGCACCCGGAACTCGGCTCCGGCCAGCTCGTCGACGAAGTCGATCTCGGAGCCCTTGAGCAGGACGAGGCTGATCTCGTCCACCAGGGCCGTCGCACCGTCGCGCTCGATCCGCATGTCGTCGGGCGCGGCCGCCTCGACAAGGTCGAACTGGTACTGGAACCCCGAGCATCCGCCGGCGTCGACGCCGATTCGAAGCATCAGGGACCTCCCCTCAAGGCGCGAAAGCTCTGAGATCCGCCGCGCGGCTGCGGGCGAGAGGGAGAGGTCCGGGGCGTTCAAGACTGCATCCTTGGCCATAGTGCTCTATATGAGCCCGGTTTGGCCGCCTTGGAAGGGGCCGATCTCCAGGAGCCTACGATCGCATGGCCGTCCCCCGAGCCGCCTACGCCCAGAGCGCCGCCGCCTCGCGCGGCCGCCGCCACGAGGAGCCGGAGAGCCGGACCCGCACCCCCTTCGCCCGGGACCGCGACCGGATCATCCACACCACCGCCTTCCGTCGCCTGAAGGAGAAGACCCAGGTCTTTGTGGCCCATGAGGGCGACCATTACCGCACACGCCTGACTCATTCCCTGGAGGTGGCCCAGATCGCCCGGTCGGTGGCGGCGGCCCTGGGCCTGGAGTCGGATCTGGCCGAAACCATCGCCCTGGCGCATGACCTTGGTCATCCACCCTTCGGCCACGCCGGCGAAGACGAGCTGGACAGCGCCATGCAGCCTTACGGAGGCTTCGACCACAATGTGCAGACCTTCCGGGTCGTCACCCGTCTGGAGCGCCGGTACCCTCGATGGGATGGCCTCAACCTGACCTGGGAGACCCTGGAGGGCGTGATCAAGCACAACGGCCCGGTGACCTCCCGGCTGGAGCGACCCTCCTGGAGCGCCGTGGCCGAGTTCGACCGGGGCTATTCCCTGGAGCTGGGCGGCTGGGCCTCGGCGGAAGCCCAGGTCGCCGCCCTCGCCGACGACATCGCCTACAACAATCACGACGTCGATGACGGGGTGGTGGCGGGCATGTTCACCCTGGACGACCTGATCGACGTGCCGCTCATCGGCCCCATCCTTTTCGGAGTGAAGCGGGACTTTCCCGACCTTGACGCCTCCATTGTCCGGATGGAGGCGGTTCGTCGCATGATCGGCGCCATGGTTGACGATGTCATGGCGGAGACCACCCGGCGGGTGGCGCAGACCGGCGTGGACTCCGCCGAAGCTGTGCGGGCTCTGGATCACGCCCTGGTGGCCTTCTCGCGCCCGATGCTTGAAGACCTCGCCGCGCTCCGGGAGTTCCTCCTGAACCGGATGTACCGGCACTGGCGGGTGAACCGCACGCGCAGTCAGGCCCGGCGCATCCTCGCCGAGATGTTCCAGCTGTTCCTGGCCGAACCCGACGTCCTGCCCGCCGACATCTACGCCGCCCTTGAGGGGTGTGACGAGGCCTCCCGGGCCCGCAGCGTCTGCGACTATATCGCCGGAATGACCGACCGGTTCGCCATCGAGGAACACAGGCGACTCTTCCAGCTCGAGGCTTGGTCCTGATCCGCCCCCGGGGTGCGCCGCCGGGGCTCCGGGGGGTAGACTACGCCTCTGCCGTGATGCCGGCTGATTCGCGGATCCAGGACGGAACTGGCCATGTCTGATCACAATCGCAGCGGCGGAGCGCCGCACGACGAACCCCTGGCCTTCGACCGGCGCGAGCGCCCCGCGCCGCGCGGTCCCGCGCCCCTGACCCTGATCCTGTCCTTGCTGCTCCTGCTCGCCCTGGCGGCGGCGATCTTCGCTTTCTACAGGGGAGGACTTTCGGAGGGGTCCCGGGCGCCTAAGGCGATCGGTGAGCCGGTGGGCGAACTTCGCGCCGCAGCGCCGCCAACCTCCGGCGACGTGGACCCCGCCGCGGGGCTCAAGATCTACCAGCAGGCCGAGGGCGAGCCGCCGCCGCTCCAGCCCAACTTCACGCCGCCGCCTGAACAGCCCCTGCCGCGGCCGTCGGTCGCGCCTGCAACGCCCGCATCACCGCCGGCAGCCGTCGCCACTCCCCCCGTAGCTGTCCCTGCGCCCACGCCCGCATCGCCGCCGCCCGCTCCGGTGACGGTTCTGCCCCGGCCGTCCCCGCCGCCAGCTGCGAAACCGCCGCAGGCTGTTCCCAGCCCCGCCCCGCCCGCAAAGCCGGTCCCAAAGCCAGCGGCGCCAGCGGCCAAGCCGACCCCGCCGCCGGTGGCGGCGCCTTCGAAGCCGACCGCGGCCGGTGGTCCGGCCAGCGTACAGATCGGCGCCTTCTCCTCCGCCGAGATTGCCGACAGGGAGTGGAGCGCCGCCGTCGCCCGGGCAGGCGGCTCAGGCCGCGGCAAACGCGTCGAGCGGGTGGAGCGCGACGGGTCGACCTTGTTCCGCACCACCGTGACCGGCTTCCCGGACCGCGCCGCCGCCCAGGCGTTCTGCGACCGGCTGAAGTCGGCCGGCAAGTCCTGCTTCGTCCGATGACCGTTTCCGCCGCCATCTACGGCTGCGCCGGACCGCGCCTCTGCGCCGAGGAGGCGGCCTTTTTCCGGGATGTCCGGCCCTGGGGTTTCATCCTCTTCGCCCGGAACATCGAGAGCCCGGATCAGGTCCGCGCGCTTATCTCCGCCCTGCGCGGGACCGTCGGACGGCAGGACGCCCCCGTCCTGATCGACCAGGAGGGCGGACGGGTCCAGCGTTTCGGCCCACCCCACTGGCGCAAGTACCCGCCTGCGCGGACGCTGGCCCGGCTTTCCGGCGGGCTCCCCGTGCAGCGCGAAGCGGTCCGGCTGGGCGCACGCCTGATGGCCGATGACCTTTTCTCCCTCGGCGTAAACGTGGACTGCGCGCCGGTCCTGGACGTTCCTCAGCCCGGCGCCCATGACATCATCGGGGACCGCGCCTACGGCGAGACCCCTGAGGCCGTGGCGGTTCTGGGACGGGCGGCGGCGGAAGGGCTCCTGGCGGGCGGCGTCCTGCCCGTGATCAAGCACATTCCCGGGCACGGCCGCGCCATGTCGGACAGCCATCTTGACCTGCCTGTGGTCGAGGCCTCCCTGGACGTCCTCCGGGCGACGGACTTCCCGCCCTTCGAGGCGCTCTCGGACATGCCGCTGGCGATGACCGCCCACATCCTCTACCGGGCCCTGGACCCCCGGCGTCCCGCCACCACCTCGCGGCGGGTGATCGAGGGCCTGCTGCGTGGCGAACTGGGTTTTTCCGGGCTCATCATGAGCGACGACCTGTCCATGCAGGCCCTTGAGGGCGACATGACCCTCCGGGCCCGCCGGAGCCTCGCCGCAGGTTGCGACGTCGTGCTTCACTGTAACGGGAACATGGCCGAGATGAGGGCCGTCGCCGCTGGAGTCCGGACCCTCTCTGGTCGCGCCGCGCGCCGGGCCGAGGCGGCGCTGGCGCGTTTGCCCAGGCGTCCTGAGCCCTTCGACCGCCGGGAGGCCGAGGCCCGCTTCGACGCGCTTCTGGAAGGGGCGTCTGCATGAGCGAGGCGTCTGAATTCCAGCCCCGCCTCGACTTCGAGGCTGCCGAGGCCGCCGCCCAGGATGGCGATGCCCTGATCGTCGATGTCGATGGCTACGAGGGACCTCTGCATGTCCTTCTCGCCCTTGCCCGGAGCCAGAAGGTCGATCTTCTGCGCATTTCCATCACCCGGCTGGCTGATCAGTACCTGGCTTTTGTGCAGCAGGCCCGAAGGCGCAGCTTCGCCCTGGCCGCCGACTACCTGGTGATGGCCTCCTGGCTGACCTTCCTGAAGTCCCGGCTTCTCCTGCCCCGTCCTGAACGCCCCCAGCCTGAGGAGGCGCCGGCGGAGGAGGTGGCCGCCCAGTTGGCCTTCCGCCTGGCCAAGCTCGACGCCATGCGGCGCGCCTCGGAGTCCCTCCGCGCCCGACCCCAATTGGGCCGAGACGTCTTTGTGCGCGGCGATCCGGACGCGATCCGGATCCTGCCTTCGACGCGGCTGGAGGGAGACCTCTACGCCCTCATGCAGGCCTATGTGGATCAACGTCGGCGCTCGGACTCCCGCAGTTACCGGCCAGAGCCGATGAAGGCCTATGCTCTGGAAGCCGCCCGGGACCGACTGCGCAGCCTGCTGCCTGAGTTGTCGCGCTGGACCGCCCTGACCGGGCTCGCCCCGCGACCGGCCTCAAGCTCGGAGTCGTCCCCCAGTCGGGCGTCCTATGTCGCCTCGACCCTCTCCGCCAGCCTGGAGCTGGTCCGCGAGGGCGCTCTGGAGGCGCGGCAGCTCGAGGCCTTCGCCGACATCTATCTTCGTAGCCGGAGGGGAGGGGCGGTGTGACCGCGCCGGTGGATTCTCCCTCATTGCCCAACCCGGCGGAAACGGAGCGGCGGGTCGAGGCGCTATTGTTCGCCGCCGCCGGTCCCCTTAGCCTCGATGACCTGGCCCGGCGGCTGCCGGAGGGATCTGACGTCGAGCGTGCGGTCGCAGACCTCCAAACCCGGTACGCTGGACGCGGTGTCGAGCTGGTCTGCGTAGCAGACCGCTGGCGCTTCCAGACCGCCGCCGATCTCGCCTTCCTCATGACCGTGGAGCGGGAGGAGCCCCGGAGGCTGTCGCGCGCCGCCCAGGAGACCCTCGCCATCATCGCCTATCACCAGCCGGTGACCCGGGCCGAGATCGAGGCGGTCAGGGGAGTGCAGGCCAGCCGCGGTACGCTGGACGTTCTTCTGGAACTGCGTCTGGTGCGGATGCGCGGCCGACGTCGGACCCCGGGTCGGCCGGTGACCTACGGCACCACGGACGCCTTCCTTGAGCACTTCGGCCTTTCTAGCCTCGCGGATCTTCCCGGCGCCGCCGACATGCGCGCCGCAGGTCTCTTGAGCCTCGACCTGCCGGCGGATTTCAGCGTCCCGACTCCCGGACTCGCCACGCCCGAGGAGGACCCGATCGAGCCGGGAGACGAGGCGCCGGAGTTTCACATGGATTTCCTCGGCGACCCGGGCGACGAGGGCAAAGGCGCGACGGGCGACGTCTGACCCTTGGCGGCGCCGGGGGGCGGCGTCTATATATCGGTCCGTGGGAGGGTCCCAGGGCCCATTCCGAACCCGATCAGGAGCTTGCAAATGGGCGGATTGTCGCCGATCCACTGGATAATTGTTGCGGTGGTTGTCCTCGTGCTCTTTGGCGGGCGGGGGAAACTTTCGGGGCTGCTTGGCGATGCCGGCAAGGGCATCCGGGCCTTCCGTGACGGCCTGAAGGACAGCGGCAAGCCCGAGTCGTCCGAAGAGACATCGGCGGCCAAGGTGGATGCGCCCAAGGAAGACGCCCGGGGCTGATCCCGAGCGACCCGAACCACCCCAGGCCTTGGCATGGGGACAGTGCTAGGACTTGGCCATGCTTCCCGAAGTCGGCGGGCTTGAATACCTCCTGATCGCCGCTGTCGCCCTCATCGTGGTCGGCCCCAAGGACCTGCCCGTGATGCTGCGGAAGCTGGGCGAGTGGGTGGGCCGCCTGCGGGGCATGGCTGCAGAGTTCCGCGCCAGCTTCGACGACATGGCCCGGCAATCGGAGCTCGACGAACTGCGTCGCGAGGTGGAGGCCATGCGACAGTCCCAGGGCGCGGTGCTGTCCAGCGAGACCGCGGAGGTCAACCAGGTCCTGCGGGAGATTGGCGACAGCCTTCAGACCTCGGATGTCCAGTTCCATCCTCCCTTCGACGGCGGCGCCCCGGAGGCGACCTCCGTCGAGGAGGCCGATGCGGCGGATGCGACTCCTCCCCCGGAGACGGCTTCGCCGCCGCCAAAGCCCCGAAGGCGCCGTAAGGCCGCGGAGCAGGCGGAATGACCGAAGCCCACGAACCTGAGGACGAGATCGAGGCGTCCCGCGCACCGCTTCTGGACCATCTGGTTGAGCTCCGGCAGCGTCTGATCCGCTCGCTGGTCGCCGTGGTCCTGGCCTTTGTCGTCTGTTTCGCCTTCGCGGATGTCCTGTACGGCCTCCTCCTGCGACCCTACGAAGCCGCGGCCGGGATTCTGGCGGCCCAGAAGGCGGCGGCTGAGTCGGCTTCGCAGACGGGATTCGTGGACGGGGTCCTGCAGGCCCTGCACCTCAAGCCCTCGACACATACCGGTGGCGGAGGACCCTTTGACCTGCTTCTGGTGCTGGTGGGGCTGAAGGAGCTACCGCCCCTGCAGGGGCAGGAACTCAAACTCATCTACACCGCCCCGCTCGAGTTCTTCTTCACCAAGCTCAAACTGGCCGGTTTCGGGGCCGTGGTCCTGTCGTTCCCGGTCCTCGCCAGCCAAGTGTACGGCTTCGTCGCGCCCGGGCTCTACAAGCGTGAACGCAGGGCGTTCTTGCCCTTTCTGATCGCCTCTCCGGTTCTCTTCACCCTTGGGGGAGCTCTGGTCTACTTCTTCATCTTTCCGTTCGTCCTCTGGTTCTCCCTCTCCCAGCAGATTACCGGCGCCGGGGCGATCACCGTGGAGCTCCTGCCCAAGGTCTCGGACTACCTGACCCTGGTCACCACCCTGCTGATGGCTTTCGGGCTCTGTTTCCAGCTTCCGGTCATCCTGACCCTCCTGGGCCTGGCCGGCATGGTCAGTTCCTCGGCATTGCGGGAGTTCCGACGCTACGCCATCGTCGCCATCTTCGTTGTGGCGGCGGTGGTCACGCCGCCAGACCCCATCAGCCAGCTCATGCTCGCCCTGCCGATCATCCTGCTCTACGAAATCTCCATCTGGTGCGTGCGCATCATCGAACTCCGGCGTCGGCGGGAGCTCGACGAGGACGTGATCGTCTGAATACGCCCCGGAGACGGTTGGCGCCCCCGGCGACGCGGACTAGAGAAGTCGGCCAATCCCTGGACCTCCCGCCATGCACGATATCCGAGCCCTTCGCGACACACCCGACCTCTACGAAAAGGCCTGGGCGGCGAAGGGCCGGTCCGGAGCCGCTGCGGAGGCGCTGGCGCTAGACCAGCAGGTCCGCGCCGCCCGGACCGCCTCCGAGGCGGCGCAAGCCCGGCGCAATGAACTCTCCCGACGGATCGGTCAGGCCAAGGCGGCCAAGGATGAAGCAGAGGCGGCTCGCCTGCTCGCCGAAGTCGAGGCCCTGAAGACAGAGGCCGCCGGCGACGCGGAACGGGAGAAGGCTGCGGAGGAAACCCTCAGGGACCTCCTGGCCAGCCTGCCCAACCTGCCGGCGCCCGAGACGCCAGAAGGCGAAGACGAGTCCGGCAATGTCGAGGTCCGCCGGTGGGGCGAACCCTTCGCCCTCGCCGCCCCCCGCAACCACGCCGACCTCGGCGAGGCCCTCGACCTGATGGACTTCGAGGCCGCCGCCCGCATGAGCGGCGCCCGGTTCGTCGTGCTGAAGGGCCGGCTGGCGCGCCTGGAGCGGGCCCTCGGGCAGTTCATGCTCGACATGCAGACCCTCGAGCACGGCTATACCGAGGTTTCGCCGCCCCTTCTGGTCCGCGACGCCGCGGTCTTCGGCACCGGCCAGTTGCCGAAGTTCTCGGAGGATCTCTTCCGCACAACCGACGGCCGGTGGCTGATCCCGACCGCCGAGGTCTCCCTGACCAACCTGGTTCGCGAGCAGATCCTGCCCGCCGAGGTCCTGCCCCTGCGCCTGACGGCGCTCACCCCTTGCTTCCGCTCTGAGGCCGGCGCCTCGGGCCGGGACACCCGCGGCATGATCCGGCAGCACCAGTTCTACAAAGTCGAACTGGTCTCGATCACCGAGCCTGACCAGTCCGATGCCGAGCACGAACGGATGGTGACCTGCGCCGAGGCGGTGCTGAAGCGCCTCGACCTGCCCTTCCGCACCATGCTGCTGTGCCGTGGAGACATGGGTTTCAGCGCCCGCCGCACCTACGACCTTGAGGTCTGGCTGCCCAGCGAGGGACGCTACCGGGAGATCAGCTCCTGCTCGAACTGCGGGGATTTCCAGGCCCGCCGCATGGACGCCCGCACCAAGTCGAGCGGAGAGAAGGGCACGCGCTATGTCCACACCTTGAATGGCTCCGGCCTTGCGGTGGGCCGCACCCTGGTCGCCATTCTCGAGAACTACCAGGATGAGGGGGGCCGGATCGCCATTCCCCAGGTTCTTCAGCCCTACATGGGCGGCGTCACACACATCGATGGAAACGCCTGACCCCGTGCGTATCCTTCTGACCAATGACGACGGGATTCACGCGGAGGGGCTGGTGTCGCTCGAGCGGATCGCCCGGGTCCTCAGCGACGACATCTGGATCTGTGCGCCAGAGTACGAGCAATCCGGCGCCAGCCGGTCCCTGACCCTCGCCGAGCCCCTGCGCGTGCGTCGTCTCGACGAGCGCAGGTTCGCCACCACCGGGACCCCGACCGACTGCGTGATGCTGGCGGTCACGGAGCTTATGGGCGACCTGCGGCCGGACCTGGTGCTCTCAGGGGTGAACCGGGGCGCCAACCTGGCCGAGGACGTAACCATGTCGGGCACGGTCGCAGGGGCTATCGAGGGGATGGCCCTCGGTATTCCGGCCATCGCCCTTTCGCAGATGAGCTGGCCAACTCCGGGAGAGGAACTGGCGGACCAGCCCGTCTTCCTGCCGTCGGAGCACTTCGGTCCCGGGATCATCCGGCGCCTGGTCGAGATCGGCTGGCCGTCGGACGTGGTGATGAATGTCAATTTCCCCTCCCGTCCACTGGCGGAGATCCGTGAGGTTGAGGTCACGCGCCAGACCTTCCGCGACCTGCACGTCCGCCAGGCCGTGCAGCGCACCGATCCCCGGGGCGAGACCTACTACTGGATTGGCTTCCGGCGGGAGTTGTCCGCCCCCGCTGCAGGCACGGACCTGCGGGCCATCTATGACGGGCGCATTTCCGTCACGCCTCTGCATATCGACCTGACCCACCAGGAAACCGTCCACAGGATGCGGGCGGTCCTGGGCGGCGCCCCGCCGAGGGCCTGAGGGTGGTGCGTCGTCCCCATACGCCCGAGGATCCGCGGCACGCCCGCCTGATGGAGGGGCTCCGGGAACAGGGTGTTTCGGATCCGGCGGTGCTGACCGCCATCGCGACGACGCCGAGGGATCTCTTCACGCCGGACCTGTTCCAGGAAAGGGCCTTCGAGGACCAGGCCCTGCCCATCGCGTGCGGTCAGACCATCAGCCAGCCTTACATCGTGGGCCTGATGACCCAGGCCCTGCGGATCGAGAAGCGCTCCCGAGTTCTCGAGATCGGGACGGGGTCCGGCTACCAGACCACCATCCTGTCCAAGCTGGCGCGGCTGGTATACTCTGTGGAACGATATCGGACTCTGCTGTCCGCTGCGGAGGACCGGTTCCGCCAACTCGGCTTGACCAATGTGATCACCCGCTTTGGCGACGGGGGCCAGGGCTGGCCTGAACAGGCGCCCTTCGATCGGATCATGGTCACCGCTGCAGCTCCGGAAGATCCGCGCGCGCTTCTGGCGCAATTGAAGCCAAAAGGGGTAATGGTGGCGCCGGTAGGCCGAGGGCCCGTCCAGAAGCTGAACCGCTATGTCGGGGACGGGGAGGGCGGGTTCACGGTGGAGACCCTGATGGAAGTCAGGTTTGTGCCCTTGCTGGACGGTGTCGCAAAGGACTCCTGAGCGCGCCAAATTAGTGACGATTTCTTGGGGCTGAGAGTGCGGATCGCGTCGACGATCCAAATCGCGGCGCCACACTGGGTAAACAGAGCCGGAGCGGCGATGAGCAGTTTTCTCAACCGGACCGTCCTGATGCTTGCGGCGACGACCGCCTTCGTCAGCGTGGCCAGCCCTTCGGCGGCCCGCGAACCCGTTGGCGGAGAGGCCGCGCCGGTTCAGCTGGCTCTGCTCCAGGCTTCTGGCGACACCTACACCGTCCAGAGGGGCGATACCCTCTACGGCATCGGCCGAAAGCTCGGAGTGTCTCCGGAGGCCATTGCCGAGGCCAACGACCTGGGCTCCGGCGCCCGGATCGATGCGGGAATGAAGCTCAGGTTGCCTGGCCCTCAGGGTGGCGAAGGTTCGGCTGGAAGAGCCCAGGCCACCGGCCGCGTCGTGAACGTCTCCAGCGGACCTTCAACCTACATCGTGCGCAGCGGCGACACCGTCGACGAGATTGCGAACCGACTGGGCATGACGCGAAAGGCCTTCGCTGACCTCAACGGTCTGAAGCCGCCCTACGCCTTGAGCGTGGGTCGCGTGCTCAAGGGTCCGCCCGAGACCCGCAAGGCGTATGTGGTCGCCGAGGGCGACAGTCTTGAGGTTGTCGCCCGGCGTTTCTCAGTGTCCACCCGGGCGCTGGCCGGCGAGAACGGGCTGCGTAGTACAGCCGCCCTCAGGGCGGGACAGAGACTGACCCTCCCCCAGGGCTACAGGGACCGTGGGCCCATCCGGTCCGCCGCCGCGCCGACCCGCCCGCCGCCGCCTGCCGCCACCCGCCCGGCCCGCCCTGATGAGAATCCCCCTGCCGAGGCGACGCCGGTCGCACCTCAGGGGGCCGCCACTGTCCGTGTCATGGCCGGCGGCCGGGTGATTTCGGTCAAGGGCAAGCCCGCCGCCTACACGGTCCGCAAGGGTGACACCGTCGACGGGATCGCCGACCGCATGGGGCTGTCCCGGAAAGAGCTTTCGAGCCTCAACGGCCTCAAGCCGCCCTACACACTGCGCCCCGGTCAGGTTCTCAAGGGGCCGACGGAAACCCAGAGAGCCTACGTGGCCGTCGCCGGCGATACTCTTTCCGTAATTGCGCGCCGGTTTGGCGTGACCCCGAGGGCCCTGGCGGCGGCAAACGGCCTGCGCACGTCGGCCACGATCCGGTCCGGCCAGCGGATCATCCTGCCCGACGAAGCGCGGGACCGCGGACCGATCCGTGAAACCATCCGCGTCCCGGCGCCTGCGCCCCGGCCCTCGCCTGAGGCGGTCGCCCCCGCGACGGTGGCTCCCGAGACGGATGCGCCGTTGGAGGATCCTTCCGCCGCCGGCCCCCCTGAACTGAGGGCCGAGCCCGGACAGCCGGCGGTGACCCGTCCGGCCACGCCATCCCAAGCTCCGCCCTCGGGTCCGACGACGCCGGTCGCGCCGCAGGCGACACCCCCGACGCCGGCCCCCGCGCCGCCGCCGCCGCAGACCCGCCCGGAGCCGCCGCGGACCACCCCGCAGACGCCAGTGGTCGCGCCGCCCGCGCCGCGTCCTCTTCCGCCGCCTCCCAGGGTCGCGCCGGCTCCGACGCCCCCAGTCCCCGCGAGGCCGCCCTCTGGCGGTTTCACACCGCCTCCCACGGCCTCCACCACACCCCTGACCGACGCCCAGATCGCCGCCCTCGGCAAGGGACGCTTCCTCTGGCCGCTACGAGGGGAGATTCTCTCGGACTTCGGCCCCAAAGGCACCGGCCAGCGGAACGACGGGATCAACATCCGGGCCGCCCGCGGGGCCCCGGTGAGGGCGTCCGCCGCCGGCGAGGTGGTCTATGCCGGGGACCAGGTGCCCGGCTTCGGCAACCTGGTGCTGATCAAGCATCCAGACGGCTGGGTCACGGCCTACGCTCACCTGTCCAACGTGGACGTGAAGATCCAGCAGAAGGTCCTGCAGGGACAACAGATCGGTGAAGCGGGCGATACGGGCGGGGTCGCGGAACCCCAGCTCCACTTTGAAATCCGCTACGCACCGACGCCCACAGAGCGGGCGCGACCCGTGTCGCCGTCCCTGCTCCTGCCGCGCTGAGGCGTCAGACGGGCAGGGCGATCCCCTTCGATCCGGCGAGGTCGAGGATGAACTGCCAGGCGACGCGGCCCGAGCGGCCCCCGCGCGCCTGCGCCCACTGCAGGGCCCGTCGGTCCAGCCCCCTTACGGGCAGGCCGTACCGCCGCGCATAGGCCCGCACGGCGGCGAGGTAGGTCGGCTGGTCCATGGGCGGGAAGCCGATCCAGAGGCCGAAACGGTCGGAGACGCTCACCTCTTCCTCGGCGTCCTCTGCAGCCGCGATCCGTCCCCGGTCCTCGACGTGGCCCCGGGGCATGAGGTGACGCCGGTTCGAGGTGGCCAGGAAGAGTACGGTCGACGGGGGGCCTGACACACCGCCCTCCAGGGCCGACTTCAGCGCCTTGGCGGCTTCCGCGCCATCCTCGAAGGACAGATCGTCGCAGAGCACGATGAAGCGTTCCGGGCGTTCCCGGAGGATGTCAAAGAGCCGGGGCAGGGCGGTGATCTCGTCCCGGTCCACTTCGATGAGTTTGAGGTCCTCCCGGTCCCGGGCGCAGGCCATGAAGGCCGCCTTGGCCATGGAACTCTTGCCCGCGCCCCGCACCCCCCACAGGAGAACATGATTGCAGGGCAGACCAGCAGCAAACCGGGAGAGGTTTGCGGACAGGGCCTCCTTCTGGCGATCGACGCCGAGGAGAGCATCCAGGGGCAGGGGATAGTCGGGCGCCGCGATGAAAAGCCCCCGTCCGGCATCGTGCCGGAACAGCCGCGCGCCTGAGAAGTCCGGCGTCGGCGACGCTGGTGGAGCGAGCCTTTCCAAGGCTTCAGCGATGCGGAGCAGAAAGGGAGAAAGATCCTGGGTCATGGAGCGTGATTAGCCATCCCGACCCTCCATTGCAAAAGGTCGGTCAAGCGCATAGCTTCCGGCGACCCTGAACTCGGGCGCAGACTGCACCCGTCCCCCTCGGAGAGGCCATGTTCGCCACACCCGCCTACGCCCAGACCGCCGCCGGAGCTCCCGCCGGAGGCGGAATCGAGGCCATGCTCCTGCAAATCGCTCCGCTGATCGGCCTGTTTGTCCTCTTCTACTTCCTGCTGATCCGTCCGCAGCAGAAGCGGATGAAGCAGCACCAGGAAATGCTCGCCGCCCTGAAGCGCAATGACGTGGTCGTCCTGGCGTCCGGCGTGGTCGGCAAGATCGTCCGGGTGGAGGACGGCGAGGTCGGCGTGGAGATCGCCCAGGGCGTCACCGTCAAGGTGGTGAAGTCCATGATCTCGTCGGTTCGCTCGAAAGGCGACGCCGCCGCCAACGACGCCAAGGCCTAGGCCTGGCCTCATGCTGGCTCCCTCGCGCTGGCGGCTGATCTCCGTCGTCGCCGCCCTGATCTTCGGCGTGCTGTTCACGCTGCCCAACCTGCTGCCCGCGAGCGTGCGGGAGCAGCTTCCTGCCTTCTTGCCAAAGCAGACCCTGAACCTGGGCCTGGACCTCCAGGGCGGATCCTACCTCAAGCTCTCCGTGGATACCCGCGCGCTTCGCGTGGAGAAGACGACCAACCTTATCGAGGATGTCCGCACCACACTGCGGGCCGAGGATATCGCCTTCACGGACCTCGGCCAGGTCGGTTCCGACGTGACCGTCCGCATCACCGACCCCGCCCGGTCGAACGAGGCCCTCAACCTGCTGCGGACCCGGCTCGGCGGCGATATCGCCACAGGCGGCAGCGGGCTGGAGCTCTCGTCCCAGGCCGATCAGCGCATCCGGATGGGCTGGTCGGCGCAGGCTCTCAACGCCGAAGCGAGCCGCGCTGTGGACCAGTCCATCGAGATCATCCGCCGGCGGATCGACGCCCTGGGCACCCGTGAGCCCGCCATCCAGCGGCAGGGTTTCGACCAGATCGTCGTGCAGGCTCCGGGCGAGAGCGATCCGGAGCGACTGAAGTCCATCATCGGTCAGACCGCCAAGCTGACCTTCCAGATGGTGGACGACTCCGTTTCCGTGGCCGAGGCCCTGCAAGGACGCGTCCCGCCGGGTTCGGTGGTCCTGCCCAGCCAGGACGAGGGCCCGCTCCTCCTCAAGAAGCGCGCCGTCGTCACCGGAGAGATGCTGACGGAGGCCTCCCAGGGCTTCGACGGCCAGACTGGGCAACCGGTCGTCAATTTCCGCTTCAATGGCCAGGGCGCCTCCCGCTTCGGGGAAACCACGGCCAACAACATCGGCAAGCGGTTCGCGATCGTGCTGGACGGCAAGATCATTTCGGCCCCGGTGATCCAAAGCGCCATCATGGGCGGCTCTGGACAGATCTCTGGGAACTTCACGGCGGAAAGCGCCAATGACCTGGCGGTGCTGTTGCGCGCCGGCGCCCTTCCGGCGCCCCTGAAGGTCGAGCAGCAGAATACGGTCGGCGCTGAACTGGGCGCAGACGCCGTGCGGGCCGGGGCGATCTCCATGGCGATCGGCGCCGCATCCATGTTCGCCTTCATCGTCTTCGCCTACGGAACATTCGGCGTCTTCGCCGCCCTTGCTCTGGCGTTGAACGTCCTTCTGATCGTGGGCGCCATGTCCATGACACAGGCCACTCTGACCTTTCCGGGGATCGCAGGCATCATTCTCACCCTCGCGGTGGCTGTGGACGCCAACGTCCTGATCTACGAACGGGTCCGGGACGAGGCGCACCTCGGGCGATCGCCCCTGCAGGCGCTGGAGCACGGCTATGAGCGGGCGTTGGTGTCCATCTTTGACGCCAACATCACCAGTGCGATTTCGGCCATCATCATGTTCATGTTCGGCGCCGGGGCGGTCCGCGGCTTCGCCTGGACCCTTCTGATCGGGGTCATCACGTCCGTCTTCACGGCGGTGGTGGTCACCCAGCTCCTGATTGGCTGGTGGTACCGGGCGAAGAAGCCCAAGACCCTGCCCATCGTCTAGAGGCTCTCATGCGCTGGCCCCTCATCACCAACCTGCCCCGCGAGTTCAACTTCGACTTTGTGAAGCTGGCGCCCATGGCGGCGGTCTTCTCCGCCCTCCTGATCGCCCTCTCTCTGGGCTCCATCGCCTTCAGGGGCCTGAATTTCGGGATCGACTTCGTCGGCGGCGCCTTGATCGAGGTCGAAACAGAGAAGCCCCTCGACATCGGCGGGCTGCGCCGGGTGATGACGGAGGCCGGCGGTGAAGACGCTCAGGTCCAGTCGCTGGGACAGGGCAACGGCGCCATCCTGCGGTTCCGGGTGGCGGACGACGCCGACCTCAACGCCAGCACCCAGGTGGTCAAGGGCGCGCTCCAGAAGGCCTTTCCCGGCATCGAGATCCGGCGCGCAGAGACTGTGGGCGGAAAGGTGTCCGGGGAGCTTGCACGGTCCGGGGCCCTCGCCCTCGCCCTCGCCATGGTCCTGATGCTGCTCTACATCTGGTTCCGCTTCCAGCTTCAGTTCGGCATGGGGGCCATCGCGGCCATCCTGCATGACGTGATCCTCACCATGGGGGTTTTGTCGCTGGCGCAGCTGGAAGTGTCGATGACCTCGATCGCCGCCTTGTTGACTGTGATCGGCTACTCGATGAACGAGAAGGTCATCACCTTCGACCGGCTGCGTGAGAACCTGCGCAAGTACAAGACGACGCCGCTGCGGGACATCATCAACCGGTCCGAGAATGAACGTCTGTCGCGCAATCTGATCACGGGCACGACCGCCATCATCGCCCTTTCCGGCGCCCTCTTCTTCGGCGGACCGGTTCTCTTCCCGCTGGTGTTCACGATGGTTTTCGGGGTGATCGTCGGCACGTACTCCTCGATCTATGTCGCCCTGCCGATCATCCTGCTCTGGGGGGTTCGGCGCGACGACGACGAGGCGGCCCCGCTCAAGGCCGCAGGCGCACGTCCAGGATGAGCCGGTCGGCGCCGCAGGTCGACGCCTTCGGCGGCGGCGGCTTCCGTCTTTCCGGAGAGTGGCGTCCCGGGTCCGTCCTGATCCTCGATGACACTGCGCGGGATTGGGAGGTGCTCTCTTCAGCCGGCCTCTCTGCAGCCAACCTCTCGGCGGTCCTTTCGGCTGGGCCGGGCGTCTGCGAACTCCTCGTCCTGGGAATGGGCGTCCAGAACGGCCTGCCGCCGCGGGAGGTGAGAGAAGCCTTCCTGCGGGCCGGGATCGGGCTGGAATTCCTCGATACCCCGGCGGCGGCGCGGCTCTACAACCTCCTCACCGCCGAGGGCCGCAGGGTGGCCGCCGCCCTGATCGCGATTTGATGTGGATCAAGCCACGGCTTCCCGCGGCTGGCGAATGCCCTTAAGAGAAGGTTTCAGGGGAAGACTCTCAGAGGGCTAAACATGTCGAATCTTGTCTCGGGACTCCTGTCAAACCTCCGCAATACGGTGATCCTGAGCTCGATCATCACGCTTGTGGTGGTGGGCGGGTACTTGCAGCACGCCGGGGGGGTGGACGCCATCTTCGTCCAGGCGGTGCTTCGTTTCCTCCACCTGGTGTTTGGCATCATGTGGATCGGGCTGCTGTACTACTTCAACTTCGTCCAGCTCCGGAAAATGCCGGAAATCCCGGCGGAGCTGAAGCCGGCGGTCTCCAAGTACATCGCGCCGGAGGCTCTTTTCTGGTTCCGCTGGGCGGCGCTGCTCACCTGGGTGGCCGGTGTTCTCCTGGCCTACAACCGCGGCTATCTCGTCGACGCTTTCGCCCTGGGCCTGACCAGCGGCAATCCGCAGCACAGCTTCATTGGTCTGGGCATGTGGCTCGCCACAGTCATGTTCTTCAACGTCTGGGTCTTCATCTGGCCGAACCAGAAGATCGCCCTGGGCATTGTCGAGGGTGACGCTGACGCCAAGGCCAAGGCCGCCAAGACGGCCATGCTGTTCTCGCGTCTCAACACCTTCCTTTCCATCCCCATGCTCGCCACCATGGGCATGAACCAGACCATTTTCGGCTGATCCCCGGATCCCGGTCGGGGAAGCGGGCCCGCAGTCCCTGCGGGCCCGTTTTCATGAGAGGCAAGCTTGTCCAACGAACCTCCTCCCGAGTCCGATCCCTCGCTCCCGGACGATATCGAGGCAGGGCTGTCCCGTACCGATCCGGACCGCTGGCTCTCGAGCCGTTTTGCGCCCGGCCCCACGGTGCGGCGCGCCCTTGTCGCCCTGTACGCCTTTGACAATGAACTCGGCCGGGCGCCGAGGGCCGCCTCCAATCCCCTGGTGGCGGAGATGCGCCTTGCCTGGTGGCGGGAGGTGCTGGAGGAGATCGCCTCGGGGCGCGCCGTCCGGCGACATCCCGTGGCCCTGGCTCTGGCCGACGTCGTACGCACGCACGGGCTCGAGCGGGGGATCCTGGAGGCGCTCGTGGACGCCCGCCTGCGCGAGCTGGACCCGAGGCCGATGGTCCTGGAGGAGGCCCTGGAATGGGCCGACGGTACGGGCGGGGCCTGCGCCCGGCTGGCGGCCGCCGTCCTCGACCCGGCCTGTGATCCGGCGGCAGCCGGGGCCGGCGGCGCCGCCTGGTCGATCGGTCGCCTCATCCTCACGGCGGGGCTGTCCCCGGAGGCCGCCCGGGAGGCTCTTGAGTCGAGGCTCCTCGCCGCCCGGGGGGTCACGGCGGCGGCCTTCCCCGCCGTCGCCCACGCCGCCCTGGCGAGGGCCCGGGCGAAGGGGCGGCCTCCCTCACCCCTGGGGGACCGCCTCCGCCTGATGGTAGCGGTGCTGACCGGGCGCGTCTGAGGCCCAGTCCGACAGGTCCGAAAGCGCCCGCTCGCCCATGGCCAGCTTACGCCCCCGGCTGCGGACCTTCGCGCCCAGGCGCCGCCCCTCGGCGTCGCGCTTCGGCGCCTCCACCGGCGGCATGAGGCCGTAGTTGATGTTCATCGGCTGGAAGGATCCCTTGCCCCCGTCGATGTGACCGCCTGTGATATGATTGATCAGGGAGCCCAGGGCGGTGGTGGAGGGCGGCGCCTCGAGGGGGCGACCCAGCCGCTCCGCCGCGGCCAGCCGTCCGGCCAGCAGGCCCATGGCCGCGCTCTCCACATAGCCCTCGACGCCGGTGACCTGGCCGGCGAAGCGCAACCGCGGCTGGGCCTTCAGCCGGAGACTGCGGTCCAGCAGGCGCGGGCTGTTCAGGAAGGTGTTGCGATGCAGTCCACCCAGCCGGGCGAAGACGGCCTTCTCCAGCCCTGGGATCATCCGGAAGACTTCGGTCTGGGCGCCGTGCTTCAGCTTGGTCTGGAAGCCCACCATGTTCCACAGGGTGCCCAGGGCGTTGTCCTGGCGAAGCTGGACCACCGCCCAGGGCTTGTCGTCGGGCCGGTGGGCGTTGGTCAGGCCGACGGGCTTCATGGGGCCATGCCGGAGGGTCTCCCGACCCCGCTCGGCCATGACCTCGATGGGCAGGCAGCCGTCGAAGTAGGGAACGTTCTCCCACTCGCGGAACTCGGACTTCGGGCCCGCCAGGAGGGCGTCGATGAAGGCCTCGTACTGGTCCCGGTCCATGGGGCAGTTGATGTAGGCCTGGGTGTCGCCGCCGGGCCCGGCCTTGTCGTAGCGCGATTGCCGCCAGGCGATGTCCATGTCGATGGACTCGAGGGTCACGATCGGCGCGATCGCATCGAAGAAGGACAGCTCGTCCTCCCCGGTGAGCCCCTGGATGGCCTGGGCCAGGGCGGGAGAGGTGAGGGGGCCCGTGGCGATGATCACGCTGTCCCAGTCCTCAGGAGGCAGGCCCGCGACCTCACTGCGTTCGATGCGCACCAGGGGGTGGGTCGAGAGCCGATGGGTCACGGCGGCGGAAAAGCCGTCGCGGTCCACCGCAAGCGCGCCGCCGGCCGGCACCTGATGGGCGTCTCCGCAGGCCATGATGAGCGAGTCCAAAGCCCGCATCTCGGCGTGGAGCAGGCCGACCGCATTGGACGTCCAGTCATCCGCGCGGAACGAGTTGGAGCAGACGAGTTCTGCAAGCCCGTCGGTGTGGTGGGCGTCGGTCCCGCGGACAGGTCGCATCTCGTGCAGAATGACTGGAACGCCGGTCCCGGCGATCTGCCAGGCCGCCTCCGAACCGGCGAGGCCGCCGCCGATGACATGTATGGGAGCAGGTGACATGCGTGGCTAACTAGCAACGATCCCGCCGGATCGCGAGCCGAACCTCAGGCGCCCTTGCGCTTGGCCGGGGGTGATAGCCAAATGCGGCCGGGGGAAGGACCGATTCAGGACCCTTCGGGTTACGGTTCAGGTGCGCGACATGACGGTGTTTTCGGCAACGGATGCAGCTTTCGAGGGCTTCAGGCTCACCTGGGAGAAGCCCCGGACCCTGCTGATCTGGACCGGCTTCTTCCTGGCGGTGAATCTGTTGATGCCGTTGGTCCTGTTCGGCTTGGGACTAAACACGCAGATGGCCGCGCTGGAAGAGGCTTCGCGAAATCCATCGCCGGACCCGGATGTCGCCATAGAGAGCATGGTGGCGCTCGCGCCTCTTTACGCCATCCTTCTTCCCGTTGGCCTGGTGGTCCAGGCCATGATCGCGGCGGCGGTCTTTCGCCTGGTCCTGGATCCGGAAGATTCCCGAGTGCATCCGGTTCAGTTCGGCGCCGAGGAAGCCCGCCTCATTGTCCTGGCCCTCGCCTACACACTGCTGTTCCTGGTCGCCGTGGTTGCAGCAACGCTTGTCGGGGGGATGATCGCCGGGATCGCAGCGGCCGTGGGTGCAGGCCGGTTTACTGGCATCCTGGTCAGCTTTTCGCTCATGGCGGGTCTTGTCTATGTCGCCGTCCGCATGTCCCTGGGCCCGGTGATCACCTTTTCTGAAGGCCGCCTCGCCATTTTTGATTCATGGGCCATGACCCGCAACCTCGTCTGGCCGATCCTCGGAGCTTATGTGCTCGCAGTCATCGCCGTGGTGATCTTCTATCTCCTGTCCCTGCTCCTCGCCGCCGCCCTCACGACCCTTCTTTCAGGGGGTGATCTTGGGGCGCTTGGCAGGGTAATGAGCCCGGACATGACTTCTCTCCAGGCCTTCTTTTCCCCAGGCCAGGTGCTGATGATCCTGTTCGGCTCCCTCACGAGCGCGGTCTTCAACGCCGTCATGTCCGCGCCCGCGGCGGTCATTTACCGCGAGATTCGCGCGCAGGACGCGGTCCGCTGACCTCAGGCCCCGGCGCTGGGCCGGGCGGCGAGCCTCTGGCGCCAGGCGTCGAGGGCCTTCAGCTCCGGGTCGCAGGGCAGGCCGATCCAGTCGGCGAAGTCCACCGTGGTCTGCAGGCAGATGTCCGCCATGGTCAGGGTGTCGAGGGCCAGGAACTCCCGGCCCTGTAGTGCGCGGTCGAAAAAGCGCTGGGCGCCTGCCCAAATCTCCCGGTTCGACTCCCCGAACTCCTTGTACTGGGTCAGAAGGGCGGCGGTGCGCGGGTGGGCGTGACGCCAGAAGTTGCCCACCGGCATCATGGCCACAAACTCCACCCTCCGGATCCACTGGTCGACCAGGGCCTTCTCCACGGGGGTCCGGCCAAACATGGGTGGGTCCGGCTGGATCTCCTCAAAGTAGCGGCAGATGGCGACGGTCTCGGAGATACACGTCCCGTCGTCCAGCTCCAGCGTCGGGATCTGACCCAGGGGATTGCGGGCGCGAAACTCCTCGGACTTGTGCTCCCGCTTCATCATGTCGATCCGGGTCTCGGGCAGGTCGATGCCCTTTTCCGCCAGGAAGATCCGAACCCGCCTCGGATTGGGTGCGGGATTCGGGGCGCCATAGAGCTTCATCGGTCGTCCTCCCTGGGGGGCGGGTGACGGCGTCAGGCCGTGGCCGCCACGCGGCGGTCGCGCCGCCTTTGATCGTGCCGGGCCAGAATGTCCGCCAGATAGCGTCCGGTCCAGCTTTCGGGCTCCGCCGCGACCATTTCAGGGGTGCCTACGGCGACGATACGTCCGCCGCCGTCCCCACCCTCGGGACCGAAGTCGAGGATCCAGTCCGCAGTCTTCACCACGTCCAGGTTGTGCTCGATCACCACCACCGTGTTTCCGGCGTCGGCCAGTTCGTGCAGGACCTCCAGCAGCTTGCGCACGTCTTCGAAATGCAGGCCGGTCGTGGGCTCATCGAGAATGTAGAGGGTCTTGCCCGTCGCCCTTCGGGACAGCTCCTTGGACAGCTTGACCCTCTGGGCCTCCCCGCCGGACAGGGTGGTCGCCTGCTGGCCCACCTTGACATAGCCCAGGCCCACCCGCTTCAGGGTCGCCATCTTCTCCCGCACCGTCGGCACGGCCTTGAAGAAGTCGTGGGCCTCGTCGACCGTCATGTCGAGGACGTCGGAGATGGACTTGCCCTTGAACAGGATCTCGAGGGTCTCGCGGTTGTAGCGACGGCCCTGGCAGACGTCGCAGGTCACATAGACGTCCGGCAGGAAGTGCATCTCGATCTTGAT
>NZ_JADBZL010000183.1:0-12553 GCF_020402505.1 Phenylobacterium sp. | reverse complement strand
GCTTCGCCCTGGGCTTCGACGTTGACTATGTCCCGGGCTGGGACTGCCACGGCCTGCCCATCGAGTGGAAGATCGAGGAGGAGCTGCGCGCCCAGGGCCGCCGCAAGGACGAGGTCTCCAAGGCCGAGTTCCGCGAGCGCTGCCGCGCCTACGCCGCCCAGTGGATCGAGGTCCAGAAGGCCGGCTTCAAGCGCCTGGGCGTCCTGGGCGACTGGGACAACCGCTACGCCACCATGGACTACGCCTCGGAGGCGGCCATCGTCGCCGAATTCCACAAGTTCGTGGTCTCGGGCCAGCTCTACCGTGGCTCCAAGCCCGTCATGTGGAGCCCGGTGGAGCGCACCGCCCTGGCCGACGCCGAGGTCGAGTACCATGACCACAACAGCCCCACCGTCTGGGTGAAGTTCCCGGTGGTGGAGGGCCCTCAGGCCGCCGACGACGCCAGCGTGGTGATCTGGACCACCACCCCCTGGACCCTGCCGGCCAACCGCGCCATCGCCTTCTCGCCGGAGATCGCCTACGCGGTCTATGAGGTCGAGGCTATGGAGACCGGGCTGGACTTCGAGCCCTGGGCCAAGGCGGGCGACCGCCTGATCGTGGCCGACGCCCGCGCCGCCGACCTGGCCGCCGCCGCGAAGATCGCCCGCTGGCGCCGGGTCGAGGACGTGGACCCCTCAGGCATGGTCTGCCGCCACCCCCTGGCGGCCCTCGACGACCACTACGGCTTCGCCGTACCGATGCTGGACGGCGACCACGTCACCGACGACGCGGGCACGGGCTTCGTCCACACCGCCCCGGGCCACGGGGTCGACGACTACCTCCTGTGGCTGGCCCACGGTCACCGCGAGATCCCCGAGACGGTGGACGCCGACGGCGCCTACCTGCCCCATGTCGCCCTGTTCGGCGGCCTCAAGGTCCTGGAGACCGAAGGCAAGAAGGCCGGCAAGTTCGGTCCCGCCAACGGCGCGGTCATGGAGAAGCTGATCGAGGCCGGCAACCTCCTGGCCCGGGGCCGGCTGGAGCACTCCTATCCTCACTCCTGGCGCTCCAAGGCGCCGGTCATCTTCCGCAACACGCCCCAGTGGTTCATCCGCATGGACGAGGCCGTGGACACGCCGGAGCTGAAGGGCGCCACCCTGCGCGAGACGGCCCTGAAGGCCATCGCCGCCACCGCCTTCTATCCCGAGGCCGGGCGCAACCGCATCCGCTCCATGGTCGAGGGCCGGCCGGACTGGCTGATCAGCCGCCAGCGGGCCTGGGGGGCGCCGCTCGCCATGTTCGTGGACAGGGAGACCTTCCAGCCCCTCGTGGATCCCGAGGTCAACCGGCGCATCGTGGCGGCCATCGCCGAGCGCGGCGCCGACGCCTGGTTCACCGACCCGCCGGAGAGCTTCCTCGGCGGCCATGACCCGGCCCGCTTCGAGAAGGTCGAGGACATCCTCGACGTCTGGTTCGATTCCGGCTCCACCCACGCCTTCACCCTTGAAGGCCGGGAGAACACCCGCTGGCCCGCCGACCTCTACCTCGAGGGCAGCGACCAGCACCGCGGCTGGTTCCAGTCGTCCCTGCTGGAAAGCGCTGGCACCCGGGGCCGGGCGCCCTACGACGCCGTCATGACCCACGGCTTCACCGTCGACGAGAACGGCGAGAAGATGTCGAAGTCTAAGGGCAACACCCTGGAGCCCGACACCGTCATCCGCGAGTCCGGCGCAGAGATCCTTCGCCTCTGGGCGGCCATGGTCGACTACGCCGAGGACCAGAGGATCGGCAAGACCATCCTGGCCACCACCACCGACGCCTACCGCAAGCTGCGCAACACCCTGCGCTACCTGCTGGGCGCCCTGGCGGGCTTCTCGGAGGCCGAGCGGGTCGATCCCGCCGACATGCCGCCCCTGGAGCGCTACATCCTGCACCGCCTGCACGAGCTCGACGGCCAGGTGCGCGAGGCCTATGGCCGCTATTCCTTCCAGGACGTGATCCGGCCCCTGACCGAGTTCTGCCAGACCGACCTGTCGGCCCTCTTCTTCGACATCCGTCGCGACGCCCTCTACTGCGACCGGCCCGACAGCCTGAAGCGCCGGGCCGCCCGTACGGTGATGGACCTGGTCTTCGAGCGGCTGACCATCTGGCTGGCGCCCCTGATCCCCTTCACCATGGAAGAGGCCTGGACCACCCGCTTCCCCGAGGCCGGCTCCAACTGCCTGCGGATCTTCCCCGACACCCCCGCCGCCTGGAGCCATCCGGCCGAGGCCGAGCGCTGGGCGAAGGTCCAGGCCGTGACCCGCGTCGTCATGGGCGCCCTGGAGGCCGAACGGCGGGAAAAGCGCCTGGGCGGACCGCTGGAGGCGGCGCCGGTGATCCATGTCGCCGACGCCGGCCTGCTGGCGGCCTTCGAGGGCCTGGACGCCGCGGAGGTGTTCCGCACCTCCCAGGCGACCCTGGTCGCGGGGGCGGGACCTGAGGGGGCCTTCACCCTCGCCGACGTCCCCGGCGTGGAGGTCGAGCCGGTCAGGGCCGAGGGCCGCAAGTGCGCCCGCTCCTGGCGCATCCTGCCCGAGGTGGGCCAGGACCCGCGCTATCCGGACCTGTCCCTGCGCGACGCCGACGCCGTCGCCGCCTGGGATTCGAGCCGTGTCTGAGGCGGCGCCCGCAGTGACCCCGGCCGGCCGGCTGGCCCTCGGCCTCGCCGCCGCCGTGCTGGCCGTCGACCAGGCGGTCAAGGCGTGGATCCTCTACGGCCTCGACCTGCCCTCGCGGTTCTCCCTGCCGGTCTTCGGGCCGCTGAGGTTCACCATGGTCTGGAACGAGGGGGTCAGCTTCGGCTTCCTCCAGGCCCGGCATGACCTGGTCCGATGGGGGCTGACCCTGTTCGCCCTGGCCGTGGCCCTGGCCCTGGCCGCCTGGGCGCGCCGGGCGGACCGGCGACTGCTAGGAACCGCCCTTGGCCTGATCATCGGCGGCGCCGTGGGCAACGCCATCGACCGGGCCCGGTTCGGCGCGGTGGCGGACTTCATCGATGTCAGCGCCCTCGGGTTCTTCCCCTGGGTGTTCAACGTCGCCGACAGCGCCATCACCATCGGCGTCATACTGATGCTGGCGGACTCCTTCCGCCGCGATGACCGCCCGGCGGGCTGAGGACATGACGGTGGGTGGCGCTTGGCGGACCCACTCAGGCCAGCGGACGCCGTCCGTGTCGGGACGACCCGAACCTGAAGAGTCATCGGAACTCCACCGAACCTTGGTTGAAAACAGGGTGCGCCTGTTCGACGAAGGCGGTCCGTTCAGAGGATGCAGGCCATGACGCCAGTGCGGAACTGGGACGACCTCGACGCCGGAAAATTCGCCGAGGAGGCCGGGGTGATCCGCGCCCTGCTGGCCCGGGCGCCGCTTTCGATCGAAGCTCGCCGGACCCTCGTCGAGAAGGCCGCAAGCCTGGTGGAAGGCGCTCGCGCCTCCGCCCGCAGGCTGGGAATGGTGGAAAGCTTCCTCAAGGAGTTTTCACTGGGCACCCGCGAGGGTCTGGCCCTGATGTGCCTTTCCGAAGCCCTGCTTCGAACCCCCGACGCCGAGACGCGTGACCGGTTGATCGCTGAAAAGATCTCGATGGCGGACTGGGCCAGCCACCTCGGCAAATCGGACAGCCTCTTCGTCAACGCCTCGACCTGGGGGTTGATGCTGACCGGCCGGCTTGTCGACGTCGATGAGGAGGCCCGACGCGATTTCGGCGGCTATTTCAAGCGCCTCACCGCAAAGGCCGGAGAACCGGTCATCCGTCAGGCGGTGGCCGCCGCCGTGCGGATCATGGGCGAGCAGTTCGTCCTGGGGCGGACCATCGACGAGGCGTTGAGCCGGGCCCGGCGCGAAGGGATGCTCTGCTCCTTTGACATGCTGGGCGAAGGCGCCCGCACCGAAGCCGACGCCGAACGCTATGCCCGCCTTTACGGCGAGGCGATCGAGTCGGTTGGCCGGGCCGCCGGTGGCGACGGCCCCGAGAGGGGTCATGGGGTTTCGGTCAAGCTGTCCGCACTCTTTCCCAGATACGAAGCCGCTCAGGAGAACCGTGTGTGGGCAGGACTCTACCCGCGCCTGAAAACCCTGGCCCGGATCGCCGCCCGTCACGACCTCAACTTCGCAATCGACGCAGAGGAGGCCGACCGGCTGGTGCTGTCTCTCAAGCTGATCGAGCGGCTCGCCCACGAGCCCGAACTGGGCGACTGGCGCGGTCTGGGCGTGGTCGTCCAGGCCTATCAGAAGCGCGGCGTTTCGGTGATTGAGGCCCTTGCAGATCTGGCCCGGCGGTCCGGGCGCCGGATCATGGTTCGCCTTGTGAAGGGGGCCTATTGGGATAGCGAGATCAAACGCGCCCAGGTTTCGGGCATGCCCGACTACCCTGTGTTTACGACCAAAGCGGCCACAGACCTGTCCTACCTGGCCTGTGCAAGGGCGCTGATCGAGGCCTCGCCCGACCTCTATCCGCAGTTTGCGACGCACAATGCCCACACCCTCGCCGCCGTGCGCCACATGGCGGAGGAATCGGGTGTCGACATCGAGCACCAGCGTCTGCACGGCATGGGCGAGGCGCTCTATGAGGCGGCGAAAGCGGCCTACGGCGATCTGACCCTTCGCGCCTATGCGCCGGTGGGGGGCCACGAGGACCTCCTCCCCTACCTGGTGCGCCGTCTGCTGGAGAACGGCGCCAACAGCTCCTTCGTGCACGTCCTGCTGGACGAGACGGTTCCCGCCCTGGATGTGGCGCGGGATCCGGTCACGCTCGTCGAGGCCTGCCCCGATCGCCATCCGCGGCTTCCGCTGCCGCGGAACATCTACGGGGCCAACCGCCTCAACCCGATCGGTCGGGACCTCAGCCAGGCCGAGGCGCGGGACCGGTACTCGCGCCACATCGCCGACCAGTTCGGCCGCCGCGCGACAGCCGGCCCCATCATCGCGGGGGTCCTTCGCAAGGACCAGCCGGTGGCGGTCTTCGCGCCCGCGCGCCCTGATCAGCTTATCGGACTCGTCACCTCTTCAGGGCCCGATGACGTGGAACTGGCGATCGCCCAGGCGCGCGCCGCCCAGCCGGCCTGGGATCGCGCGGGCGGCGGCGCGCGGGCGGCGGTGCTGCGGGCTATGGGCGAGAGGCTGGAGGACGAGATGGACCGTCTCCTTCCCCTGCTGGCCCTCGAGGCGGGCAAGACCTTCAACGATGCGGTCGCAGAGGTTCGCGAGGCCGTCGACTTTTGCCGGTACTACGCCATGCGGGCCGAGGAGGAGTTCGGCCCGCCTCAGGACCTCCCCGGACCCGTCGGCGAGACCAACCAGTGGCAGTTGTTCGGCCGGGGCGTCTTCGCCTGCATCAGCCCCTGGAACTTCCCCCTGGCGATCTTCACGGGTCAGATCGCCGCCGCCCTGGCCGCTGGCAACGCCGTGGTGGCGAAGCCAGCGGAGCAGACGCCGCTGATCGCTGCGGCGGCCGTGCGCCTCTTCCACGCGGCGGGCCTCGACCCTCGCCTTCTGGCCCTGCTGCCAGGCCCGGGCGCGACGATCGGCGCATCTCTTGTTTCCAACCCGGGAATCGACGGCGTGGCCTTCACCGGCGGGACGGAGACCGCCTGGTCGATCCACCGCAGCCTCGCCATCGCCGCCGCCCAGAACCGCCGTCCGATCATCCCCTTCATCGCCGAGACCGGCGGCCTGAACGCCATGTTCATCGATACCACGGCGCTTCGGGAGCAGGTCGTCGACGACGTCATCGTCTCGGCCTTCGGGTCGGCGGGACAGCGCTGTTCGGCGCTCCGCATGCTCTTCGTACCCCACGAGAGCGCAGACGATATCATCGCAGGCCTGACGGGAGCCCTCGCCGCGCTGAGGGTCGGCGACCCTGCCGATCCTTCGACCGACGTCGGACCGGTGATCGACGCCCGGGCTCAGGCGGCCCTCGATGCGCATGTTCAGCGACTGCGCCGGGACGCCGTCGTCCTGGCGCGCCATGAGGGCGCGCCTCCGCAGGGATGCTTCTTCGCCCCGACCCTGGCGGAGGTCCCGACGCCGGACTTTCTCGAGCGCGAGGTGTTCGGCCCGATCCTTCACATCTGCCGCTACCGTCCGGATCAGCTGGCCGAGTTCACACGGCGACTTGCGGCGCGGGGGTATGGGCTGACCCTCGGCGTTCACAGCCGGATCGAGGGCTTCGCACGTGAAGTCCAGGCGCGCGTGCCCGCAGGCAACATCTACATCAACCGCTCCATCACCGGGGCCGTCGTCGGCGTGCAGCCCTTCGGCGGGATCGGTCTTTCGGGCACCGGGCCCAAGGCGGGCGGACCGCACGCCCTGCACCGGTTTGCGAATGAGCGCGTCATATCGGTCAACATCATGGCCCAGGGCGGCGATCCGGCCCTGCTCAACCTCTGATCCGGATGACGCCAAACCGAAAGCGGATCCGTTCAGGGCGGTTGGCGCTCGGCGGGCTTTGCGCTATCTGGAGGACGTGGCCGGGGGCGGCCCGAGGAGCCGTGTCTTGATGAAGTTCCAACACATCGCGGTCATCGCCGTCCTGGCCGGAGCGACCGGCCTCGCTGGCTGCCAGTCGACGCGCCAGGCCCTGGGCATGACCAAGGTGACCCCCGATGAGTTCCGGGTGGTCTCCAAGGCGCCCCTGGTGGTGCCGCCCGACTTCGCCCTGCGTCCGCCGGCGCCTGGCCAGCCCCGCCCGCAGGAGCTGCAGCCTGAAAGCGCCGCCCGCAACGCCCTGATCGGCCGGTCCCTGGCCGAGACCCGCTCGGACGGAGAGAAGTTGCTTGTGGCCAAGGCCGGCGGCGACAAGGCTGATCCGCTGATCCGCTTCGTCGTCGACGACGAGAACGGCGATATCGCTCACAAAGAGAAGAGCTTCGCCGACACCGTGATGTTCTGGAAGCCGGGGCAGCCGCGCAGCCCGGCCGCCGCCGCCGCCGAAGCAGACAATGCGCCCGCCCCCATTGATCCCGCCGCCGAGGAGGCCCGGATCAAGTCGCTGATCGGCGACAAGACCGTGGTCATCGCCCGGGAACGCAGTTCGCGGATCAAGATCCCGGGTCTGTAACCTCCGCTACGCAGGCCCGGTCCACCTCCGGTGATCGGGGGGAATGACTGTGCTCAATTGCGCCCCCAAGGGGGAGCTCCCGGCGAAGCCGGGTGAGGGGGGTCAAACCCCGTCGCCGCAGACCCCCTCCGGCCCGCATTCGCGGGTTACGGGGGTTACGGTGACACTGTACGAAACCCCGGTCCTGTGCGACTGAGTGCCGTGACCCGAGGGAGCTCTACCGATAGCCCGGCTGGCGCGCGTCGTTGTCCCAGGCCTGCCGCATAGCAAGTCCCGATGCCTTGAGTGACGATCTATTGCATACAGTGTCACCGTAACTCCCCTTTGCACACGGGGTTGCTTATACCGACGGTTTGGAGGAAGTATTCATGGCCGCTGATCACGACAGCGGCGCGACCCAGCCGCTGTCACCTACGGGCGAGGCGGCTGGGTTAGTCGCCTAGCGGTCAGTTGGGTTGAAATTCCGCCGCACGATGTACTTGATGTACTGGTTGGTCGCCTCGATCACCTCGATGAGCGCGCCCTTGTAGCCGATAGTTTTCGACTCCCGCAGATCGTACTCGACATCGTTGTTGAAGGCCGGGCGGGCCTGGCTGCCGGAGAATTCCCGGTAGCCGACATTGATCTTGTCGCCGACCTTACCGCTATAGATTAGCGTCTGCTGGAAGGCGTCGGCGGTCAGGTTCGGGACTTTCACGCGGCGCAGCGGCACACTGTCCTTGCAGACCTTCGCCCCGAATACGCTGACACCGCAAAGCGTCGTACCGTTCGGCTCCAGCAGGAGCGACTCGAAGGGATCGGTGATCGCGCCGGTTTGGACGGTGCCGCTGCCCGGCAGGCTGCTGGCATTGAAGAACTCGCCCTGCGCACTCTGCCCCCGCTTCACATAGTGGCCGGGTGAGAAGCTGTAGGTGCCGATACTCCCCACTTTGACCGGCTCGCGTAGAGCGATGCCGTCCAGCTCCTCGTACTTGCCTTGCTCCACCATGTTGTCACCGACATAGGCGGTGGTGACGGTATCCAGCGGAGGGGCGCTGATTTCCGTCTGCTCGGCGCGGTAGTTGTAGGTCGGCGTGGCGCAAGCGGCGAGGCTCAGAGTCGAGACGCTAAGCGCGAGCGTGAGCGACAATTTGGACATGCGTTTCTCCCCCGATGATGCGCAGATAGTGCGGTGTCGGTCGCTGCGCGCGCAACCCTTTTGAGCGAACAACGCCGCTACACGACCTGCGCTTAGAACAGCGAGAGCTGCCCCGGTGCGCCGGGGAGGGTGAGCGGGCCGGCGCTTTAACGGGCGCAGGCGGAACACAGACCCGTTGGACCTGGTCAGCGACGTCCAGCCCTCCCTGCCTTAGGGCCATCTCCTTTGCGTCCGAGCAGCGGCCTTCCAGTACTGCTTGGGAGACCATCCCGAGCCACTGGTCACGAGCCGCCTTCTCTTGTGCCGCCCGCTGACGGGCAGCGTCCTGCTCCTGCAACATCTCCAACTGACGGGCCCTGAGCGTGTTACGGTGACACTGTACGAAACCCCAGTCCTGAGCGACTGAGTGCCGTCACCCGAGGGAGCTCCCCTGATGGCCAGACTTGCGCGCGTCGTTGTCCCGGGCCTGCCGCACCAGGTCACTCAGAGAGGCAATCACCGGGAGCCGGTCTTCTTCAATGACGGGGACTACGCTGCCGATCTCGACCTGATCAGCAAGGCCGCCAAGGCCTCGGGCACAGAGATCTGGGCCTGGCGCCTCATGCCTAACCCTGTTCACTTCATCATGACGCCCGGCCACGAGGACGGTTTTCGGGCGACCTTTGCCGAAGCCCATCGCCGATACAGCGCCTGCATCCATGCCAGGCTCAAACTGACCGGCCACCTCTGGCAAGGCAGGTTCAGCTCCACGGCCATGGATGAGCGTCACCTGATCGCGGCCGCCCGCTATCTCGCCTTGAACCCGGTCGCGGCAGGCCTGGTGAAGCGGGCCAGAGACTGGCCCTGGTCCAGCGCCCGGGCTCACCTGACGGGCAAGGATGACGGGGTGGTGGTCACAGCGCCGATCCTTGCCAGGGTTCCGGACTTTGCAGGTCTGCTGAAGGCCGCCGAGGACGAGGCCGCGACACGCGCCTTGCTCAACTTCAGGACCACGGGCCGCCCGGTGGGGGCGGCGGACTGGATCCAGGGGCTGGAAGCTCAGACGGGGCGTAAACTGGCGGCTGGAAGGCGGGGCCCCAAGCCGGGGGCGAAAAGTCCCGATGCCTTGAGTGAGGATCTATTTCATACAGTGTCACCGAAACCCTCCGAGGATGTTTTCGGAGACTAGGGAAGTCGCCTGTCCCTGCGCAACCTCAGTCATGCAGATCAGGATCCCGGGTCCGCAGCGTCCGCTGCATCGGCTTCATCCGCCGCGCGGATGTCGTCGGGCGTCTCCACGGTGAACCCCTCCCGGCGCAGGCGGTCCAGCACCCCGCCTTCCGACAGGAGGGGGCGCAGGGGAACGACCGCAATGTCCGAGCCCGGCGTCGACAGGGCCCTTCGGATGTCACTCGCCAGGTCCGCCTTGACCCGGGCGTCGAAGGCGGCGGCGCCGGGGGCGGCGGCGATGCAGCGCTCCCAGGTCCGCTCGGCGGCCAGGGCGCCGGCCACGTCGCCCCGGGCCCAGGCGCGGGAGGCGGCGCGGATCGCCTCCGGACCGGCCTCCACCTCCGCCAGGACCGCTTCCAGGCAGGCGCGTCCCGCCGGCTCCGGCGTCCGCGTCACCGCGCCCAGCAGGGGGCCGAGGTCGTAGGTCCGCTGGACCACCGCCTTGCCCCTCTGCCGGGCCAGCAGGCGGATGAGCTTGGTGGGGTCGGTGGGGGTCAGATCATGGCGCTCGCGCCAATCCCCGGCCAGGATCAGGGCTGCGGCCAGCGGGCTCTGGGTGGGATAGCGGCCCGGCGGCTGGCCGATGGCGTTGCGGGCGGCGGCGAAGCGGTCGCGCTCGGCCGGCGCCAGTCCCGCTTCGAAGGGCCGCACGGACCGCAGCCTCAGATAGCTGATCGCCGCCCCGGGGCTTCCGGCCAGCCGGACCCTGAGGCCGTTGAAGGGCAGGATGACCTGGCCCGCGCCGGACAGGTAGCGCTCGAAGAGCTGGCGGTCCCATTCCTGCCGCTTGGGGGCCAGGGAAGGCACGCCGAGGACCCAGACCCGGGCCTCGCCCCGGCTGACCCGCCAGAAGGCCGGACCGGGATAGCGGGCGGTGACGACCAGTTCGTCGACCAGAGCGGCGTCGGGGTCCGGAGGCAGGTTCTGGGCCGCCAGGGGGACGGGGCGCCCTAAGGTCAGGGCGACGGTTGCGGCGACACCCAGGGCGACGAGGGGGCGCAGGGCGCCGGGACGCTCCCGCGACGCTCTGCAGACGGTCGGACGACGGTTCCGGAATCGCGCTAACATGGTGCCTTCCGCAGGACCCCTCATGACCATCAGACGCCTGCCCCCCGAAACGGTCAACCGCATCGCCGCCGGTGAGGTGGTCGAACGCCCGGCCAGCGCCGTCAAGGAGCTGGTGGAAAACGCCCTCGACGCCGGCGCCCGGCGCATCGCGGTCCAGGTGGAGGGCGGAGGCCTGTCGCGCATCCTGGTGGAGGACGACGGTTCCGGGCTGACCCCCGACGAGCTCCTGCTGGCGGTGGAGCGCCACGCCACCTCCAAGCTCGCCCCGGACGCCGCCGGCGACTATGACCTCCTCAACATCGCCACCCTGGGCTTCCGGGGCGAGGCCCTGCCGTCCATTGGCTCCGTGGCCCGCCTGACCCTGACGTCCCGGGCGCGGGGCGCGGCGGAGGCCTGGAGCCTGACAGTGGAGGGCGGCGCGGTCGGGCGGCCCGCCCCGGCGGCCTTCCCGGGCCCGCACGGCGCCCGGGTCGAGGTGCGCGACCTCTTCTACGCCACCCCCGCCCGGCTGAAGTTCATGAAGTCGGAACGGGCCGAGAGCCAGGCCATCGCCGAGGAGATGAAGCGCCAGGCCATGGCCCACGAGGCGGTGGCCTTCAGCCTGGAGATCGACGGCCGCGCCGTCCTTCGCCTGCCCGCAGAGACGCCGGGGCCGGAGGGGCGGCTGGCCCGACTGTCGGCCATTCTCGGCCGGGACTTCGCCGACAACGCCCTGGCGGTGGATCATGAGCGGGAGGGGGTGCGGCTGACGGGATACGCCGGCCTGCCGACACTGAACCGGGGGACGGCCTCGCACCAGCACCTGTTCGTCAACGGCCGGCCGGTGCGCGACCGCCTCTTGCAGGGCGCCCTGCGCGGCGCCTACGCCGACTTCCTGGCCCGGGACCGGCATCCGGTGACGGCCCTCTACCTGGAGGTCGACGCCCACGCCGTCGACGTCAACGTCCACCCCGCCAAGGCCGAGGTGCGGTTCCGCGACCCGGCCCTGGTCCGCGGCCTGGTGGTGGGGGGGCTGAGGCACGCCCTGGCCGGCGCCGCCCACCGCAGCGCCACCACCCACTCCGAAGCCGCCCTGTCGGCCCTGCGCCCACAGGGGCTCGGCGGCTTCACGCCGGGGCCCTCGGCAGCGGAATTCTCCGCCTGGCGCATGGGGGGCTGGAACCCGACGGCGGGATCGGGACGCAGCGCCGTCCTGCCCGGACTGGAGGGCCTGTCCGCCCGGGCCGAACCGGCGCCCGGCCTGGCCGATCCGGGAGCGCCGTTCGACTATGCCGAAGTCCCCGTCGAGGCCGAGGCGATCGACCAGCACCTGGGCGCGGCCCGGGCCCAGGTCCACGCTACCTACATCATCGCCCAGACCCGCGACGGCCTGGTGGTGGTGGACCAGCACGCCGCCCACGAGCGCCTGGTCTACGAGCGGATGAAGGCGCAACTGGAGGCCGGCGGGGTCGTTCGCCAGGCCCTGCTGCTGCCCGAGGTGGTGGAGTTGGACCCCGCCGAGGCCGAGCGCGTCGCGGCGAGGGCCGAGGAGCTGGAGGCCCTGGGTCTGGTCGTGGAGTCCTTTGGTCCGGGCGCCGTCCTGGTGCGCGAGATTCCGGCCCTGCTGGGCGAGACCGACGCGGCGGGCCTGGTCCGCGACATCGCCGACGACCTGGCCGAGACGGGGCAGGCCCTTTCCCTGCGCGAACGCCTGCAGGAGGTCTGCTCGACCCTGGCCTGCCACGGCTCGGTCCGGGCCGGCCGGCGCCTGACCGCCGCCGAGATGAACGCCCTCCTGCGCGAAATGGAGGCCACCCCCAATTCCGGCCAGTGCAACCATGGCCGTCCCACCTGGGTGGAGCTGAAACTGTCCGACATCGAGCGCCTGTTCGGGCGCAGGTAGGAGCCACGCCATGAGCCGTCCCCCCTTCCATATCGTCTTCGCCCTCTTCCCGGGGCTGACCCAGCTGGACTTCACAGGCCCGCACCAGTTCCTGACCCGCATCCCCGGCGCGAAGGTCCACGTCGCCAGCCGGGCCGGGGGCGAGATCGAGGCTGAGGGCGGGGTGGTCTTCGCCCGG
>NZ_JADBZL010000182.1:0-7307 GCF_020402505.1 Phenylobacterium sp. | reverse complement strand
CAGAAGACGGTGTTGGTGATGAAGACCCGGTCGTTGAGCCCGATGGCCTCCAGCATCCGGTCGAGCATGCGGCCCGCCTTGCCGACAAAGGGGCGTCCCGCGCGATCCTCCTCGGCGCCGGGCGCCTCGCCGATCACCACCACCGGGGCGTCCGCCGGCCCCCGGGAGAACACCGCCCGGCTCGCCGCCCCTTCAAAGCGGATCGGGCACCCCTCGAAGGCCTCGATCGCGGTGGCGAGAGCCTCCAGGTCGCTGCAGGCGCGAGCGATCTCCCGCGCGGTCTCGATCGCCGGTGGCCGGGGCGCGCGTCGCACCGTCGCGGGTTCGTGCGACGGGGCTGTCGCCGGGGCGAACCTCGGCGCCAGCGGCCTCTGTCCCTCCGCGATTCGATCCACTGTGGTTTCGAGCAGGGCCGCATCGACGCCCGCCTCCGCCCAGAAGGCGAGCAGGCTTTCGGAGACGGCGGCGGCCGGCGGGCGGCTCATCTGCGGCAAATTCCCTCAGCTGGCGGTGGGCCCGGCGCCATTCGCCCTTGACCCACCCGACGTAAGCTATTGATAAGGCCTGAAGGGAACAAGGCCGGCGCGGGGCGACCGGCGCACCGGAGCTTGCAAAATGAGCGAGACCCTCGAACGCGAGGCGATGGAATACGATGTGGTCATCGTCGGCGCCGGTCCGTCCGGCCTGGCCGCGGCCATCCGTCTGAAGCAGATGGCGGAGGCTGCGGGCGCCGAGATTTCGGTCGCGGTTCTGGAGAAGGGGTCCGAGGTCGGCGCGCACATCCTTTCGGGGGCCGTGATCGATCCCAGCGGGATCGCCGAGCTGCTGCCGGACTGGAAGGAACTGGGCGTTCCCCTCGAAACGGCGGTGACCCAGGACAAGTTCCTGATGCTTGGCCCGGCCGGTGAGCTGGATGTCAGCTGGGCGCCCTTCCCCAAGTGGATGCTGAACCACGGCAACTACATCGCCAGCCTGGGTAATGTCTGCCGCTGGCTGGCCCAACACGCCGAGGGCCTGGGGGTGGAGATCTACCCCGGCATGGCCGCCTCCGAGCTGGTCTTCAATGACGAGGGTTCGGTCAAGGGCGTGGTCGCGGGCGTCTTTGGCATCGGCAAGGACGGTCAGCCCGGCCCGGACTACCAGCCCGGCATCGAGCTGCACGCAAAGTACACCCTGATCGGCGAGGGCGTCCGCGGTTCGCTGGCCAAGCAGCTCCAGGCGCGCTTTGATCTGAACAAGGGCCGGGAGCCTCAGAAGTACGGCATCGGCATCAAGGAGCTCTGGAAGGTGCCGGACGCCGCCTTCCAGCCGGGCCTGACCCAGCACACCTTCGGCTGGCCCCTGGACAACCAGACCGGCGGCGGCTCCTTCATGTATCACTTCGGGGACAACTACGTGGCCATCGGCTTCGTTGTGCACCTGAACTACAAGAACCCGTACCTGTCGCCCTTCGACGAGTTCCAGCGCTTCAAGACCCACCCGGCCATCCGGCCCTATCTCGAGGGCGGCGAGCGAATCTCGTACGGGGCCCGCGCCATCACCGAGGGGGGCGAGCAGTCCCTGCCGAAGCTTTATTTCCCGGGCGGCGCCCTGCTGGGCTGTTCGGCGGGGATGGTCAACGTGCCGCGCATCAAGGGCTCCCACAACGCCGTGAAGAGCGGGATCTTGGCGGCCGAGGCGGCCTTTGGCGCCATTCAGGCGGGACGCGGCGGCGACGAACTGGTTGACTACGAGACCGCCTACAGGGCCTCGTCCATCGCCAAGGAGCTTCACGCCGTCCGCAACTTCAAGCCCCTGTGGTCGAAGTTCGGGACGATACCAGGTCTGATCCTCGGCGGCGTCGACGCGACCCTTGCGGGCATGCTGGGCGGCTTCTCGTTCTTTGGCACCCTGAAGCACGGCAAGTCCGATGCGGAGTCCACCGGGCTCGCCAAGGACTATCAGCCAATCGCCTATCCCAAGCCCGACGGCGTGGTGAGCTTCGACAAACTGTCGTCGGTCTTCCTGTCCTCGACCAACCACGACGAAGCCCAGCCGGCGCACCTGAGGCTCAAGGACGCCTCGATCCCGATCAGCGTCAACCTGCCAAACTATGCCGAGCCGGCTCAGCGCTATTGTCCGGCCGGGGTGTACGAGGTCCTGACCGAGGACGACGGGTCCAATCCGCGGTTCCAGATCAACTTCCAGAACTGCGTCCACTGCAAGACCTGCGACATCAAGGACCCCTCGCAGAACATCACCTGGACGACGCCCCAGGGCGGCGACGGGCCCAACTACCCGAACATGTAGACGGACTTGCCGGGGGGAGCGAACAGGTGAACACCCGCTCCATGGCCAGGTGGAAACAACGGACCCTGGGGCGCGCTGCGGCGCGTCTGGCGGCGGCGGGCGCGCTGGCCATGCTGGCCGCCTGCGCCACCGCTCCTGGGCAGGCGGGCCTCCGCCCGGAGGGAACTGGCGCCTCGCCCTACGGACAGTTCCTTGCCGGCCGCGCGGCCCTCAACGCCGGACGTCCCGCCGACGCGGCGCGCTACTATGGCGCCGTGCGCATTCTCGATCCGGACGCTGCGGGCATCGTCGACGAGAGGGCCTTCGTCGCCGCCCTCCTGGCCGGAGATGTGGAGACCGCCGCGCGCCTTGCGCCGACCTCCGAGACGACGTCTCCGCCGAACCTTTCCCTCAGCCGTCTTGTTCGGGCCGTCGAGGGCATGTCGACCGGTCGCGCGCGGCAGGTGCGCAGCCTCCTCACCCCGGAAAGCGCCGCCTTCCCGCACCGCGCCGCCACCGCCCTGCTGGCGCCCTGGGCCGCCGCCATGGCCGGGGACAAGGAGGGGCTCCTTGTCCGGCCCCAGTCGCCGGGCGACCGAATGGTCGATGTCTTCGGGCTCCTGGCCCAGGCCCGGCTCTTCGAGCGCACCGGGCGGCTCGACGAGGCGGAAACCAACTTCAAGGTCCTGGCGGGAGGCGACTCTCCCGGGCAGGTCACGGTCCTGGCCTATGGCGGCTTTCTGGAGCGCCGAAAACGGGCTCCTGAAGCCATCACCCTCTACGATGGACTTCTGGCGACGGACCCCAGGAATTCGGCTGTGAAAGCGGCCCGCGCCCGCGCCGCGGCGGGCCGGGCGGAGCCTCAGCCCACCCTTCGCCAGGGTGCGGCGCAGACCCTGATCCCTGTGGCGGCGACCCTCATTGCAGCCGGTCAGGAGCAGATGGGCCTCGCCTACCTGCGTCTGGCGCTGAGACTGGATCCCGAACAATACGCTGCATGGATCCTCGTCGGCGATCTGCTCGACGGCGATGGCCTGGCCGAGGACGCCCGCGCCGCCTACGCGCGGACGCCCTCCACGGCGCCCGAATTCACCACCGCCCAGGCCAAGCTGGCCTGGAGCCATCAGAGGGCCGGGGACAAGGAGACAGCCCTGCGTCTGGCCCGTCAGTCGGCTGCGGGTGGCGACGTCGATGCGGTGATCAACCTGTCGGACATCCTCAGGGCCAATGAGATGTTTTCCGAGTCCGCAGACGTGCTTGACCCGGTCCTCGCCAGTTCACCGCCGGACTGGCGGCTGTCCTATGCCCGCGGGGTCTCTCTTGAGCGGGCGGGCCGCTGGCCAGAGGCTGAGCGTGATCTCAAGGCCGCCCTGGCCCTCAATCCCGACGAGCCCGAGCTCCTCAACTATCTGGGCTATTCCTGGATCGACCGGAACGAGAACCTGGACCAGGCGCTGGAGATGGTCCGACGGGCGGTGAGCCAGAATCCCCGGTCCGGCGCTATGGTCGACAGCCTGGGCTGGGCCTACTACCGGCTGGGAGACTTCCCACAGGCGGTGACGACGCTGGAGATGGCCGTGGAGCTTGAGCCTGGCGATCCGGAGCTGAACAACCACCTGGGCGATGCCTACTGGAGGGTCGGTCGGCGCGACGAGGCGGGCTTTCAGTGGAGGCGGGTCCTGACCCTGGATCCGGACCCTAAGATCCGCGCAGACGCCGAACGCAAGCTGGCCGAGGGTCTGGCGCCCTCGCCTCTCCCCGCCGCGCGGAAGCCCTGACCCGACCATGAGCGCAAGCGCCTTCGCGCCGGCCAAGGTCAACCTCTACCTGCACGTCGGCCCGCCGGGCGCCGACGGGTACCATCCCCTGGATAGCCTCATGGTGTTCGCCGACATCGGCGACGAGGTATCGATATCGACCGGACCAGGCCCGGCCTTGCGCCTGAGCGGACCCTTCGCCAGCGGCCTGGAGGCGGGTGACAATCTGGTGCTGCTGGCTGCGCGCCAGCTTGCGCAGAAGCTTGGACGGGCAGAGCCGCCTCCGGCCCTCGTCCTCGACAAGCGCCTGCCCGTGGCTGCGGGCCTGGGCGGCGGCTCCGCCGACGCCGCCGCAACCCTGCGCCTGCTCAGCCGGGCATGGGCCAGCCCGATGTCCGGGAAAGACCTGGAGATCCTGGCGGCGGACCTCGGCTCTGATGTCCCTGCCTGCATCCGCAGCCGGCCCGTGACCGCGACGGGAAGGGGAGAGGTGCTGGCCCCGGCGCCGGACCTTCCAGGGCTTCCCGCGGTGCTGGTCAACCCTGGCGTCGCCTGCCCGACGGGCGCCGTCTACCGGGCCTTCGACGCCGTCGGCCGTTTCGGCGACCTGTCTCCGCCTTCCCGGCCCGCGCCCAACTCTGGTGTGTCCGGGGTCGCCGGGTGGCTTTCGGGGTTGCGAAACGACCTGGAGGCGCCTGCGATCGCCGTTGCGCCGGTCATCGCAACGGTGCTCGAACGCCTGCGGGCGGCGCCGGAGACGCTGTTGGCCCGTCTTTCGGGCTCCGGGGCGACAGGCTTCGCCCTGTGCCGGGACGCTCCCGCCGCCACCCGGCTGGCGGCGGTCCTGGCGGAAGAACACCCGGCCTGGTGGGTGCGGGCCTGCCGCCTGGGCGCGCCCCTGACCCCCTTCGTCTGATCGGCGTCCCCGAAACGAAAACGGGGACCCCGAGGGGTCCCCGTTCCGCCACGACTGAGGGGAGGATCAGTTGTGGTAGGCGCGCTCTCCAAACTCGGAGATGTCCAGGCCCTCTTCCTCGTTGTCCACCGAGGAGCGCAGTCCGACGGTGTACTTGATCAGGAAGAAGACAATGGCGCTGGCGACCGAGGACCAGGCGATGGCCACCAAGACCGCCTTCACCTGCGCCATCACCTGGGTCGACAGGACGTAGGCGGCGGTGTCGCAGGTGGAGATGTCGCCGTCAGCGGCGCAGGTCGTGTAGTCGACCACGCCGGCGCCGCCCCAGGCGGGGTTGACCAGCAGGCCGGTGGCGATGGCGCCGACGATGCCGCCGATGGCGTGGATGCCGAAGGCGTCCAGGCTGTCGTCGTACTTCAGCGCGTTCTTGATCTTGGAGCAGAAGATCACGCAGATCGGCGAGACCACCAGGCCGAGGAGGACCGCGCCGACCGGCCCGGCGAAACCCGCGGCCGGGGTGATGGCGACCAGACCGGCGACCAGTCCGGAGGCCAGGCCCAGGGCGCTGGCGCGCTTGCGGGTGACCCATTCGGTGACCACCCAGGAGAAGCCCGCCGCGGCGGTCGCCACCAGGGTGTTGACCATGGCGAGGGCCGCGTAGCCGTTGGCTTCCAGGTTGGAGCCGGCGTTGAAGCCGAACCAGCCCACCCAGAGGAGGCCCGCACCGGTCATGGTCAGGGTCAGGGAGTGGGGCGGCATCGGCTCGGTCCCGAATCCCTTGCGGGGCCCGAGGATCAGGGCGCCGACCAGGGCGGCGATACCGGCGTTGATGTGGACGACGGTGCCCCCGGCGAAGTCGAGGGCGCCGAAGCCCCAGAGCAGACCGGACTGGATCGGGTCGGTGGGGGCGGCCGCGACGGCGTCCGGACCCGCCCACCACCAGACCATGTGGGCCAGCGGATAGTAGGACAGCAGGGGCCAGAGGACCGCGAAGGCCACGACCGCCGCGAACTTCATCCGCTCGGCCACGCCGCCCAGCACGAGGGCGGCGGTGATGCAGGCAAACGTCATCTGGAAGGCCATGAAGACCAGTTCCGGGATAACGACGCCGGTGGAGAAGGTCGCTACATTGCTTGCAGGTGTCACGCCATTCAGGAAGAGACGTCCGCCGCCGCCAATGAACTTGTCGAGGGCGCCGCCGTCGGAGAAGGCGAGGCTGTAGCCCCAGAACATCCAGGCGATCATGCCGATTACGGTGACCACACCGACCTGCATCAGCATGGACAGCATGTTCTTCTGGCGGACCAGACCGCCGTAGAAGAGGGCGAGGCCCGGCAGGATCATGAGCAGGACCAGGACGGTGGAAACCAGCATCCAGGTCGTGTCGCCCTTGTCCGGGACGGGGGCGGGGGCTTCTTCGGCGGCCACTGTCACAGCCACATCCACAGCCGGAGCCGCGGCCTCGGCGGGCGCAGGGGCCGCTTCCGCAGGCGCAGCGGCCGGGGCCGCCGCCGCCTCAGGCGCGACCTCCTGGGCGAAGGCCGGAGCCGCCAGCGGCGCTCCGGCAAGGGTCAAGGCAAGCATCAGCCCAGCCAGACCCTTGAATTTGAACCGGTTCATTTGGTGTTCCTTCCTCGGGGGATCAGAGCGCGGAGGCGCCGGTTTCACCGGTGCGGATGCGCACGGCGTCGGCCACGTCGATGACGAAGATCTTCCCGTCGCCGATCTTGCCGGTGGAGGCGGCGGTCTTGATCGTCTCGACCACCCCCGCTGCAGCGGCGTCGTCGACCACCGCCTCGAGCTTCACCTTTGGGATGAAGTTCACCTGGTACTCGGCGCCCCGATAAATCTCGGTCTGCCCCTTCTGCCGTCCGTAACCCTTGACTTCCGTGATCGTGAGACCCTCGACGCCGGACGACACGAGGGCTTCGCGTACATCATCCAGCTTGAAGGGTTTGACGATCGCCATGATCAGTTTCATCCCGTCGCTCCCGCTCGATTCCTGGTGGAACGGCTCCGCGCCGGAATGGCGGACGGAACCTGAGGAGACGCTAGAGCGCTATGATCCTGCCGCATTCGACGGGCGCCGAAAAAACAGGCGATGGACTTCGATAGCTCAAAAAACAGGCGTCTTGGTCCAGGGGCTGATCTGATTCCGGGCGCCGGATATCGGGTCGGGGGGCAGGAAGTTCTGAGTCCTGGCTCCGTGATCACGACCGCGTGATCACTGGGGGAGCGGAGGCCAGACCGGTAGCCAGCGTACACCCGGCTGGACTAATCCAGCGGCGCGGCCCCCTGCCGATCCTGTCCTGCAAGCTTTGAAAGTCGCCATGTCCAAGATTTCCATCGCCCTCCTCGCCCTTCTT
>NZ_JADBZL010000181.1:0-13068 GCF_020402505.1 Phenylobacterium sp. | reverse complement strand
CTCTGGTGCGGGAGGCTCCCCTTTCGCCCCTGGCCGGAAGCCGCCGCAAGGCCCTGACCATCGCCTTTGCGCGCCTGGCGGCCCTGCGCGCCTCGGGGGTGCTGGCCGTAGATCTCGAGGTTTGAGCGTATCGCCTCAGCGCGGCGCTCGCTTGGCCAGAATCCTCTGCAGGGTCCGGCGGTGCAGGCCCAGGCGTCGCGCGGCCTCGGAAATGTTGTATCCGCTGAACTCAAGGACCCGGTGAATGTGTTCCCAGCGCGCCCGGTCTGCAGTCATGGGTTTCAGAGCCAACCCGTTTGCAGGCGCCTGGCCCAGCAGGGCGGCGGTCAGGTCTTCCCCGTTCGCCGGCTTGGTCAGGTAATCCGCCGCCCCCAGCCTGACGGCGGCAATAGCGTTGGCGATGGATCCGAAGGCCGTCAGCACGACAGCGCGGCTGTCCGGGCGCCGGCAGAGCAGGGCCTCGATCACCGCAAGGCCGAGGCCATCCCTCAGACGCATCTCCAGAACAGCGAATGCCGGGGGCTCTAACAGTATGACCCTCCTGGCCTCCGCCAGGTTGCGCGCCCGCACGATCTGGAACCCCCGGGCCTCCAGGGCGCGCCCAGTGCGGATGCAGTGGAGTTCGTCGTCATCAACCAGCAGGAGAGGACGACCCTCCTGCGACTCGGCGGGTTCGACGTGCTCGGCAGTTTCGGTTGCACTCATGAGCGTGGCTCGCATGCCCGACCGGAATTGGAGCTTGGCGCGTAGGGCAGGACTAGGCAAGCCGGACCCGCGCCGTGGCTGGAAGCCGGAGATATTCCGCGCTAAAGCCTCCCCGACCTAAACCCCGGGGACGGCCTCGCATGACACCCAAGCTGATCCTGCGCCTTCTGGCCGCCGCTATCCTTGTCGCCGGCCTGACTTTCCTGGCTGTTCAGATCGGAGGACGCCGGCCCCCGCCGGAGGCGACGTCCAGCCCCCAGGCGGGCCCTGGCGGGCCCTTCACACTGGTCGACACGACGGGCCGGCCCTTTACGGAGGCAGGTCTCAAGGGGCGCTGGAGCATCGTGTTCTTTGGCTTCACGTTTTGCCCGGATGTCTGTCCGACCACCCTCGACACCCTGGGACGGACACTCGACCTCCTCGGTCCGGACGGGAAGAAGGTGCAGATCATCTTCGTCTCTGTGGATCCGGAACGCGACACTCCGGCCCAGATGGCCGCTTACCTGAACAATCCGGCCTTTCCGCCTGGTGTGGTCGGACTGACAGGCACCCCCGAGCAGGTGGCCGCCGTCGCGCGTGCGTACAAGGTCTATTACGAAAAGCAGGGCGAAGGGGACGCCTACCTGATCAACCACTCCTCGATCAGCTACCTGATGGATCCGTCAGGTCAGTTCGCTCGCGTCTTGCCGTACGGTATGGCTCCAGAGGCCCTCGCCGGCCAGGTCCGTGACGCCATGAAACGGGGCTGAAGCCTTCCGGGCTGGACATCCGGCGCGCTTCGGCGCGATATGTTGCGTTGCAACATCATTGGGCGACCATGCTTTATACCCTCTACGAAGCCGGATTCTATGTCGCCGCCCCCCTCAGGGCGGCCGCCCGGGTGACGCGCCAGTACTGGAGTTCACCGCTGAATCCCGCCCGTGAGACCCCGGTCGGACGGCGCCTCTTCGCTTCCGCCGACCTGTTCGCCAATCTGACGCGCCGCTACGGGCGGCCCGATTGGGGGATCGAAAGCGTCAGAATCTCGGGAGTGGACGTCCGGGTTCGGCGGGTGGAGGCCTGGTCCAGCCCCTGGGTCAAGTTGACGCACTTCGTGCGCGACCCCCTGGATCTGCGCCGGGCAGGACGCACCGCGGCGGCGCCCGCGGTCCTGATTGTCGCGCCCTTGTCCGGCCACTATGCAACCCTCCTGCGGGATACGGTCCGGACCTTTCTGCAGGACCATGAGGTTTTCATCACAGATTGGTCCAACGCCCGGGACGTGCCGGTTCTTGAGGGCCGCTTCGACTTCCATGACTACCTGGACCATGTCCGGGAAATGCTTCGCCGCCTGGGCCCGCGCTGCCATGTGGTCGCCGTCTGTCAGCCCGGTCCGGCCGTGCTTTCGGCCGCCGCCCTGATGGCCGAGGATGGGGACGAGGGCCGGCCCGCCTCCATGACCTTCATGGGCTCTCCCCTCGACGCCCGCTTTTCACCGACGGTGACCAACAAGCTGGCCGAGGAGCGGCCGTTCGCCTGGTTCAAATCGAATATGATCAGCACCGTGCCCCTGCCATTCGCAGGCGCGGGTCGCCGGGTCTATCCGGGCTTTGTCCAGCTCTATTCGTTCATGTCCATGAACATGGAGCGGCACCAGGACGCCCACTGGCGGTACCTGCAGGACCTGATGAACGGAGACGGCGACTCCGCCGAGAAGCACCTGGAATTCTACGACGAGTACCTCTCAGTGTTGGACCTCACGGAGGAGTTTTATCTCCAGACCGTCGACATCGTCTTCCAGCAGCACCTCCTGCCCAAGGGCGAGTTGACCCATGAGGGCCGCTTGGTGCGGCCCTCGGCCATCACCGACATCGGCCTGCTCACGGTCGAGGGAGAACTCGACGATATCTCCGGGATCGGCCAGACTCAGGCCGCCCATACCCTGTGCACCGGTCTCCCGGATGACCTGCGGGAGGACTACGTGCAGCCCCATGTGGGCCATTACGGGGTCTTCAATGGGCGACGCTTCCGGGAGGAGATCTATCCCCGGGTCGCCGCCTTCATCGCCCGCCAGGAAGCGCGCGTCGCCGCGCCTGCCGGCTGAGCCGCCCTTGAGCCTCTTGGGTTTCGGGCGGTCGTACGCCGACGGCGATCTGATCGAGGTCGAGGGCCTGCCTGTGCGGTTGCGGGTCAACCGCCGCTCCCGCCGGATCGCTCTTCGCCTCGACCGCACCCGCCGCGAGGTCGTGGCCTCCGCCCCCGACCTGCGGGGCCTGATGGAAGCCGCCCGCTTCGCGCGGAGCCGTGCGGACTGGATCCGGAGCCGTCTTGCAGCGGTCCCGGAGTCCTCGCCCCTGGCGCCAGGGCTTGAACTCACCGTCTTCGACCGCGCCTGCCGGCTGGAGGCCGGGACGGGGCGCACCCGTCTGTTCGACGACCCGGACGGGGCGCTCGTCATCCGGGCCGCAGGGGAGCCCGAGGCCTTTGCGCGCTCGGTGGTGAGGGTTCTGAAGCACGAGGCCCTGACCGGCTTCCGCGAGTTGTCCCGGCGCCACTGCGAGACTCTCGGGGCGCCTCTGCCGACCGTAACAGTGACCGACACCCGCACTCGCTGGGGCTCCTGCACGCCGGGACGGGGGGGCGCGCCGCCCTCGGTGCGCTATGTCTGGCGGCTTGCCCTCGCCCCAACGCCGGTCGCCGACTATGTCGCCGCCCATGAGTGCGCGCACATCCTGGAGCCCCATCACGGTCCGGCCTTCTGGGCCCTGGTCAGGGACCTCGTCGGCGACCCCTCACCCCATCGTGAATGGCTGAGACGAGAAGGTCCCCGGCTTCACGCCCTCGGGGCGGCGGAGGGCTGAGGCGGGCTCGCCGCAGGGGATGGGGCCGGCGCCGAGGGTCGGACTGCCGGATCCGCCTGGGCCGGAGTCTCGGCAGGCGCCTGTAGAATGTCTCCGATGGGATCTTCTTCGGCCGTAGGTGGCGGGAGACCGCCGGGGATGGGTTCGGCCCGCAGCCGGGGGAGGGCGCGGCTCATGAAGGCCTGCCAGACCGCCGCCGGGGCCCCGCCGCCGGTCACCCGCCGCATGGGGGTGTTGTCGTCCCGGCCCACCCAGACCGCCGCCACGAAGCCGCCGGTGTAGCCCACGAACCAGGCGTCCCTGTAGTCGCTGGTGGTGCCGGTCTTGCCCGCGAGGTCATAGCCCGGGACACGGGCCCGGGTTCCCGTCCCGGAGACCAGGACCTGGCGCAGCATCTGGTTCATCTGCGGCAGCGCCGGGGACGAGATCACCGGGGTCCTGGCCGGCCGGGCGACCGACCGGTCGTAGAGCACCCTGCCGCTCGCCGTCCGCACCCGCTCTATGGCCCAGGCTGGCGACAGATAGCCGCCATTCGAGAAAGGGGTGTAGGCCTGGGCCATCTCGAGGGGACTGACCTCGACGGCGCCGAGGGCCATGGAGGGGTCCAGCTGGATCGGTGAGCGGATTCCCAGACGCCGGGCCGTGGCGGCCACATTGCCGGTGCCCACCTCGTTCGCCAGCCGGGCCGCGACAGTGTTCACCGATTGGGCCAGCGCCGTTTGCAGGGTGATGGGGCCCAGGAACTCGCCGGTGTAGTTCCTGGGCTCCCAGGTTCCGATCCGGATCGCCTCGTCGACCACCGGGGTCTCGGGGGTGCGGCCCCGCTCCAGCGCCGTCAGGTAGACGAAGGGTTTGAAGGCCGACCCCGCCTGCCGCCGGGCCATGGAGGCGCGGTCAAACTGGCTGTCCTCGTAGTCGACGCCTCCCACATAGGCGCGGACGCGTCCCTCCCCGTCGAGCGCCACGAGGGCGCCCTGCTGGACGCCCTGTCCCCGAGCCCCGGCGACTCCGGCCCGCAGGGCCTGCTCGGCCGAAACCTGGATGGGCAGGTCAAGGGTGGTCTCGACAATGAGGTCCTCTGTGGGCTCTCCCACCAGACCGCGAACCTGTTCATCCACCCAGTCCGTAAAGTACTGCGCACGCTGGCTGGCCAGGGTGGGGTTGACCCGCACAGGGGTGCCGATCGCCTCCGCCCGCTGGGCGGGCGTGATGGCGCCGGCGCGGACCATTTCATTGAGCACCACGGTCGCGCGCCGGGCGGCCCGGTCTGCGGAGGAGACGGGACTGTAGCGAGACGGGCCCTTCATCATGCCGGCCAGGAGGGCGCTCTCGCCGATGGTGAGCTGGTCGGCCGGCTTTCCGAAATACCTCTGGGCGGCGGCCTCGATGCCGTAGGCGCCGGCCCCGAAGTAGACCCGGTTCAGGTAGAGGGCGAGAATCTCCTTCTTGGTGAACTTCGTCTCCAGCCAGATGGCCAGGACCAGTTCCTGCGCCTTGCGCCGATAGGTCTGGTCCATGGTCAGGAAAAGGTTGCGCGCCAGCTGCTGGGTGATGGTCGAGCCGCCCCGCAGGGGTCCATCGCCCCTGTGGGTCAGGTTGTAGACCTGGCTTCGGACGATGCCCCAGGGGTTGAAACCGAAGTGCCAGTAAAACCACCGGTCCTCGATGGCCACGAAGGCGGCGGGCACATAGGGGGGAAGCTTGTCGAGGTCGACGGGCGGCGCGTACTGGCTGCCCCGCACGGAAACAAGGGCGCCGGAACGGTCCAGGTAGGAAATCGAGGGCTGACGGCGGACAGCGTTCAGGTTGGACGTGTCCGGCAGGTCGGCGGCGAAGACGGCCAGGAAGGCGAGGGCGAAGATCAGGCCCCAGACGAACAGAACTGCGCCCCAGTAGACGAGTCCCTGCAGGAAGGAACGCCGCCGCCGGGGCGGTGCGTCTCGGGTGTCGGATCTGGCCATGGCCCTGGGTCTCCGAACGGGTCTTCGCTCCGCGCCGAACGGGCCGAGGCATACACCGGCCCGCTGACTCGCGCGACAGGATTGCGCCCTCTCGGGAAAGGCTCTTCCCAACCCGGCCCGACCGCGGCATGAGGCCCGCCATGACTGACCCGCGCCGAGCCCCTTCGCCCATTCCCGCCGATCCCGCCGGCGTCGCCGCCCTGATCCAGGCGCGGTTGTCGGAGGTCGCCGGGGACGGCGTCCGGCCGGTCTCCCTTTCCCTTGATTTCGGCCCGGCCTGCGGCTTGGCGCCGTCCGGCGTCCTGGAGTCGTGGGTCGACCGCCGAACCCGTAGCCTGGCCTTCGTGAGGGCCCGGCTGGAGGCGCCGGATGGCCGGATGATCGCCGCCGGCTCCGCCGTCTTCAGCCGTCTGGCGGCGGAGGGCTGAGGCCGGGTGAGGGCGCGCTTTCCGGTCACCGGCGATTCCGCCGCGAGCCGTTGGTTGCGGCGCCGAAGGCTGCGTGATATCAGACGCGCGGCTTCGGGTCGGGGGTTCTGAAAAGGGCTGTCGGCGTCTGTGCTTTTCCAAGCGCTTTCAAGCCTTTAGCCGTCGGAAAGCGCTTCCGGCGTCTGTGACACACGCATCGGGCGGGCGGAGCAAGTGGCGGACGATTCCAGGACTTCAGATGTGGGCGATCGTTACGCCCGGGCCCTTTTCGATCTCGCGAACGAGACCGGGACGATCAGGGCGGTCGCCGAGGATGTTGCGGCCCTGAGGCGGATGCGTGCGGACTCGTCCGACCTGAGGACCCTCCTGGCCTCTCCCGCCTTCACCTCGACCGACAAGGCCAACGCCCTGGGCGCACTGGCCGCGAAGGCGAAGTTCTCTGAGACCACCCGCAAGTTCCTCGGCCTGCTGGCCGCGAACGGTCGGGCCTCGGTCCTCCCGGAGGCGCTGGCCGCCTTCGAGGCCCTCGACGCCGCCGCCCGGGGCGCGGTGTCCGCCGTGGTCACAACCGCCGCGCCGATGAGCGCCGCCCAGTCCAAGGCTGTCGCCGAGGCCCTCCGCACCGCTCTTGGCAAGGCCCCCGAAATCGAAACCCGCGTGGATCCCGCCCTGCTGGGCGGCATTCGCGTCCGGGTCGGATCCAAACTCTTCGACGCTTCGCTTCGTTCGAAGCTCGATTCCCTCAAGTTCGCCCTGAAGAGAGCGTAAGCCATGGATATCCGCGCCGCCGAAATCTCGGCCATCCTGAAGTCCCAGATCGCCAACTTCGGCCAGGACGCCGACGTCTCCGATGTCGGACAGGTCCTGTCCGTCGGCGACGGCATCGCCCGGGTTTTCGGCCTGGACAATGTCCAGTCCGGTGAAATGGTCGAATTCCCCAAGGCTGGCGTGAAGGGAATGGCCCTGAATCTGGAGCGAGATAACGTCGGGGTCGTGATCTTCGGCGAGGACCGCGCCATCGCCGAGGGCGACGAGGTCCGCCGCCTCTCCGAGATCGTGGACGTGCCGGTCGGCAAGGGCCTGCTGGGCCGCGTGGTCAACCCGCTGGGCGAGCCCATCGACGGCAAGGGCCCGATCAAGAACGTGGCCGAGCGCCGCCGGGTGGACGTGAAGGCGCCGGGCATCATCCCGCGGAAGTCGGTGCACGAGCCGGTGCAGACCGGCCTGAAGGCCATCGACACCCTGATCCCGATCGGCCGCGGCCAGCGCGAGCTGATCATCGGCGACCGCCAGACTGGCAAGACCGCCGTGGCCGTCGACACCATCCTGAACCAGAAGGCGATGAACGCCGGCGATAATGAGAGCGCAAAGCTCTACTGCATCTATGTCGCCATCGGCCAGAAGCGCTCGACGGTCGCCCAGATCGTCAAGACCCTCGAGGAGCGCGGCGCCCTCGACTACACCATCGTGGTTTCGGCTACGGCCTCCGAGCCGGCGCCCCTGCAGTTCCTGGCCCCCTTTGCGGGCTGCGCCATGGGCGAGTGGTTCCGCGACAACGGCATGCACGCCGTCATCATCTACGACGACCTGTCCAAGCAGGCCGTCGCCTATCGCCAGATGTCCCTGCTGCTGCGCCGCCCGCCGGGCCGCGAAGCCTATCCCGGCGACGTCTTCTATCTGCACTCCCGCCTCCTGGAGCGCGCCGCCAAGCTCAATGACGAGAACGGCAACGGCTCTCTGACCGCCTTGCCGGTCATCGAGACCCAGGCCAACGACGTGTCGGCCTACATCCCGACCAACGTGATCTCGATTACCGACGGCCAGATCTTCCTTGAGACCGATCTCTTCTTCCAGGGCATCCGCCCGGCGGTGAACGTCGGCATCAGCGTGAGCCGGGTGGGCTCCTCGGCCCAGATCAAAGCGATGAAAACCGCCGCCGGCCCGATCAAGGGCGACCTCGCCCAGTACCGGGAAATGGCCGCCTTCGCGAAGTTCGGATCCGATCTCGACGCGACAACCCAGCGTCAGCTGGCCCGCGGCGAGCGCTTGACCGAGCTGCTCAAGCAGCCCCAGTACGCCCCTCTCTCCGTGGAGGAGCAGGTCGCCGTCGTCTACGCCGGCACCCGGGGCTACCTCGATGGCGTGCCGACCGCCGACGTAGGCCGCTACGAGCAGGAGCTGCTGAAGCACCTGCACGGCAAGCACCAGAAGCTGCTCGACACCATCCGCGAGGGCAAGGCGCTCACCGACAAGGTCGAGGCTGACCTGCGCGGCGTGCTCGACGCCTTCACCGCCACCTTCGCCTGAGGCCGGACCGGAACCGCCCGACATGGCCAGCCTGAAGGAAATGCGCAATCGGATCGGAAGCGTGAAGGCCACGCAGAAGATCACGAAGGCGATGCAGATGGTCGCAGCGGCCAAGCTGCGGCGGGCGCAGGATAACGCCCAGAACGCTCGTCCCTACGCGGACCGCATGGCGTCGGTGATCGCCAACCTGGCCGCCGGCGTGTCCGGCGACGGGGCGCCGAAGCTCCTGGTGGGCACGGGGAGCGACGTGCGCCAGCTGGTGATCGTCGCCACCTCCGACCGGGGCCTGGCCGGCGGCTTCAACTCCTCCATCGTCCGGATGGCCCGTGAGAGGATCAACCGCCTCCTGGCCGAAGGCCGGGACGTGCGCCTGATCACCATCGGAAAGAAGGCCCGCGAGCAGCTGCGTCGCCAGTACGGCGACCGTATCGTCGAGAGCTACGAGGCGGGCGGAAATCCCTCCCTCGCGACAGCGCAGGACGTGGCTGCGAAGGTGGCCGCCCTGTTCGAGGCCGGTGAGATCGACGTGGTCTCCCTGCTTTTCAGCCGGTTCAAGTCGGTTGTTGTCCAGACCCCGACCTTCGTCCAGCTGATCCCGGCCCAGGTCGCCGGCGCCGAGCCTGTCGACCTCAAGGGCGCCGGTTATGAGTATGAGCCGGACGCCGAGGGGATTCTTGAGACCCTGTTGCCCCGGAACCTCACCGTCCAGGTCTTCTCGGCCATGCTCGAGAACCAGGCCGGGTTCTACGCCGCCCAGATGGCGGCCATGGACAACGCCACCCGCAACGCCGGCGACATGATCGCCAGCCTGACCCTGCAGTACAACCGTTCACGCCAGGCGCAGATCACCAAGGAGCTGATCGAGATCATCTCCGGCGCCGAGGCGCTCTAACCGAGAGAGTCCGAAACCATGGCTACGACCCCCAAGGCCCCCGCCAAGACGGCCGCTGCGAAGAAGGCTCCCGCGGCCAAGGCCGCCGCGCCCAAGGCGGCGAAGGCTTCCGCAGCGCCCAAGGCCGCCGCTCCGAAGGCCGGCGTCGCCACCGGCAGGATCGTCCAGGTCATCGGCGCCGTCGTCGACGTCGAATTCGAAGGCCACCTGCCGGCGATCATGAACGCCCTGGAGACCTCCAACACCGACCAGAGGACGGGCAAGCCCTTCCGCCTGGTGCTCGAGGTGGCCCAGCACCTGGGCGAGAACACCGTTCGCACCATCGCCATGGACACCACCGAGGGCCTGACCCGTGGCCAGCCCGTGGTCGACACCGGCGCTGGCATCACCGTTCCCGTCGGCCCGGCCACCCTGGGCCGGATCATGAACGTCATCGGCGAGCCGATCGACGAGGCCGGCCCGATCACCAGCGCCTACTCAAGCCCGATCCACCGCGAGGCCCCCTCCTTCGCCGACCAGTCGACGGCGGCCGAGGTCCTGGTCACCGGGATCAAGGTCGTGGACCTGCTCTGCCCCTACACCAAGGGCGGCAAGATCGGCCTGTTCGGCGGCGCCGGCGTGGGCAAGACCGTGACCATGCAGGAGCTGATCAACAACATCGCCAAAGCTTACGGCGGCTATTCCGTGCTGGCGGGCGTGGGCGAGCGGACCCGCGAGGGCAATGACCTCTACCACGAGATGATCGAGTCCAACGTGAACGTCGACCCGCGCAAGACCGGCTCGACCGAAGGCTCGAAGTGCACCCTGGTCTACGGCCAGATGAACGAGCCCCCCGGCGCCCGCGCCCGGGTCGCCCTGACGGGCCTGGCCCAGGCCGAGTACTTCCGCGACCAGGAAGGCAAGGACGTCCTCCTGTTCATTGACAACATCTTCCGCTTCACCCAGGCGGGCTCCGAAGTGTCCGCCCTCCTGGGCCGCATCCCCTCGGCTGTGGGCTACCAGCCCACCCTGGCCACCGAGATGGGCAACCTGCAGGAGCGCATCACCTCAACGAACAAGGGTTCGATCACCTCGGTGCAGGCCATCTACGTGCCCGCCGACGACCTGACCGACCCGGCGCCGGCCACCTCCTTCGCCCACCTGGACGCCACCACGGTGCTCAACCGCGACATCGCCGCCCAGGCCATCTTCCCCGCCGTGGACCCGCTGGACTCCACCTCGCGGATCATGGACCCCCTGGTCATCGGCGAGGAGCACTACACCGTCGCCCGCCGGGTCCAGGAGACCCTTCAGCAGTACAAGGCCCTGAAGGACATCATCGCCATCCTGGGCATGGATGAGCTCTCCGAAGAGGACAAGCTGACCGTCTCCCGCGCGCGGAAGATCCAGAAGTTCCTGTCCCAGCCCTTCCACGTGGCCGAGCAGTTCACCAACATGCCCGGCATCTTCGTGAGCCTCGAGGACACCATCCGCTCGTTCAAGGCGCTGGTGGACGGCGAGTATGACCATCTCCCCGAGGCGGCCTTCTACAATGTCGGCACCATCGAGGATGCGGTGGCCAAGGCCGAGCAGCTCGCGGCGGAAGCCTGACCCTGATGGCCGGAAAGCTGCAATTCTCGCTGGTCTCACCGGAGCGGGAGCTCTTCTCCGGTGAGGTCGATCAGGTGGACGCGCCGGGCTCCGAAGGAGACTTCGGCGTCCTGCCGGGCCATGCCCCCTTCATGACCGCCCTTCGGGAAGGCCAGCTCAGGCTCTACCGGAACGGCCAGGTCACGACATTCGAAGTGCGCGGCGGATTCGCCGACGTGACGCCCGCGGGTCTCACGGTGCTGGCGGAGTCCGCCGTCGAGGTCTAGCCAGACGCCATGATCAAGGCACAATGATCCGTCAGTCTGACATTAAGGCTTGGGGGATGAACAACAGGAAACGAGGAAACAGAATGCGCAGCGCCGTCATCACCCTCGTCGCCACTTCGGCGATCGCCCTCCCGGCCATGGCCCAGGACGTTCCGGCCCCGCCCCCGCCGCCTGCGCCTCCGGCGGCGGCTGAGGCCGCGGCCCCGGCCCCGCCAGCTCCCCCCCCGGTGGTGGAGACCCTGCCCACCGACGGTGAGATCGGCCAGATCCTCAATGTGATCCGGTCTGTCTGCGTACCCCTCGTGCGCGGCGGCGAGCTTCCCAAGCTCGCCACCTCGGCGGCCGGTTTCAAGCGCAACCGGAAGGAAGGCGGTTTCACCCAGACCCTGGTGGCCAAGCCCTACACCCTGACGGTCTATGATCCCGGCTCGAACAAGCAGGTCTGTCGCCTCGGCCTGACCTACACCAGCGGTGGTGAGAGGCCGCTCCTGCTGGGCCTCGACAAGTTCGCCTACCTGAACCAGCCCCGTCTGCTACTCCAGCGCGAGAACAACTACATCCCGCCGACCGACTTCATGCGGGTGACGAGCTCCTGGGAGTACTACACAGACAAGGAGTCCATTGGTCTGGTCTTCGTCCAGCTCAAGAAGCCCGACGGGACTGAGGTCAACCCCAAGTGGGGCACTGGCGAGATTCTCTACTCCGAGCGCCAGTTCTAGGCGGCCTGGCTGCGTCGCGCGGCCAGCCAGTCCAGGATCACGCCGGCGACGGCCTCCCATCCCGGTTCCCCGGGCAGCCAGTGGCTCATGCCCGGCATTTCGCGGTAATCTCCGCCGAGACGTTCGGCCACCTGCCGGACGGTGGCCGGCGGATGTACGCGGTCCCGGGACCCTGACAGCACCAGCGAGTCCAACCCCAGACGACCAGGGGGAGCCAGGGTCGTCATGAGCGGATCAAGCCACCAGGTCAAAGTCTCCAGGATCGCGCGGGCGCTCTCGGGCCGGGTCCGCCGGGCGGCCGCCTCCCGCGCCGCCGGCGTCAGCCGATCCAGGCTGAAGGCCTTCAGGAGCTGCAGGTCGGGGTCTACGGGCGAGAAGGGGGTCGGCGCCACCAGGGGCAGCGCGGCTGCGGTAACAGCCTCCTCCAGGCTTGACCCGAAGACGCCCCAGGGCGCCGAGGGCGCCAGCAGGGCCAGGGCGGAGACGGGCCCACGCCGGGCGGCCATCTGGGCCACCAGCCCGCCCATGGAGTGACCCAGAAGGACGGGCGCGGCCCCCTCCGCCTCAGCCACCCTCCGGCAGAGGTGGGCTATGTCCGAGGCGTAATCGGCCATGGACAGGCCGCCCACCTCGCCGGGCCGGTCACCGGCGCCGTGGCCGCGGAGGTCTGGCGCCAGGACCGGGTGGCCCGCCGCCTCGAAGGGTTGGCGGAAGGCGTCGAACACCCAGCCGCCGCAGAAGGCCCCGTGGACCATGATGATCGAGGGGGAACGGCTCAAGGCCGCCCCCCGGCCAGGTGGTCGGCGAGGGGTGCGAAGGCCTGGGCGACCGTCGCATAGACAGGTTTCTTGAACGGTACGATGAGCTCAGGCGCATCCGCCAGGGGGGCCCAACGCCAGGCGTCGAACTCCACCGGATGATGCTGGTCGAGACGGACTTCGGTTTCGTCCCCTTCGAATCTCAAGGCGAACCAGACCTGCTTCTGTCCCTTCCAGCCCCGTCGTCCTTTCCTCGCCTCGATCGGGTAGTCGTAGGCGATCCAGCCCGGGGTCCGGCCCAGGACCGAGACCGATGTGATTCCGGTCTCCTCTTCCAGCTCGCGGAGGGCGGCGGCCTCAAGGTCCTCGCCGTCGTCGACCCCGCCCTGGGGGAACTGCCAGTTGTAGGGTGGCGGCGTCTCGACCCTTCGGCCCATCCATACCCGCCCTTCAGGGCTGAACAGAACGAGGCCGACATTGGGCCGATAGTCATCCAGGTTCATTAGCGGATTCGGGCGAGGGCGGAGGCTGGCGCCAGCTGGTAGCCGCGGCTCTCGATCTGGCTCGCCCATGATGCCACCTGGCGAAGGGTCAGGGGATAG
>NZ_JADBZL010000180.1:0-17040 GCF_020402505.1 Phenylobacterium sp. | reverse complement strand
GCGATCACCTCACGGCCGAAGCCGGTCAGCCCGCCATCTTCGTCGTAACAGCCAAAACCGGCGTCATTCTGCCTGTTGTAGGCGATCAGCATCCACCCCACCCCGCGGCGCCGGAAGTCCTCCACCAGGTCCAGACGGCCGCCGTTCAGGGGCGCCATGCCCTCAACGTCGAACAGCACCGCCAGCTTGCCATCCCGGCGTGCATCCTGGATGTCGTCGACGGTAAGGACGATCCTGTAGTCGTCAGCCCTGGTGTTGAGCCACTCGGTGAAACTGTCCAGCATCGCAAGGTGTTCATCCGGACCGCTTGGTCCAAAGCCGGCGTTCAGGCTGATGACATCGACGCCGGCCGCGCGGACATCCTGGAGCTGGGGCAGGAAGCTGGCGTCCTCCGGCCGCAGCGGCATGCAGGCGTGATTGTCCCAGACCAGCGAGGTGCGCATCAGCTCCTGCGCCTGGTTGATGTTGGAGGGGCGGTCAGATGTCTTCTGCCTCAAGCCGGAACGCCTTCTCTGTCGGCCGCAGCGGCGGCTTGAAAAGTCGATGGCAGACTGCTCGCTCCGAACATCATGAAGAGCAGCCCGATCAGAGACGCCCCCGTCGACACCACGACAATTGATGTCATCAAGCCCTTGGGTCCAGGGAAGGCGGTGTCGGACAGCATCCCCACCGTCAGGGGGGCCATCGAGGAGAATATGATGGTTATCAGTCCTCCGACGGCGATCACCCGACCTCTGAGGTGCGACGGTGCGAGCATCTGCAGCACGGCGGGTGACAGAGATAGGCAAACCGTCAGCAGGAACGTCTTGGCTGCATACAAGGTGTAGATCGCGGTCAGGTCGGGAGCGAGGAGCATCACGGGCGTTGCGAGGATCGTTCCCGCCGTTGCGAACTGGGCCATCACCATCGGCGTCAGATCTCCCACCTTGCGCCGGAGCCATCGCTCGAGCAGAGCGGCTGCGGCCACGCCGAAAGCCGCGGCGCAACCTCCGATGATCCCCATCGTCACGCCGATCTCCGTCGGCTTTGCGCCGAACCCGCGCTGAAGCGCGGCTGGGAACCATGCCGCCGCCCCGCCGTTGGCGGCGAAAACGATCCCGAAACCCAGGAAGACGCCGACCAGGGCGCGCGCGTTCGCCCGGAAGTAGATGAAAAGGCCCTGGCTCGTACCACCGGTCTGCGCCTTGACGGTCGCCCCGGACCTTAACCGGATCATCAGGGTCAGGATGATCAGGACCGGTGCGGTCAAAGTGCTGAGGATCAGGGCGATCCGCCAGGGGGCCAACTGCGCGATGAGAGGCGGCAGAATACTGTGCCCGGATCCGGCGAAGCCAATGAGGGTCCCTGCAAAAGCAAGGCTGGCGAAACCCCCGAGGCGACCTGCGATGTACATAATGAGGTTGGCCCGGACCCACTTGTCGCGCGGGAACATGTCCGCGATGAGCGAGTACAGGATTGGCCCCAACACCGCATCGCCAACCGCGATTCCCATCGCGAACCCGAAGAGGCCTTCGAACGACTGGGCGAGCGCAAAGCCCACGGTCGATGCGGACCAGATGGCGATGCAGGCCGCCAGGAGGCGAAGGCGATTCACGCGATCGACCAGCCAGCCGAGCGGCAGGATCGCGAGAGCAGACACCAGTGTCAGCGCAAAGCCGCCCAGAGCTCCGATCTGGGTGTCGCTCAGGCTCAGGCTCTCCTTGAGCGGCTCGATGACCAGATAGATGATCTGCTGGTTCAGTCCCGCCGTCAGCATCAGGATGCACAGAAGGGCAAGACCCAGCCAGGCGGCGAGGGGCGACGGATATCGTCCCAGGGGGGCGCTCGCGGAGAGGGCCAGGTCCGTTTCCTGACCGCCCTCTGTATCCGGATGGGTCATGCGTTCTCCCCTCTTCTGCTAGGCCGCCGCCCCGAGCTGGAACCGGCGTAACAGTGCTTCCGGATCTGGATCCCGGCCTCGGAAGTGTCGGAAAGCCGTCTCCGCCGGCACGCTGGCGCCCACTGTCAGGACGGTGTTGCGCCAGTGCTCGGCAACCGCGGCGTCGTAAAGCCCACCCTCGGCCGCCCCGAAGGCTTCAAGAACATCGGCGACCAGAACATCAGCCCACAGATAGGAGTAGATGCCAGCTGCATAGGCGCTGGTGAAGCTGTGGTGCTGGCACGGAATCCGGAACACGGCGTCTATGGCTTCGGGCATGCCGAGCTCATCGTAGATCTGTTGTTCAATCGCGATGGGATCAACCGCCTCGCCGTTCGCGGCGAGATGCATACGCATGTCGACAATGGCCGGAGCGAGGAAGTCAAGGTTCAGGCTCGCGACGCGCTCGTCTTCTCGGACCCGGATCATGCCTTGGATCAGGTCGTCGGGCATGGCGGCGCCTGAACGGTGGTGGCGCATGTGCCGCTTGAGCAGCGGCGGGTCGAACAGCCACCGCTCGTTCAACTGGGACGGCAGCTCCACCACGTCCCAGGCGACCTGCATGCTGCCCAGAGACGGATAGCGCGCGCGACTGAAAAGCATGTGAAGCGCGTGGCCGAACTCATGGAACAGGACGTTGGCGTACTCCCAGCCCAGCAGCACCTCACCATCGGGGCCGCGCTGGAAGTTGGTGCAGACGTTGGAGAGACCGATCACTCTTTCGTCGATGTGCTCGGGGGTGCGCATTTCGTACTGCCAGGAGCTCGGCATCTTGCCTTCGCGAGCGAGCAGATCCGCGTAGATCACTCCGATCGCGGAGCCATCCCGGCTGACCTCGAAGACCCGCACGTCGGGATGCACCCTGGCGACGTCGTTGAGCTCGCGGAACTGAACTTGATGAAGGCGACCCATGGCGTCGAAGAGAGCCGCCAGCACATTGTTCACCTCCAGATACTCACGGACGCGTTCGCTATCGAAACCCAGTCGCATCCGGCGATGCGCTTCCCGATAGAAAAGGTAGTCCCAGGCCTGGATCGGTTCGCCAAGGCCGTCGGCGTCGGCGATGACCTGCAGGTCCTTCAGGCGGACCAGACTTTCGAACCTGACCGGCGACCAGATCGCCATCAGCGGGTCCAGCGCCGCCTCGGGCGTCTTCGCCATCCGGGGTTCAACAGCCATGTGGGCGAAGGTGGGATAGCCAAGCAGGCGGGCCGCCTTTCCGCGCAGGGTGACGATCGACTTGACCAGCGCGCGGTTGTCGCAGGAGCCCTCCGCAGCGCAGCGGCCGACCCACATGTCCCGGACGCGCTGGCGAAGTCTCCGGGAACGGGCGAACTGGAGGACCGACCAGACCGCAGCCCGCGTATTCCGGATGGCCCATACCCCGGGTTTTCCCAGCTCATCGGCGAGCTTCGCGGCCGAGGCGATGGCCGAAGCGGGCAGGCCCTCAAGCTCGCCCGCATCGACCGCCCAGACGACTTCGTCACCCGATTTGGACAGGTTCGACTGAAACTCCGCTTGCAATCGGGCGATGCGACCATTGAGCTCGGTGAGTTCAGCGCGTTTCGCAGGCGTGAGGGCCGCGCCCCGCCGGAGCATGTGGCGATGCACCCGTTCAGCCAGTTGCACCTGGTCCGGCTCCAACGCTGAGCGGGCGGCAAGGACGGCTTCAATGCGTGTGAACAGGCGGGAATTCTGAGCGATCTCGTCTTCGATTCCTGCGATCAGGGGGGCGAGGCGCTTGTCAGCCTCGACCATGCCGTCACCCATCCGGGTGCTGGCGAAGACCGCCCTCAGGGTTTCGACCTGACGAAAGGCCCGACTGCTCTTTTCAAGCGCCAGGACAGTGTTTTCGAAGGTCGCCGCATTCGGGTTGTCAGCGATCGCGGTCACGTCTTCGCGTCGACGGTCGATCGCCAGGCGCATGGCGCGCTCGATGCGCTCCGGCGTCGCCTGATCGAACGGAGGAAGCCCGCCGTAGGGGCCCGGCCATGGGGCGAGCAGGCCTTCAGCATCCACCTCAGATGTCTCCCGAGCGCCGGTCACGCCAACTCCGCGCGCCCCCGAGTGACTGGAGCCGCAGTCCCGCCAAGAACCCGGTCGAGAAAACCCCGGATCAGCGGCGCAACGATGTCGACCTCCACCCCCACTTCGTGACCACGGTCTTCGATCTCGACAACTTCCCAACCCTGCTGTTCGAGCGTCCGCCGTGTCCGCCGTATCGCCGAGGCGATGGGCACCGAATGGCCCGCTTCAATCAGATCTCCGTTGGCCCCGAAGTACACCATCCGCGGACAACGGAGAGCGCCCACTACCGCCGCTTCGTCCCAGTGGCCGACGACGCTGCGATAGAAGGTGTCCCATTGACGGTACTGATCGGCGGAACGCAGCACGCGCATGGCGCCGGGCTCCACACGGCCTATGCGATCACGGGCGGCGGCCCAGATCGCTTCATACGGACCATCCAGCGGCGGCCACCCCCCGATCGCCAAAGCCGACAGACGGTCCGTCCGACCGGCGAGCTGGAGCGCTGTTGCAGCGCTCCAGGAGTAGCCGACGAAGGCGAACCTTTCGAACCCCGCTGCGTCCGCCACCGCCAGCAGGTCCGTACAAACCCGGTCGGCGGTCAGTTTCTCGGGCGCCAGATCCCGGCTCTTGCCTATGCTCGGGTAGTCCATGGCGAGAACCGCATATCGCTCGGCAAGCACGCCGACGAAGGCCTTGAACGCCGGCTCGGCCTCTGCAGACAGGATCTCGCCGTGCGAGGCGAACCAGGGCATGCCCAGCATGACCGGCGGACCCGACCCGTGAATCTCGAAATAGACGCCGCTGGTCTCGTCAAGCGGCATGTCGGTGATCCGGTGGAGGAGCGCCGGCTTGATGGGCCTCGATCCACGCCGTGATCACCTGCTCCAGGATCGGCAGGCTCACGGCCCCGGCGCCCATCAGGACAGAATGAAACTCGCGGAAGGAGAAGCGCGGTCCGAGCGCAGTTTCCGCCTTTCGCCTCAGCTCGCGGATACAGATGTTGCCGATCTGGTAGGCGAGCGCCTGGGCCGGCATGGCGATATACCGGTCAACCTCCTGCTCGATGGTGTCTCGCGGAAGGGCGACTTTTTCCATGAAGTAGTCGATCGCCTGGCTCCGGGACCAGCCTAACCAGTGGATCCCGGTATCCAGCACCAGTCGAACCGCCCGCCACATCTCTGTCTGAAGGCGCCCGAAATGCTCGTGTGGCGTGGCGTAAAGTCCCATGTCGACACCCAGGGACTCGCAGTAAAGCGCCCATCCCTCGATCGTGACCGTGTACTTTACGGCGCCGTTCCGCCGGAATGCCGGAAGGTCTGTCGCCTCCTGCATCAAGGCGATGTGCATCAGATGCCCGGGCCAGGCCTCGTGAAGCGCGAACGGCAGGTGCAGGTAGCTCGGACAGCGTTCCGGCAGGCTTGTAATCCAGAAGACGCCGGCCGCGGAATAGTCTGCGGGGCTGGGCTGAGCATAGGCGGGGGGTAAACTCAGCGACATGGCCAAGGGTATGCTGTCGACCCCGTAGGTGATCCTGGGAAGGCGCGAGAAGAAAGCGGGTATCCGCCCGTCTATCCGCTTGCAGACCGCTTCGAGCTGGTTGCGCAACTGCGCCGGATTCGCCGCGACGAAGTCAGAACTCTTGGACATGAAGTCCCGGTATCGCGCGAGATCCCCGTCAAACCCCGCATCTGACGCCACCTTGGTCAATTCCGCCTCGAGGCGCACGACCTCGCTGAGCCCGAGCGCGTGAATCTCGTCAGGCGTCATCTCCAGGGTCGTGAAGAGGCGCACGAAGGCCTCGTAGTACTCTCGACCGAGCGGGGCATCCGTGCAGGCGATGGTCTCGCGTGCGCCCGCCAACATCGGACCGGCAAGGAAGTCGGCGTATCGTGAGAGCGACGGCAGCACCTCATCCCGGATCACCGCAGCCGCCCGTTCCGCGATGGCGCTGAACTCGGCGGTCTTGATCGGAGACCGCGCCAGGGGGCCGAACCAGGGGGAGGACTCCACCGCGATCGAGGCGGCGGCCCGGATATTCGCGATCGCGCCCTCGAGCACGAACCGGGGGTATCGGTGACCCGTCTCCAGTCCGAGCCGCATGGACGCCGCCACATCCTCCAGAAACCCGGGGATCGAGCGAAGCCGCTGAAGGTAGAGATCCGCCGCCGCAGCGCTGTCCAGCGCCGTTGAATTCGCGAAGAAGACGGCGTTGAACTCTGGCCCTCCGGGCAGGAGCCAGGGCTTCAGATGGGCGCCGACTCGGTGCTGCTCCCTTACCGCCTCCAGTTCGCGCCGCAGAAGCGCGTGCGTCACCTGGTCCTGGAAGTCCAGCCCCGCTGTCGGAATCTTCTCCAGAGACTCGAGAAGCCGGCGCGCCGTCTGGTCGCGCCTGTCGGCATCGGCGGGCGCGAGTCGGAAGATATAGGTCGCCTCACTGGCCTCGCCGGCCAACATGGCCGTCAGCGTGGATTCCTCGCATTCCGCCCGCCAGTAGGCCTCCGCGACGGCCGCCAGATCCGAAGCTGCGGAAGACAGGGACTCGCTCACGCTTTTCGCTCCTCAGGTTGGGGCTGAATGGCTTCTTCGATGACTTTGGCCACGAAATCCGGGGTTTCATAGACAAATTGGTGCGTAGAGCCCGCCGGCGTCGCGATCCGTCGCGCGGCGCTCGATGTCGCCATGTACCGCTCGCGGGATGTGGCGAAGAAACGCAGCATGCGCGACTGTTCGTCAGTGGCGGCGGCCACTTCCGCCTCGCCCTTGACCTCCTCGGCAGTGGCGGGCGCCACCACCCACACCGGCAGATCGCCAAGATCGCCGTCGTAGACGGACAACTCCCATCCCCGTTCTGCAATGCTGGGTGCGTGGAGATCTTCAAAGGCGGACCAGGTCGCAAAGGAGGCGCCGGCGCTGATCTCCACCTGCCTGAGTCGGGTGAGGTCCTCGCCCAGTTCACCTTGATAAAGCGCCATGGCCTCCTTGTGCCGCGGATCGGCGGCGGCCCTCAGTCGGCCGACATCGATTTGAACGCCGATACACCGTAGCAGGCCGGTGAGAAGCACATCGCCCCGCATCTGTCGGAGTGCGCCGAGTTTCGGCCCGAACACGAGGGTCTCAAGCGGCGTGGCGTCAAGCAGCACCAATCGGGCGACGAGATCGGGGCGACGACGCGCGATGTTCGCCGCCAGCAGGCCCCCGAACGAATGTCCTGCGAACACGAAGGGGCCGCTCTCTCCAGCTGCCGCGAGCGCCGCCACCATCTCCTCGGCTTCACGCGTCGTGGAGCGTGGGAAGGGACCGGTGTCGCTCCAACCCGTCCCAGGCCTGTCGATCAGGATTGACCGCGTATGTTGACGCAATCTGCGATGCAGGTTCGCCATGGTTGCGCCGGCGGAGTGACCTCCACCGAACCAGACCACCGGATGCAGGTTTCCGGCTTCCCCCTCCGCGAGGACGTGAATCCGGTAGCCGCCAATGTCCACCATCTTCCCTGGCGGGGGAAAGCGCCTCCGCGACGCCGCCAGTCGTGACATCTGCAGCAAGGAGCCGATCGTCAGGCCAGCACCTAGGGCGGCGAGCGCCAGGCCGATCAGCTGGAATTGTCCGGCCCGGGTTGAAAGCCATGCACCCGCCAGGACCAGCGGTGAGCCGACCGCCAGCGCAGACCAGTCTCGGCTGGCGAATGACAAGAGCCGGTCCACAAGCAGTTTGTCTTCCTCCCCGACGGCGTCACGCCCCCCATCGGTCAAGCCCGCCCCGACAGGCAATGGATGTCAATACACCCCTGTATCCCTCAAGCGTCAAGCGCGGGTTCGACCTAGCGGCGCGGTCCACCCTTGAGCTAGGGTGTGACGCCTGAGGAGCACGCATTTTGGCGGGAAAGTCGATCAGGCCGACAGGGCAGGGGACCCCCTCAAGGGCGGGCCATTCGACGCCGCTGGAGCTCGACTGGATCGCAGCCGCGCGGGAGATGCTGGTCGAAGGCGGCGTGGCTGCGGTGCAGATCAATCCGCTGGCCCAGCGGCTCGGGGTCACCCGCGGCGGTTTCTATTGGCGGTTCAAGAACCGGCAGGATCTTCTCGACCATCTCCTGGCCGACTGGGAGAGCAGTAATACCTACGCCTTCCTGAAGGCGCTCGAAGGCGGTGGCGCACCGAAGACACGCTTCTTGCGCATGGTCCGAATGTTCATCGATGAACGGGAGTTCGATCCCCGGCTCGAAGCGTCCGTTCGCCAGTGGGGCAGCATTGATCCCAAAGTCCGCGCCCGCGTCAGCGAGAACGACATGCGCCGTATCAGAGCGCTGGAACGCCTGTTCCTCGAGGCGGCTCAGGCCCCCGACGAAGCGATGATCCGCGCCCGTATCGTCTACTTCCACCAAGTGGGCTACTACGCCCTTGGCTTCGATGAATCCAAGGCCCTGCGGCGCAGACTGGCCCCTCTCTATGACCGAATCCTCACCGGTCTGGACTGAAGCCTGCCGGCAGTCGCCGCGACGTTGATCTCCGCGGATTCAGCTCAAGGAGGCCGCGGAGGTCATCGGGAGGATCGGTCTTCCTGCCGAACCAAGGGGAGCGGTGAGAACGGCGCCTGCCCTCCCGGCGCTTCTTTCCTTCAAGCCCGCCCGCACCGGATCGCCGAACCACGTCGACCCGGCCCCGGCGCAAGCCCCGAGTGGAGACGAGAAGGGGCCGTGCCTTCAGCGCGGGATTCATTCGGGCCTAGGGTCTAATCTCAGTCCCCAATCCCCCTGAGCCCCAGGCCGTCGATCTCCGCCATCTCGGCGTCGGAATAGGGCCCGTCGGCCTCCGCCTTCAGGCACAGGGCCAGCTCAGCGCGGTTCTTGACCCCCAGCACAATCACGTCGAAGTCCGGAAGGGAGAGGGCGTAGCGGTGGGCGGCGTAGGCGGGGTCCGCGCCCCAGCGGGCGCAGAGGGCCCGGAAGGGGGCGGCGCGCTCGAAGTCGCGCCGGTCCGGGCTGTTGGGCGACAGCTCCCGGTCCACCGCCGCCGTCAGGGCGCCGGCCTGCACCGCGCGGATTCCCATCACGCCCAGGCCCGCCGCCTTGGCCGCCCGGGCGATGTCGCGGGGACGGGCCGGCTCGGCGTAGCGCTTCAGGGCGCCGGGGCTGTCCATCAGGTTGGCGATCACCTGCACCACCGCCGGGCGGACAGGGTGGGCGAGGGCGTCCAGAACGGCGCTCGGGACGCCAATTCCGGTGATCCCCCACTGGCCGATCTTGCCCTTGGCCTTCAGCGCCTCCATGGCCGGGACGACCTCCTCGGCATAGATCGAAAGGGCGGTGGAGAACTGGGCCTTGGCGCTCTCGCCGAAGGCATAGGCGTAGCCGTCGCGGTGCAGGTTGGAGTGCAGGAAGAAGAGGTCGATGCGTTCCAGGCGCATGGCGGCCAGGCTGGAGTCCACCGAGGCCTCCAGGGCCGCCGCTGTCGCGCCGGGCGCGGGCGATCCGAGCTGGTGCTTGGTGGTGAACCTCACTCCCTTGGGCGGGCGGCCTCCGAAGGCCTCGCCGATGAACCGCTCGGCATTGTTGTACATGGGCGCGCAGTCGATGAGGCTGATCCCGGCGTCGACGGCGGCGTGTAGGGTGGCCAGGGCTTCGTCGCGAGAGGTCTCTCCCCAGATCTGGCCGATCCCGCCGCCCAGGCTGAGGCGGCTGACGTCCCCAAGGCCATTCAGATTCGCCGTCCGCATCTCGCCGTCTCCTGTCCGGGTCCAGCGTCAGGGTTCGCGGAAGTCGTTCCTGGATGCAACCCTTATGGCCCCCGTTGGCCCTCGACGAACGGCGCGTCAGCCGGCTCCCGCCCTGACATCAGCGTCGCTGAAACTTCCGATCTTTGGCGTGAAACTGAGTTTGCCCGTGACAGGACTCAGATTCTCTCTGAGGCGGACCGATGCGCATTGTGTCCAACTCCGGGACACCTCAGCAGCGCTGCCGGATCGTGCTGGACAATGTAGCCCCTGGGACCCTCCCGCCAGCGCCGGAACGCAATCGCCGCCCCGGCCTCCCACGCGGCAAAAAACGGGGCGGCGACCGACCCCAGCTGGCCTGAGTCTAGCGAGGGCGCAGGGCCAGCATCCCCTCCATCCCCAGATTGGCGTAGACACCCTGGGTCACCTTGGCCAGATGGTCGTTGTATCCCTTGAGCGGCTCTCCCATGCCGATCCGGTCAACCTCGGTGCGGAAGGGGCGGGTTCCGTGCGCAGCGCCGACGACGGCGAGAACGGCGTCGGCGACGATCTGCGGGGCTTGTTGCGGGTTCTGCTCGAGGAAGGCCTCAAAATGGGAGAGCGACGCCATCGGCGCGCCCGCCAGTTCGCCATAACTCGCATCGCGGTCTCGGGCCGTGGGCGCCATCAGGTTGGCCATGAAGCCGGTCGGAAAGCCTCCCGGCTCGATCAATGCGACCTCGACCCCGAAGGCGCTCAGTTCGGCGCGGTAGGTCTCCGATATCGCTTCAAGTGCCCACTTCGTCGCATTGTAAGGACCATAGAAGGGCAGGGCGATGCGCCCGAGCAAGCTGGAGATGTTCAGGATCAAGCCCGCGCCGCGGCCCCGCATCTCCGGAGCGACGGCTCGGATCATCCGTTGCACGCCGAAGAGATTGATCTCGAAGAGCCGGCGAAAGTCCTTGGCGCTGAAGTTCTCCTGCAGCCCGTGCGCGCCGACGCCCGCATTGTTGATGAGCACGTCGATCCGGCCGAGTGCGTCGCGGGCGGCTGCAACGCCGGCGTCCACCGAAGCGTCTTCTGTGACGTCAATTTCCACAATCCCGGCGCCCAACGCCTGCAGGGTCTCCGCTGTTTCCGCGTTCCGCCCCTTCACATCGCGCATCGATCCGATCACGCGATGCCCGGTCCTGAGCAGATCTCTGACCGTCAGCTGACCGAACCCGCTGTTGGCTCCGGTGATAAGAATGTTCACGCTGGTCTCCATCTGACTGCGGCGCCGCGGCGCCTCGACGGACAAGGCATATTGAAGGTTTGATTTTGAGAACAGATAGTCGATTAAGAACCAATGTTTGCAGATATTAGAACGATTGGCCTGCCCGCCCTGCTAAGCTTCCACACTGTCGCGCGCCTTGGCGGGATCAGCGCAGCCGCGCTTCACCTTGGCATGGCGAAGTCGGGGGTCAGCCGACATGTTTCCCAGCTCGAGGCCAGCCTCGGGGTCAGGCTTCTGGAGCGGGGATCCCGGGTGGTTCGCCTGACGCCAGTGGGCTGGAGGTTGGATGAGCGCATCCGCTCGATCCTGGCCGAGGTCGATCTGCTGGGAGAGATCGCCAGCGAAGAGGTTGGCCGAGTGTCCGGGCAGGTCACGATGGCTGCAACCCCAGAGTTCGGCGCCCTCGTGGTGCGACGGCTGTTTCCGGAACTCCAACGCCTTCATCCCGACTTGAGCCTCGTCATGCGAGCCGATTACGCCTTCGAGGACATGCAGGACCCGGATACGGATCTCGCCATACGGATCGGGGACGTCGATGACGACCGGCTGGTGGCGCTCAGGATGGGCAGCTTCGCACGTTGGCTGGTGGCCGCGCCCGATGTCGTTGAGCGGATCAATCTCCAGATCCCCGAGAATCTGGTCGGACAGCCCTGCCTGACCTTCCGGGAAGACCGACCGGCTGCGACATGGCGGTTCGTCTCCGCTGGACGCGAGAGGTCGGTGGAGGTGACCGGGCCGATTGCTGTTCGCAGCTTCAGCATTCTGCAGGAGCTTGCCCGCTGCGGGCTGGGCCTCGCCTTCCTACCCGCCTTCATGCTCGGCGACGATCTTGCCAGTGGACGACTGGTTCGATGCTTGCCCGGATGGGCCTCGCCCAGCGCCTCTGTCTTCGTCGCATTCCGCCCCGGCGTCCGCAACATCGCCCGGATCGCCGCCGTCCTTGATCTCGCGCAGCAGGTTCTTCCCGAACTGCTGGAGCCTTGAGCCAGCGGGATGGCGGGTCTCAGGAAACCTTCCAGCGGGTCGTCAGGGGGCGACCTCCCGACTCTTGCATGGTGTGTCTGATCGCCTGCTGGGCGCCCTGCCCATTTCCTGTGCGACCCGGATGAAGACGAAGGTTGAATTATTACGCTAATGGCCAAACGTAATAATCGCCTATATGGTGCCTGCATGCTGGAACCTGTCTCCCACCTCGCGCGCCTCAGCGTCAGTCTTCCCGCGGAGCTTCTCGCCCAACTGGACGAGATGGTGGCCGAGCGCGGCCTGCCCAGCCGCTCCCAGATGATCGCCGAGCTGATCCGCCACGAACTGGCCGGGCATAGGGAGGAAATCGTCGGGGCTATCGTCGCCGGCACCATCACCCTGATCTACCGGGCGGAGTCGGGCCGGGTGCGCCAGGCCCTGGCCCAGACCCAGAGCGCCTATGTGAAGGAGATCATCTCCTCGCAGCACGTCTTCCTCGAAGGAGACCAGTCCCTGGAGGTCCTCCTGGTCCAGGGACCCTCCGAGCGGCTGCAGCAACTGTGCGACGAAATCCGGCGCATCCGGGGCGTCCAGCAGGTCAAGCTGGTGACCACCACCGCCCTCCTGCCGCCCCTTCACGAGGCCGGCGAGCCCGGGGCGCCGGAGGGGAGGGCGGCCTCGTGAGCACAGCGGATCCCTACGGCGCCCAGGCCCATGCTCGCGCCATGGCTGGAACCCGGGTCCAGGCCATGCCGACCCTGCCGGCGCCGGAGGGTTTTGTCTGGGAGGAAACCGTCGCTGCAGGCGGCTACGCAACCAAGCGGCTCAACCGAGGCGCCCGCCTGAAGCTCACCGACCTGGAGGGAGACGCCTGCATCTCCCTGCTGGTCTTCAACGCCGAGGCGCCCACCGAGCGCCTCAACGTGGCCGACACCACCAAGGTGCAGTGGAACGCCTATCTCGGCGCCGACCGCCTGCTCCTTTCCGACATGGGCCGCGTGCTGTTCTCGATCCTTGAGGACGAGGCCGGGACGCACGACTGCTTCTGCGGCGCCTCCAACGAGGCGTCCAACGCCCGGAAGTACGGGGACGGGGTCAACCATGGCGCCCATCCCAACGCGCGAGACCGGTTCCTCATCGCCGCCGGCAAGCACGGACTTACGCGAAAGGATGTTCACCCTTGCGTGAACCTTTTCAAAGGCGTGCGAGTGGAAGCTGATGGCGGCCTGGCCTTCCGGGGCGGGCCCTTTCCTGCAGGGCGCAGCCTGACGATGCGGGCCGAGATGGACGTGCTGGTGGTGCTGGCCAACTGCCCGCACGTGCTCGACCCGCGCCCCGCCTACACCGTGACCCCGGTGCGCGTCACGGCCTGGCGCGGCGAGCCCGCCGCCCTGGACGATCCGATCCGCAACGCTACGCCGGAGGGCCTGCGCGCCTTCCTCAACGTCGAGGATTACTACGCCCGATGAGCCCCGCCCCAGGCCTTTCCGGACCCGTGATCCACGATGAGGTGGTTCCCGCGCGCGCGCCCTGGACCCATGCCCTCGCGCGCGGAGAAACCCTCCGCATCGTCGACCTGGAGGGTAACCAGGCGGTCGACTTCCTGATGTACGCCGCTCATGACGACGCCGAGCGCTACTCCGCCCAGGACACCGTCGCCGCCCAGGGCAACCTCTTCCTGCGCACCGGCGCGGTCCTCCTTTCCAACGAGGGGCGGCCGATGATGACGGTGACGGACACCAACGTCGCCTACCATGACACCATCGGCGGGGCCTGTTCGTGCGAGAGCAACACCCTGCGCTACGGCCACCACACCAAGTCCCAGCACGCCTGCGTGGAGAACTTCCTGCAGGGCAACGCCCGCTACCTCCGAAACAAGCGGGACATGGTCTCCAACATCAACTGGTTCATGAATGTGCCGGTGGAGGCGGACGGCGCCCTTGGCATTGTGGACGGTATCTCGGCGCCGGGGCTCTACGTGGACCTGCGCGCGGAGATGGACCTGGTGGTGGTGGTTTCGAACTGCCCGCAGGTGAACAACCCCTGCAACGGCTTCAACCCGACGCCCGTGCGCATGATCATCACCGCCCCCGGGGTGGGGTGAGACGCGTGTTCGACAAGGTCCTGATCGCCAACCGCGGCGCCATCGCCTGCCGGATCATCCGCACCCTGCGCCGGATGGGCGTTGCTTCCGTGGCCGTCTTCTCCGATGCCGATGCAGGCTCGGCCCATGTCCGGGAGGCCGACGAGGCGGTGCGCATCGGGCCCGCCCCGGCGGGGGAGAGCTACCTCAACATCGAGGCCGTGCTGGCCGCCGCCCGGGCGACGGGGGCGCAGGCGATCCATCCGGGGTACGGATTCCTGTCCGAGAATACGGCCTTTGCGGAGGCCTGCGAGGCGGCGGGCGTCACCTTCATCGGCCCCACGCCGGACAACATCCGCGCCTTCGGTCTCAAGCACACCGCCCGGGACCTGGCCAGGGCCCATGGCGCGCCCCTGGCCCCCGGGACCGACCTCCTGACCGACGCTGACGCCGCCCTCGCAGCGGCCCGGGAGATCGGCTTCCCCGTCATCCTCAAGGCCACCGCCGGGGGCGGGGGCATCGGCATGAAGGTCTGCGAGACCGAGGGCGAGATCCTTGACGCCTTCGGTTCCGTCGTGCGCATGGCCTCGGGAGCCTTCGCCGACGCGGGGGTCTTCCTCGAACGCTATGTCGCCGAGGCCCGGCACATCGAGGTCCAGGTGTTCGGGGACGGGCGGGGCGGGGTGATCGCCCTGGGCGAGCGCGACTGTTCCCTGCAGAGGCGCAACCAGAAGGTGGTGGAGGAGACTCCGGCGCCGAACCTGCCGGACGCCACCCGCCAGGCCCTCATCGACGCCGCTGTCCGCCTGACGCAGGCGGTCAACTACCGGTCCGCCGGAACCGTGGAATTCCTCTACGATCCCCGGCGCGACGACTTCTACTTCCTGGAGGTCAACACCCGCCTGCAGGTGGAGCACGGCGTGACCGAGGAGGTCACCGGCGTCGACCTCGTGGAGTGGATGATCCGTGGGGCCGCCGGCGACTACGCCTTCATGGATGGCGGCGCGCCCACACCCTCTGGCGCCTCCATCCAGGTGCGCCTCTACGCCGAGGACCCGGACCGGGACTACCGGCCCAGCAGCGGCGTCCTGACCGAGTCCGTCTTCCCTGCCGGCGCGCGGGTGGAGACCTGGGTCGCCCCGGGCGCCGAGATCACCTCGCACTACGATCCGATGATCGCCAAGCTCATTGTCCGGGCGGGCAGCCGCGAGGCGGCCGTGGGCGCCATGCAGGCGGCCCTTGATGCGACGCGCCTCGCCGGAATCGAGACCAACCTGGACTGGCTGCGCACCGTGGCGCGGTCCGCGCCCTTCGTGACTGGTGAGGTCTCGACGCGGGTCCTCTCCACCCTCCGGCATGAAGCCCGGAGCGTCCACGTCCTGTCCGGCGGCGCGGCCACGACCGTCCAGGACTACCCAGGCCGGCTGGGCTACTGGGACGTCGGGGTGCCTCCGTCGGGACCGATGGACGCCCTGTCCTTCCGGCTGGCCAACCGTCTCCTGGGCAATCCGGAGTCCGCCGCCGGCCTCGAGATCACGGCCCTGGGCCCAACCCTGCTGTTCAACGCTCCGACGACCGCATGCCTGACGGGGGCCGAGGTCTCCGCGACACTGGACGGTGCGCCGGTGAAGGCCATGGCGCCCTTCGAGGTCGCCGCCGGGCAGACCCTCAGGCTGGGGCGGCTCACCGGGGCCGGCCTGCGCGCCTACCTGGCGGTCCGCGGCGGGTTCGATGTGCCTGAGTACCTGGGCAGCCGCAGCACCTTCACCCTGGGGGGCTTCGGGGGTCATGCGGGGCGGGCCCTGGCGGCCGGTGATGTCCTGCGACTGTCCCCGGAACAGTCCGGGGAGGGTCCCCTGACCGTCGCCCCTGCGTCCGCCCTCACCCGGTCCTGGAGCATCCGCGTCCTGCCCGGACCCCACGGGGCGCCGGACTTCTTCACACCGGCCGACATCGCCATGATCAGCGGGGTCGAATGGAAGGTGCACTACAATTCCAACCGAACGGGGGTTCGCCTGGTGGGGCCCCGGCCGGAGTGGGCGCGCCGGGATGGCGGCGAGGCGGGCCTGCATCCCTCGAACATTCACGACAACGCCTACGCCGTCGGCGCGGTCGATTTCACCGGGGACATGCCGATCATTCTGGGACCGGACGGCCCGTCCCTCGGCGGCTTTGTCTGTCCCTTTGTGGTGATCGCCGCCGACCTGTGGAAGGTCGGCCAGCTCGCGCCCGGCGACGCCTTGCGCTTCCAGGTGGTCTCGGACGCCGAGGCCGCCCGGGCCGAGGCCGAGCAGGAGGCTCTGCTGGGCCTCGCCCCGCCTGAACCGCGCCGCAGCCCATCCGCCCTCGGCGACCAGGGCGTCCTGGCCCGGCTGCCTGCCCAAGGCGCCCGGCCTGAGGTCACCTACCGGCGGCAGGGCGACCGGAACCTCCTGGTCGAGTACGGCCCGATCGTCCTGGACCTGGAGCTGCGGCTGCGGGTTCACGCCCTCTACCTCGAGCTGCAGCGGATGGACCTGCCCGGCGTCATCGACCTGACCCCCGGGATCCGGTCGCTGCAGATCCGCTGCGACAACCGCGCGCTCGATCAGGCCCGGCTGCTCGACCTCCTGCAGGCGGCCGAGGAGCGGCTGGGCGGACTGGATGACTTCGAGACCCCGTCGCGGGTGGTCCACCTGCCGCTGTCCTGGAAGGACCCGGCGATCTACGAGACCATCGACAAGTACATGCAGGCGGTCCGGGACGATGCGCCCTGGTGTCCCGACAACATCGAATTCATTCGAAGGATCAATGGACTGGCGTCGGTTGATGATGTCCAACGCATCGTCTTCGACGCCGAGTACCTGGTCATGGGCCTGGGCGACGTCTACCTCGGGGCCCCCGTGGCCACCCCCGTGGACCCCCGCCACCGCCTGGTGACGACCAAGTACAATCCCGCCCGCACCTGGACGCCGCCCAACGTGGTGGGCATCGGCGGCGCGTACATGTGCATCTATGGCATGGAGGGGCCGGGCGGGTACCAGCTCTTCGGTCGCACGATCCAGGTCTGGAACACCTGGCGCCAGACCGACGCCTTCACGGAGG
>NZ_JADBZL010000018.1:0-6971 GCF_020402505.1 Phenylobacterium sp. | reverse complement strand
GCTGATCAGCACCCTTGCCGCTGCGGCCGCGCAGGTCCTTCTTGGCTTCCCGCATCCCGACTGGGGACAGTACCTCGGCTGGTACGCGCTGCCGACCCTGGTCGACTGGTCCCTGATCGCTGTCCTGGCCATCTTCCTTCAGGCCTTGGCGCCCAACAAGTTCGTCGGCTGGGCGCTCATGGTGACCTATCTGGTTCTCCAGCTCAGCCTCGCGGGGGCGGGGTTCGAGCATAACCTCTACATCTACGGTGGCGACCCGGGCGTGCCCCTTTCCGACATGAACGGCCAGGGCGACTATGCCGGCTTCGCCGCCTGGTTCCGCGCCTACTGGACAGCCTTCGCCATCTTCCTGCTGATCCTGACCCAGGGCCTCTGGGCGCGCGGGGCGCGGGACGGGACCCGGGCCCGGATCGCCCGCCTGGGCCGTCGCCTGAAGGGCCCGACGGGCCTGGCCGCCGCCGGCGCCCTTGTCGTCTTCGCCGGCCTGGGAAGCTTCATCTTCGTCAACACCAACGTCTGGAATCCCTACCGGACCCAGAAGGAGGGCGAGGTCTGGCTGGCGGACTTCGAAAAGGGCTTCCTGAAGTACGAGGCCCTTGCCCAGCCATCCGTCACGGACGTGACCCTGGACCTCGACCTGGATCCCCACGCGCCCCGGCTCGCCGTGCGTGGGGCGTACGACCTGGTGAATGACACGGCGGCCCCGATCGGCGCTGTCCACGTTCGCTTCGACCGCGACCTGAAGGTGGACAGGCTGGTCCTGTCCCGCCCCGCCCGCACGGAGACCTTCGAGCGCTTCAACTACCGCATCCTGCACCTGGCGGAGCCCCTTGCGCCGGGCCAGACCGCCCGCCTGGAGTTCACGACCACCCTGGAGCAGAAGGGCTTCCGCAACTCCGGGAACACGACCCGCCTTGTCGACAACGGGACCTTCGTCTCCAACTCCGAGTTCGCGCCGATCCTCGGCATGTCGCGAAACGGCCTGCTCCAGGATCGGACCACACGCCGCAAGTACGGGCTTCCTCCCGAGCTGCGGCCGGCGAAGCTGGAGGACGAGAGCGCCCGGGCCCGCAACTATGTGGGTAACGCCGACTGGGTGAACGCCGACATCACCGTCTCCACCGTCGCCGACCAGACCCCGGTCGCACCGGGCTACCTCGTCTCGGACACCACCGCGAACGGGCGAAGGACCGCGCGCTTCCGCACCGACGCCCCGGTCCTGAACTTCTTTTCCGTCCAGTCCGCCAGGTACGCCGTGCGCCGCGAGACCTACAAGGGCGTCGACCTCGCCGTCTATCATCACCCCGGTCACCCCTGGAACGTCGAGCGGATGATGGCTGCAATGAAGCGCAGCCTCGACTATTACCAGGCCAACTTCAGCCCCTACCAGTTCCGGCAGGCCCGGATCATCGAGTTCCCGGGCTACGAGGACTACGCCCAGGCCTTCGCCAACACGATCCCCTTCTCTGAATCCATTGGCTTCACCGCCGATCCGGACAAGCCGGACAAGATCGACTTCGCCACCTATGTCACAGCCCACGAGATGGCCCACCAGTGGTGGGCGCACCAGGTCATAGGCGCCGACATGCAGGGCGGCACTGTCCTCTCGGAGACTCTCGCGCAGTACTCAGCCCTCCTGGTCATGGAACAGACCTACGGCAAGGAAGGCATCCGCAAGTTCCTCCGAAACGAACTGGACAGCTACCTCGCGGCCCGGGGCGGCCAGGCTGTCGAGGAGACGCCGCTCATCCGGGTGGAGAACCAGCCCTACATCCACTACCGGAAGGGCTCCCTGGTCATGTACCTGCTGCGCGACCAGATCGGCGAGGCCAAGGTCAACGCCGCCCTGCGCAGCCTCCTGGCCCGTTACGCCTTCAAGGGCGCGCCCTACCCCACCTCCCGGGACCTGGTCGACGCCCTGCGGCGCGAGGCGGGCGATGATCCCCGGGCTCAGGACCTGATCACCGACCTCTTCGAGAAGATCACGCTCTACGACCTCAAGACCGAGGAAGCCCAGGCCCGCCGCCGGCCCGACGGACGCTACGACGTCACTCTGAAGATCACCGCCCGCAAGCTCTACGCCGATGGCAAGGGCGTCGAGACCGCTGCGCCGCTGGGGACGGAGACGTTCGACCTCGGAGTCTTCACCGCCGAACCCGGCAAGCCCGGCTTCTCCAGGGCCTCGGTGCAGAGCTTCACCGCGCGCACTCTCAAGGACGGCGAGCAGACCCTCACCGTGACCGTCAACGGCAAGCCCGCCTTCGCCGGGATCGATCCCTACAACAAGCGCATCGACAGGAACTCCGGCGACAACGTCACCCCGGTCAAGGTCGAGGGATAGGCTTGCGCAATGCGAACGTTTGAGGAACATTGACGGGGCCGCCGGAGCCCCGTCATGCCCCCGACCGACCTGCAGGAAGCCCCGCTCCTTGGACCCCTGTCGTCCTCGCCGCCTCACGCCGGCCATCGGGCCCGCCTGCGGCATCGCGCCCGGCACGGCGGGCCTGGCGCCCTGCCGGACTATGAACTTCTCGAGCTGCTCCTCTTCCGGTCCCTGCCGCGGGGCGACGTCAAGCCCCTGGCCAAGGCCCTGCTGGCCCGCTTCGGCTCCCTCGCCGGCGTCTTCGGCGCCCCGCTCGAGGACCTGGTCCGGGTACGCGGCCTGGGCGAGCAGGCGGCGCTGGACCTCAAGCTCGCCCACGAGGCCGCCGTGCGCATCAGTCGCGAGCCCGTCGCCCGCCGCACCGTGATCACCTCCTGGACCCAGCTGTCCGCCTATCTGCGCACCGCCATGGCCCATGAACCGCGCGAACAGTTCCGCGTCCTCTTCCTGGATCGCAAGAACCAGCTGATCGCCGACGAGGCCATGAACGAGGGCACTGTGGACCACGCCCCCGTCTATCCGCGTGAGGTTGTCCGCCGGGCGCTTGAGCTCTCGGCCAGCGCCCTGATCCTGGCTCACAATCATCCCTCCGGCGATCCCACCCCCTCCCGCGCAGACATCGACATGACCCGCGAGGTGATCGAGGCGGCCAAGGTCCTGCGCCTGTCGGTCCACGACCACGTCATCGTCGGCCGCGACGGCCTGACCAGCTTCCGCGCTCAGGGGCTGATCTGAGGCCGGGTGGTCCCGCCGGGGCGCGCGCGCTAGACTGTGCGCCGGGCCCGCTTGGCGGAATCGGTAGACGCAACGGACTTAAAATCCGTCGCCATCGGCGTGCCGGTTCGAGTCCGGCAGCGGGCACCAGACCAGAGTGCGACATTTTGTCCCAGGTTCCCACCTGTATGGTGGCGAGCCCTTAACCTTGCAGGCGCACAACAGGGTTTTCTCAGATCACGCCGAGGCCGGAAGGGGGCAGGCTTGGGGGCGAGGCGACAGGGGGTTGGGCATCACATGGGACCGCGGACAGCGTCGACAGGGCGAGCGGGGATGACCGAGGAATCAGCCCCGACGGAGGACGCCAGCCTGGTCCGGCTCCTCGGGCTGGCCTTCGCCGGCGCCGACCTGGTCTTCGAGATCGATAACGACGGGGTGATCGTCTTCGCCCTGGGTGCAGCGGAACGCCTGACCGGGCGCCCCGACAAGGCCCTGGTCGGAAAGGACTGGGCCAGCCTCTTCAACCCGTCCGAGAGCGCCCTGCTGACCCGCCTGCGCAGGGACCTGGCCACCGGAGAGCGGCGCGGGCCCATGCGGGTGGACCTCGCCCCTCGGATGGCGTCGAACGCTCCGACCGGCGCCAGCCTCTCGGTCTTCCGCCTGCCCCAGCTGGGATCAAAGCTCTCCTGCGCCCTCAGCCTGAGCTCACCCACCGGCGGATATCCCTTCGCCCGGGACGCCAGCGGCTTCACCTCCGTGGACTCCTTCGCCCGTTCGACCGAGTATCTTCTCGAGGAAGCCCGCCAGGCGGGTCTTGTCCTGAGCCTCGACCTTGTGGAGGTGCGGGGACTCAGGGATCGTCTCGCCCAGCTGCCCCCGGAAGACGCTGAGGAGGCCCGGCAGTCCCTGCAGGCCGTCCTGCGGGCGGATTCCTATGGCGGTCTCGGCGGCGCCGAGGTGGGCGTGGACAGGTTCGCCATCATGCGGTCATCCGAGGCGCCGCCTGAACGCCTGCTTCAGAGCGTCGGGGCGGCGACCGGCGGGGCGATCCCGGAGCTGTCCCGTATGCCCCTCGACTGCGCCGCGACGTCCCGCAACATGCGGACCATGCGCCTGGCCCTGGACCGGTTCATCGAGGCCGGAGGCGACGCCGCCGCCGCGGGTTTCAGCGACACTGTGGCCCGGACACTGCGCGACTCCTCCCGGTTCCGCGACATTGTCGAGCAGAGCGGTTTCCAACTGGCCTACCAGCCCGTGGTTTCCCTTGAGACGGGCAGGCTGCACCACTTCGAGGCCCTGGCCCGCTTCTCGCCAGACACCAGCCCCGCGGAGACAATCCAGCTGGCCGAGGACCTGGACATGATCCAGGCCTTCGATCTTTCAGTGGTCCGCAGCATTGTCCGGGAGCTTGAGGCCCAGCCCCGAAGCACGCGGATCGCCGCCAATCTCAGCGCCCACTCCCTGATGATCGACGGATTTCTGGAAGAGATACTCGGTCTGGTGAGCGACTCCCGGGACCTGCGCCGACGGCTGATCCTTGAGATCACCGAGACCCGGAAGATCCAGGACCTCGACCGCGCCAACTCGCTGATCGCCCTCCTGCGGAAGGCCGGGCACATCGTCTGCCTCGACGATTTCGGGGCCGGGGCGGCCTCCCTTGACTATCTGCGCCGGCTGGAGGTCGACTTCATCAAGATCGATGGGCGCTACATCCAGTCCATGACCGAAGGGTCGCGAGACGCCCTTGTGGTCAAACATCTCGTCGCGCTTTGCAAGGAACTCGGCGTGGCGACAATCGCCGAGATGGTCGAGACCGCCAGCGTAGCCCGCCTGGCGCAGGAGCTGGGCGTCGAACTGGGTCAGGGATGGATCTTCTCCAAGCCCCTCGACACCCCGAAGTGGAGCCCCCAGTCGACGCCGAAACCAGCCCGAGGCCGTGTCGGCGCCCGGGAAATCTGGATCTGACCACCCGGCGGTTGCCTGCGGACCCGACTTGGGCGCAGGAAGGGATCATGCGCACCGCCCTGCTCTGGTTCCGCCGCGACCTTCGCCTGGTCGACAACCCGGCCCTTCGCGCCGCCCTCGCCGTCGGCGCCGTCACGCCCGTCTACATCCTCGACGAGGGGCCGGATGTCCGGCCACAGGGCGCGGCTTCGCTTTGGTGGCTGAACCGGTCTCTTTCCGCCCTGGCTGCAGACCTTCAGGACCGCGGGTCCCGGCTCATCCTGCGACGCGGCGACCCGGCGCGCCTGATCCCCGAACTGGCTGCGGAGACCGGCGCGACCTCGGTCCACTGGAATGACCTCTTCGACCCCGGGCTGAAGGAACGGGATGACCGGCTGGAGGCCCGGCTCGCCGCTACCGGCCTCTCTGTCGGCCGCTGGAACGGCGCCTACCTCCTGCGGCCGGACGAAGTCACCACGCGCACGGGCGGCGCCTTCAGCGTCTTCACCCCCTTCTGGCGCGCCGCCCGCCCGCTCATCTCCGATCCCGGCAGGATCGAACCGCCGGCGCGCCTGCCCGCCCCCGACGCCTGGCCTGCATCGGAGGCGCTGGACTCCTGGGGCCTGCACCCGGTCTCGCCGGACTGGTCTGCGGGGTTCGCCGACTGGACCCCGGGGGAAGCCGGCGCCCGCGAACGCCTCGGCCGATTCCTCGCCCGCGGGCTGGCGGGCTACGGCCGGGCCCGGGACTTCCCCGCCGAGCCGGGCGTCTCGCGCCTGTCCGCCCATCTGCACTTCGGCGAGATCAGCCCCTTCGCTCTCTGGCGGGGCGCGCTGAACGCCGTTGAGAGGGGCGCCGCCCCCGAGACCGACGCGGAGAAGTTCCTCGCTGAACTGGGGTGGCGCGAGTTCAACGCGGCGATCAGCGGCCGCGGACGGGACCTGGCGCTCACCAGCTTCGATTCCCGATTCGAGGCCGTGGCCTGGCGCAAGTGCCCCCGCGATCTCGCCGCCTGGCGCCGCGGGCGAACCGGCTACCCCATCGTCGACGCGGGCATGCGCGAGCTCTGGACGACGGGGTGGATGCACAACCGCGTCCGGATGATCTGCGCCTCCTTCCTGGCCAAACACCTGCTCCTCGACTGGCGGGAAGGCGAGTCCTGGTTCTGGGACACCCTGGTGGACGCCGACCACGCCTCCAACGCTGGCAACTGGCAGTGGGTGGCCGGCAGCGGCGCCGACGCAGCGCCCTATTTCCGGATCTTCAGTCCGATGGCCCAGGGGGCGAAATTCGACCCGGACGGGCGGTATGTCCGCAAGTGGGTCCCCGAGGTCGCCCGCCTGCCCGACCGGTGGCTGCACGCCCCCTGGACGGCGCCGCCCCTGGTCCTCGACGCTGCGGGCGTCCGCCTGGGCGAGACCTACCCCGCGCCCGTCGTCGACCACGACTTCGCCCGGGCGCGGGCCCTCGAGGCTTACGCGGTCGTGAAGGGCCGCTAGACTGAACCTGCAGACAACGGAGGATTCCCCATGCTCGGCTACGTCACCCTCGGCGCCAACGACTTCGAACGCGCCAAGGCCTTCTACCGCGCCGCCCTGGCGCCCCTGGGCGCCAGGCCCGCCATGTCCGGGGACCGGATGGAGCTCTACACCAACGGCACAGGCGCCATGCTTGGCGTCTGCATCCCCTACGACAAGGGCGAGGCGACCGCAGGCAACGGCGTCATGCCCGCCATTTCCGCCCCCAGCCGCGAGGTGGTGGACCAGGTGCATGCCGCCGCCCTCGCCAATGGCGGGACCTGCGAGGGTCCTCCCGGTGAGCGCATGCCCACCTTCTACGGCGCCTATTTCCGGGACACCGAAGGCAACAAGATCTGCGTCTACAAGATGGGCTGAACCCGGCGGACGGCGGGCGCTCAGGTCTCCAGGCG
>NZ_JADBZL010000179.1:0-7228 GCF_020402505.1 Phenylobacterium sp. | reverse complement strand
TTAAGGGCCGCCAGGTCCGGTCCCGGCGTATTGAGCCGGGTGGCCGAACCGACCAGGGCGGCATAGCCCGCCGAGTCCAACCGCCCCTGCTTGAAGGCGGCGGAAAGCACGCCCACCCCCAGGGCCTTGCCGAGGATCAGCTGGTCTCCCGCCCGGGCGGCGCGGTTGGTCATGACGCGGTCAGGGTGAACGAGGCCCAGGGCCACCAATCCGTAGATGGGCTCGGGGCTGTCGATGGAGTGGCCGCCGGCGATGGGAATCCCCGCCTCGGCGCAGATTTCGGACCCGCCGGCCAAGATCCTGCGGATGGTCTCCACCGGCAAGACATTGATCGGCATGCCGACGACGGCGAGGGCCAGGATCGGCCGGCCGCCCATGGCGTAGACGTCGGACAGGGCGTTGGCGGCGGCGATCCGGCCGAAGTCCCGGGGGTCGTCGACCATGGGCATGAAGAAGTCGGTGGTGGCGACCAGGGCCTGTTCGTCGTTCAGCCGCCAGACGGCGGCGTCATCCGAGGTCTCGGTCCCTACCATCAGGCTGGCGAAGGGCGCCGAGGCCGGGGCCCCGGCCAGGATCTGTTGCAGGACGCCGGGCGCGATCTTGCACCCGCAGCCGCCGCCATGGGCCAGGCTGGTCAGTCGCACCGGACCCTCCGCCGCTCCCCCGGACTCCGCCATGTCTCGCCCCTCCTGTTCAGACTGACCCGGGCCGGGTGTATACCAACGGGCCATGACCCGCGCCCCCGTTTTCCACCTCGGCCAGGAGCCTGCGCGTTGAGCGGCCCGGAGACCATCGCCTCCGCCGACGCCGCCACCCGGGCGGGCTTCGACATGGTGATCGACGTGCGCAGCCCCGGCGAGTTCGCCGAGGACCACGTGCCGGGCGCGGTGAACCTGCCAGTCCTCGACAACGCCGAGCGCGCCGAGGTCGGGACGCTGTATGTCCAGAAGTCACGCTTCCTGGCGCGCAAGATCGGCGGCGCCTACGTCGCCCGCAACATCTCCGCCCACCTTCTCGGCGCCCTGGCCGACCAGCCGGGAGGCTTCCGGCCCCTCGTCTACTGCTGGCGGGGCGGCATGCGTTCGGGCGCCATGGCCCACATCCTGTCCCAGGTCGGCTGGCGCGTGGGGGTGCTGGCGGGGGGCTACCGCACCTATCGCCGGGAGGTGACGGCCCGGCTCTACGACTCCCCGCCCAGCTTCCGCGCCATTGTGCTCGACGGCCCGACGGGCGCGGGCAAGACCGAGGTGCTGAGGCGCCTGCCGGCCCTGGGCGTTCAGGTTCTCGACCTGGAAGGCCTGGCCGAGCACCGGGGCTCCCTGCTCGGCGCCCTGCCGGGCCGGCCCCAGCCGGCGCAGAAGATGTTCGAGAGCCGGCTCCTGGGCGCCCTGGAGGCCCTCGATCCCGCCCGGCCCGTGGTGATCGAGGCGGAGTCCAGCAAGGTGGGAGAGCGCATGGTCCCCCCCGCCGTCTGGACCGCCATGGCCGAGGCCCCCTCGATCCGGCTGGAAGCCCCGCCCGAGGCCCGCGCCGCCAACCTCGCCGGGGTCTATGCGGAGACCGCCGGGGACGTGGAGGCCCTGATGGCCCTGCTCTCCCGCCTGCCCAGCAAGCCGGGCGCCCGACGCCTGTCCGAATGGCGCGCCCTGCTGGAGGCCGGCGACCTGGAGCCCGTGGCCCTCGGCCTCGTCGAGACCCACTACGACCCCGCCTACCGGCGGTCCTCGCGCCAGCACGAACGGCCGGAGCTCGGCCGCATTGACCTCGCCGCCGTCACCGGCCCGGAACTCGACCGGGCGGCCGAGGCGGTGGCGGCCCTCGTCAGGGCGTCCTGAGCGCGGGCTTTCCAAGCCGCCGGATTTCGGGGAACACTGTCGCCGCCCAGGCGCCGTCGAAGGCGGCCGGGCCGGAGGAAACCCCATGCCCTACGCCCATCGGCCGCTCATTCTCGACGCCGACACCCACATGATGGAGCACGCGGACTGGCTCCCGGCCTTCGCCGACCCCGACATTCGTCCGCGCCTCGTCCCCTTCGCAGGCAAGGACGCCCGGGTCCGGGCCCTCGCCGCCGATGCGGTCGCCCGCGCCGAGGCGCGCCGCGGCGATGCGACCCTGAGGGCCGAGGCCGAGGCCGAATTCATGTCCATGAAGTTCAAGGGCTGGCATGGCCTGGGCGCCTTCGACGCCGCCGAGCGCCGCCGGGCCAACGACCTGATGGGCTTCGGCGCCTACCTCGTCTTCCCGACGGAGGCCTTCAACCAGGTGATCGCCGCCAGCGATCCCGAGGTCCTGGCCGGCGGGATCCGGGCCCTGAACCGGGGCCTCGCCGACTTCTGCGCCGAGGACCGCCGCATGGGCGGGGTGGGCTATCTCCGCCTGGCCGACGGCCCGGACTCCGCCCTCGCCCAGGTCGAGACCATCTCCTCCCTCGGCCTGCCCTATCCCGACGCTGCTGTGGTCATTCGCTACGAGGGTCCCAGGGGGGGCCCAGGCATGCGCGAGACCCACCGGATTTCCGAAGTCGTCGCCCACATGAACGCCTTGGGATCAGACTTCATCCTGATCACCGACGGCCGTTATTCCGGCGCTTCCAACGGCTTTATCATTGGCTATCTCGCGCCTGAGGCCGCAGAGCCGGGAGCCCCCCTGGCTCTCATCGAGAATGGCGACGAGATCATCGTTCATGTCAGCCAAAACAGGCTGGACCTCAATGTTCCCGCCGACATCCTCGCCGAGCGCGCCGCACGTTTTCGTCCTCCAGTCGTGGATGCGCTTCCCGATTTCCCTTATCTCGCTCGCTACCGGCGTTTGGTCGGACCAGTGGATCGAGGAGCTATCATTTGATCGCGCAACCTTTTGCGGACCTATTGGAGGAAGACGGCGACTTCCTCGATGCGTTGATTCAGCTCGCGCTGAGGATCAAGCGCGACCCCGGCGCCTACTCGGGCGCGCTTGCCGGGAAGGTGCTTTACGGCCTCTATCAGAAGACCTCGACCCGCACTCATCTGTCCTTCGGAAAGGCGATGGCGACCCTGGGCGGGACCTATGTTTGGCAAAACTGGAACGATTCCAATTTCGCGATCTCGGACGTAGAGAGCGAGACGAAATATGTCTCCACAACAGCGGATGTGATTGTCGCTCGGCTCTTGTCCTATGCGACGGTCCAGGAATTCAGGGCCGCGGCCGACGTCCCCTTCATCAACGGTTGCTGCGACCGGTTTCACCCGACCCAGGCGGTCGCCGACTGCCTGACCCTGGTGGAAGCGCTGGGGAATTTGAGTGGTCGCAAGATCGTCTATGTGGGCGTCTTCAACAATGTTCTGAACTCTCTCGCCCTCGCCCTTCCGCAACTGGGCGCGAACCTCGTCGCCCTCGCGCCCATCATCAATCCGGCTAGCCGAGACGATCGGGTTCTGGCGAAGGCGGCCGCGACGGGACGGTTCAAACATATCTCCGAGGTCACGACCGAGGTTTTGCGGGCGGAGCTCGCAGACGCGTCAGCGGTCTATCTCGACACCTGGATCGACATGGAAATCATCAATGACCCCGGGCGCGCAGCCGAGAAATCGGCGCGGGTCGCAGAGATGTCACATCTTCAATTGAATGCCGAGTCTTATGGGAAAAGTCGCGCCTTGATCATGCATTGCATGCCGGTGCACCTTGGATACGAAATCACTAAGCCCATACTGTACCACGACAACTCTATAGTTCTGCAGCAGGCTGAAAATAGATACCACGGCGAGAAAGCTATTCTACATCAACTCCTACAAACCTGATCCGGAGGCACGAGCATGATCCCGATTGTTCTTGGTAAGATCAAGGAATACCCGGACGGTCGCCACGCGATGGTGGCGGGCGAGGGCAATCTCAGAAGCATCCGGCCCGGGGATCTCCCCGTCCTGAAGCAGATGACGGGATTTCACAGCCTGGCGGAGATCGGTGAGCTCCTGAAACGTCCTGCTGCGGAGGTTGAAGAGGTCTACGGGCGCTATGCGGGCGATCAGTATGTCGTGCCGATCGAACATTGGAACAAGCTGCGTTGGGACGCCGAGCGAGGCATCTATATTAACGCGAAATCGGGAGGGATCCGGGAACCGGCCGGGGAACTGATCCCGCTGTCGCCACCATGTGATCCCTGGTTCTGCGTCGGTGAGGAACGCGCCTGGCTGAAGGGGGTGCTTGAGGCCCGCCTGAAGATCAAATTGCCGGACGCTACCCTCTTGCTGGCCAACAACGGGCTGAAGGACGGCCTGTTCTTCTGGGAGGTGATCGCCCAAGGCCGCTTTGTGCTGCGTGTCGATTTCAATGGTCCTAAACAGGCGGATTGGAAACTCACCTTCGCGCAGGACCTGCACACGGTCGACTGGACCGCCGGTGTGGCGGCGAGCTGGGAGGCGGAACGCGATCGCCACATCCACGCCAACACCGCGAACCTCGACGCCTTGGTCGAGGAAACCCAAGCCTTCATCCGCGAGATTGTTTCGCAATCGCCCGGTGAGCTGCCGCTGATCTATTTCAGCGGCGGCAAAGAAAGCATGGTCGTCTTTGATCTGTTCCGGAAAATGGGTATCCGCGCCCAGCTCTTGTTCGCCGGCACGGGCATGGATTTCCCCGAAGACGAAGCCTTCATCAAGGTGATCCAGGAGATGATCGAGACCGACCCTGAATGTCGGCGACTATTTTCCCTGCATATCGAACCGGGCGACAAGCCTCTCGCCTTGGCCCAGTTTGAGAAGCAAGGCGCCCTACAGCTGGGCAACATGTGGTGCCGCAGCGCGGTCAAATATCCGATCCGCAGCTGAACAAGCCGCCGATCTGGCCATCAAAGCCTCAGGGATAGGGGGTCATTTTTCGACGCCGATCTCCCCGAGATGGGGGCAATTTTCCACGCCGATTCACAGTCGAAGGAGCCAGCTGAGGTAGTTTCCAGGGCGGTCGTTGACGGGGCCTGCGGGTTGGCAGTCTCAAGATCGGGAGAACGCGAGTTCTTCCTCAAACAGTCCCTATTCCATGTTGTCCAGGCTAGGGCTGGACGTTGCAAGGTCCCATAGGTGGGAACCTGCCCAAATCGAAAACGGGAAAAAATTCTTGTGGCGGTTTGGATAGCTACAGCCACCCCCCCAACCGGGTTCGACCCCAGGGGGGGGTATTGAAGCCCGCTCGACGGGTTCTAGTCCGCACAGCCTTTATCACTCGATCTGGCTTGGCCGATCTTAGGTCTCGCGAACGAGGCTGAAATTCCACCTGCTGGTATCGATTTGGTATCGGGCTTACGAACCCCGCTCGACCCACCAGCGCCCCGAAACCTAAGACACTGATATTTATGGAATAAATGGTGGACGTGACAGGGATCGAACCTGTGACCCCCTCGATGTCAACGAGGTGCTCTACCGCTGAGCTACACGTCCGGGGTCGGCTTCCCGGTCGGGAAGCGGAGGCGGGGATATACCGGCGGGGCGGGTCCTGCGCAAGCGGCCAAAGGCCTGGCGGGCGGCGCCTTAAGCCGCCAGCATCCGCTCGACCTCCCCCACCAGGTCGCGAAGGTGGACCGGCTTGGCAAGGACGCGAGCCCCCTCCGGAGCCGTCTCTTCGGCCTTGAGGGCTACGGCGGCGAAGCCGGTGATGAACATGATGCGCAGGCCCGGATGACGCTCCGAGGCCAGACGCGCAAGCTCGATCCCGTCCATGCCGGGCATGACGATATCCGTCAGCAGGAGGTCCCAGTCCCGGTCGATATGCTCAGCCGCAGCCTCGCCGTTGGCGAAGGCTTCGACCTCATGACCGGCGCGCTCCAGGGCGCGGGCCAGGAACCCGCGAAGGGAGTCGTCGTCTTCGGCGAAGAGGATGCGGGGCATGGAGGAGTCTTGAGCGGCCTCGATTTGGCCTTACCTCAAGCCGGTTTGACCCGAGGATGCAAGTGGGGGTCATATAGCGACATGAGCCTGTCCGCCGCCAACCCGCAAATGTCCACAGCCTTCGACATCTGCTGGCCCAACGGGGTTGAAGCGCAACCGGCGACGCCCCTGGTGTTCGCCTCGCCTCATTCAGGCCGGCTTTATCCGGACGACATGAACCCGGCCCTGGATCCCCTCCTAATCCGGCGCAGCGAGGACGCCTGGGTGGACGATCTTGTCGCCGAGGGGCCGATCCGAGGTGCGCCGTTGATCCGGGCCCTGACCGCCCGAACCTACCTCGACGTGAACCGCGATCCCACCGAGCTGGACCCGCGCCTGTTCGGAGAAACTCTGCCCGCCCAGGCCCGCACCCTGTCACCCCGGGTGGCCGCCGGACTTGGCGTTGTCGCCCGGGTCGCTTCGGGCGGCGCGGAGATCTACGATCGGCGTCTGAGTCTGGCGGAAGGCCTTTCGCGGATCGCCCGGGTGCATGCACCGTATCACGACGCCCTTTCCCGCCTGCTGTCGAGAGCCCGGACCGCGCATGGCTTTGCAGTTCTGATCGACTGGCACTCCATGCCCGCGACGGCAGCGCCGGGGATAGACTTCGTTCTTGGGGACCGCTTCGGCGCATCCTGCCGCCCGGCCCTGACCGACGCCGTCGAGACGATGCTGACCGACGCGGGCTACCGGACGGCCCGCAACTTCCCCTTCGCCGGTGGGTACACCACCGAGCACTATGGCCGCCCCGAAAGGCGGACCCACGCTCTGCAGGTCGAGATCAACCGGGGGCTTTACCTTGACGAGTCTCGGCTTGAGACCACGGCGGATTTTGAGCGACTGCGTCGGGCCCTGGGCGGGATCATCGCCCGGCTGGCCGCCGCCGACTGGCGCAGCCTGCTCGACGCCTGACGCCCGGACGGACGCACAAAAAAAAGCCGCGCCGGTGAGGGCGCGGCAGTTCATTAGGGAGGAAACGCCCAGGAAGGGCAGAAGCGTCAGCGACGCCTCACGAGGGACAAGTTAGATTGCAGCGCACCAAAGTTCAAGGGCATACAATCGCATTTTCCACCCTGTTTTCATGAAAAAAAGGAAATGATCCTCACTTCCTTCGCGGATTTGAAACAAATGCGCGCCCATGCTATGTTGCATCGCACAATAAACGCCTTCCGCAGACGGAACTGTCCGGGGCGTCTGGCGCTGGGGCGCGGAACCCCCTACAAGCGCGCGCTCCCACAGATAAGAACGTCATGCAGCTTCGCAACATCGCCATCATCGCCCACGTCGACCACGGCAAGACCACCCTGGTCGACCAGCTCCTCGCCCAGTCCGGC
>NZ_JADBZL010000178.1:0-2701 GCF_020402505.1 Phenylobacterium sp. | reverse complement strand
GCTCTCCCGGATGACGATCAGGATCGCCAGCACGCAGGCGCCCGCCAGGGCCGAGGCGACGAAGAGGGGCAGGCGGAAGCCCTCCGGACCGGCGTCCGGATTGGCCAGAAGCCCGCCGAGGGAAGGGCCGACGATCATGCCCACATTCCAGGCCGCGCCCTGGTAGGACATCTGCCGGGTCAGTTGTTCGGGCGGGGTGACATCGGCCAGATAGCCCTGGATCACGGCCCCGTTTCCCGAGGCCAGGCCGCCAACCAGGCGGATCAGGAAGGCGGCCACGATATTGGGCGCAAAGGCCAGGGCGAGATAGCACAGGCAGTTGCCCGTGATGGTCAGGATCAGGATCGGCTTGCGCCCGAAGCGGTCGGACAGCCGGCCCCAGAGCGGCTCGCCGAAGAAGGCGCCGATCGAGTAGGCCGAGAAGATCAGGGCGATCTGCCAGGCGGGCGCGTCGAAGGACTTGGCGTAGAAGGGCAGTAGCGGAATGATGATTCCGAAGCCCAGGAGGTTGATGAAGATCACCGCCGTCAGGGCGATCGCCGCATAGGGCGACGCAGGCTTGGTCTGGCGGGCGGCCTCCGACATGCGGCGTCTGTTAGGGCCGCGGCGCGAGAGGGGCAAGGGCGGGCGGCGACGAATTCCGGCGCCGCCCGGTCGAAAATCCTACTTGGGCGCCAGGATCATGATCATCTGGCGGCCCTCCATGCGGGGCTCGTATTCGACCTTGGCCACCGGCTCGAAGTCGGCCTTCACCTGCTGCAGCAGCTTCATGCCCAGCTCCGGATGGGCGAGCTCGCGTCCGCGGAACCGGAGGGTGACCTTCACCTTGTCGCCTTCGCCGAAGAACCGGTGCATGGACCGCGCCTTCACCTCATAGTCATGGGTGTCGATGTTCGGCCGCAGCTTGATCTCCTTGATCTCGACGACCTTCTGGCGCTTTCGGGCCTCGTTCTTCTTTTTCTGTTCCTGGAACTTGAACTTGCCGTAGTCCAGAATCTTGCAGACGGGCGGGTCGGCGTTGGGAACGATCTCGACCAGGTCGAGCCCGGCTTCCTCGGCGGCCTCCAGTGCGGAAGAGGTGGGCATCACCCCTTGCTTCTCGCCATGCTGATCGATCAGCAGGACCCGGGGGACTCGGATGTCTTCGTTGATGCGCGGACCGTCTTTGACGGGCGGCGCCTGCATGGGCCGGCGAATAGGCTTTTGCTCCTCAGTCTGTTTCGGCGGGACGCGCGGGACGAAGCCCGGCGCATATCGATATATGACCCCCTGGGCCCCTGCGATCAAGCGCTGCCTTCCAGGGGCAGCAGGCTGTTCGCCGCGCGCTCGACCGTCATCGGGTCCAGCCCCGCCAGGTCGTCGGTCTGGATGACGATCACATGTCCCCTGGGCGCCGACAGGCCCGGGTCCGATGCGCGGGAGAAGAGGGCCACGGTCGGCGCCCCCGCGGCCGAGGCCAGATGGAGCGGTCCGGTGTCGTTGCCCACCACCAGGGCGGTCTCGGCCCCCAGCAGGGCGACGGTCGCAAAGTCGGTCCTGCCGGTCAGGTCTCTCGCCTGGGGAAGGCTCCTCTGGATCTCCCGCGCCAGGGCGCTTTCCTGGGGGCCGCCGATCACGACGATGTCGTACCCCCGGGCGTGAAGCCGCCGGGCGAGCCGGCCATAGCCCTCGGCCGGCCATCTCTTGTCCAGCCGGTGGGCCGAGCCGCCCGGAATCAGCATGATGAACGGCCGATCGGCGCGCCGCCTCCGGTCCCGCCCGGCGTCGCCGATCCAGGACAGGTCGGGCGGCGGCGCAGAAAAGGGCGTGGTCGGGGCGTCCGGCCAGATCCCCGCCGATTTCAGCTGGTCGGCCTGGCGCTCCAGGGTGTGCATCAGGTCCTTGCCGGGCGTTCGGTGCGGCAGGGCGCAGCCGAAGGCCACCCCCGACCACGCCGGGGGGAAGGGCCAGAGCAGGAGAAAGAGGCGGGCGGAGGCGGCGGAGGTCTGCAGATCATAGACCCGGTCAAAGCGCCCCGCCTTCAACCGCCGGCGGAGGGCCATCCACTCGCCGGCGCCCTCCGGCTTGCCGCCCGCATCCACCTCGTCGAAATAGGGGCAGGCCCGGGCGAGGGCCTCGAAGGGCGGGGTGGTCAGCAGGGTGATTTGCGCCTTCGGATGGGCTTCCCGGATGCGCTTCATCGCCGCCAGGGCCAGCACGAAGTCGCCGAGGGCCGACAGCTTGATCACCAGAACCCTGCGGATCTCGTGGCTCATGTCCCGCCCTTCCGCGCGTCCAGGACCTGCTCATACACCGACAGGGTCGCGGCGCACATGGCGTCGTTGGAGTACAGCTTCACGGCGCGGTCTCGGGCGGCCTGTCCGAGCCGGCGAAGCCCCTCGCCCCCGAGGTCCTGCGCCTCGGCCATGGCGCGGGCCCAGGCCTGAGCCTCGCCGGGCGGCGCCAGCCATCCCGTCTGGCCGGGCAGGACCGTCTCGGTCGTCCCCCCGTGGTCCGAGGCGATCACCGGCCGCCCCATGACCTGGGGCTCCACCGCCGCCCGGCCGAAGGACTCCGGCACAAGGGTGGGCAGGAGGGCGACGTCCGCCGCCAGGAAGGCCGCCGGCATGTCGTCGCAGTGCCCGACCAGCGCGACCCGTCCCTCCAGTCCCGCCTCGCGCACCCTGGCTTCGAGGGACTGCCGGAAGGCCGTCCGGCCCTG
>NZ_JADBZL010000177.1:0-8635 GCF_020402505.1 Phenylobacterium sp. | reverse complement strand
TGCCGCAGGAGCGGCTGCAGATCGCCATCTCCGGCCAGGCCGGCGCCCAGCGCGCCTTCGACGAGGCCGTGAAGTTCACCAAGGACCGCAAGGCCTTCCGCCAGACCGTCTTCGACTTCCAGAACACTCGCTTCACCCTGGCCAACCTGAAGGCCAAGCTGCAGGCGGGATGGGCGCACCTGGACTGGTGCACGGCCCGGCACCTGCAGGGCGAGCTGACGGCGGCGGAGGCCTCGGCGGCCAAGCTCTTCCACACCGAGCTGCAGTGGGAGGTCTGCGACGCGGCCCTGCAGCTGCACGGCGGCGCCGGCTACATGAACGAGTACCCCATCGCCCGCCTGTGGCGCGACGCCCGGGTGCAGCGCATCTACGGCGGTACGTCGGAGATCATGAAGGAGGTCGTGGCCCGGTCGCTCTGACCTGGCTGCAGGGCCGGCGACGGCGCCTCGGCAGGCCCCCTCCGTCGCGCTGCGCGCGCCACCTCCCCCTCAAGAGGTGGAGGAATTACAGTGACTTAACTGCTCCCCTGCGGGGGAGCTGTCGGCGAAGCCGACTGAGGGGGCGCCGGGACCTAAGGGCGGCGGACCGTCTCCCCGCCCTTCATGACGAAGACGGGCCTTTCCAGGACCTTGATGTCGGTCAGGGGATCGCCCTTGACGCCCACCAGGTCGCCCCAGGCGCCCGGCTTGATCTGGCCGACCTGGCCGGCCTGACCCAGGGCTTCGGCGGCGTTGATCGTGGCGGACTGCAGGGCCTGGAGGGGCGTGGCCCCCCACTGCACCATGACCGCGAACTGCCTGGCGTTGTCGCCGTGCGGAAAGACCCCGGCGTCCGTGCCGTAGACCATCCGGACCCCGGCCTTCAGGGCCTTCTGGAAGTTCTGCCTCTGGATCAGGCCGATGTCCCGGTCCTTCTGAAGGTTCTCCTCCAGCACGCCGTTCTTCGCGCCCTCGGCCTGGGTGTAATCGGTGTTGTAGATGTCCATCGAGAACCAAGCGCCTTTCCGTACGGCCAGGCGGATGCCCTCGTCGTCCACCAGGCTGACGTGCTCGATGGTATCGACCCCGGCCTCGAGGGCCTGGCGGATGCCCGAGGCGCCATGGGCGTGGGCGGCCACCTTCATGCCAGCGGCGTGAGCCTCCTCCACCACGGCCTGCATCTCGGCCAGGGTCATCTGCTGGGCGCCGGGGGAGGACCCCCGGGAGAAGACTCCGCCCGTGGCGCAGATCTTGATCACCTCGGCGCCGTACTTGCGCATCTTGCGGACCATGCGCCGGGCCTCGTCCGGGCTGTCGATGACGGCCGGGCTCTGCTCGTTCATGGACGGCGGGAAGAAGGTGGAGTCGCAGTGCCCCCCCGTGGCGCCGATGGCGTAGGCCGCCGGCACGATGCGCGGGCCGGGGACGAAGCCTTCCTCGATGGCCTGCTTGAGGCCCACGTCGCCATACCCCTCCGAGCCGACATTCCGGATGGTGGTGAAACCCGCCTCCAGGGTGGATTTCGCATGGGCGACGCCGATGGCCGTCCAGAAGGAGTCCGTGAACAGCAGGCTGTTGTAGCCGCCGTAGAGGGGGGAGGAGGTGATGTGCACGTGCATGTCGATCAGCCCGGCACGAGGGTCACGCCCGGCAGGTCGAGGCTCGAGGCCCCGGCGGGAAGGGCGTCGCCCCGACGGCCCACCGACGCGATGCGGCCGTCCGTGATGATCACCTGCGGCTGGTCGATCCGGGCGCCCGTGGCCACGTCTATCATCCGGTCGGCGGTGACGGCGACCGTCCCGGCGCCGGCGGCGGGGGCCGCGAGGAGAAGGCTGGCGGCGGCGAGGGCGGCGATCGGGCGCATGGGCAACTCCGGCAAGGGTCTGGTGGTCCCGTCTAGCATGGTCCGCGCCTGCAGGGCGCCCGGCGGGTGACAGAGGGGCCCGGGTCCGGTATCGGACCCCCGACGCGTGCAGGAGGTCCGGGACTTGAGCGATACGTCAGCGACCCGCGAAGGCGACGAGGCGCAGGGCTGGGCGACCGCCCGCACCCTGGCCGAGGCCCTGCCCTTCATTCAGCAGTACGACCGTGAGACCGTGGTCATCAAGTACGGCGGCCACGCCATGGGCCAGGAAGAGACTGCGCGCCTGTTCGCCGCGGATTCCGTTCTGCTGAAGCTCCTCGGCCTGCACCCGGTGGTGGTGCACGGCGGGGGGCCGCAGATTTCGCGCATGCTGGACAAGGCGGGCGTGAAATCGACCTTCGTCGACGGCCTGCGGGTCACCGACCAGGCCACCATGGAGGTGGCCGAGATGGTCCTCTCCGGCGCGATCAACAAGGAAATCGCCAACTGGATCACCCTGGCCGGCGCCGAGGCCGACGTCCGCGGCGTGGGCCTGTCCGGCAAGGACGCCCGGCTGATCACCGTCGAGAAGGCGACCCGGACCCGCAAGGACCCGGACAGCCAGATCGAGCAGGTCGTGGACCTGGGCTTCGTGGGCGAGCCGACCCGGATCGATCCCCAGCTGATCCAGGGGCTGATCTCGGCCGAGCATGACTACATCCCGGTCATCGCCCCCATAGGCGTGGCCGAGGACGGCCAGACCTACAACATCAACGCCGACACGGTGGCCGGCGCCCTGGCCGGGGCGCTGTCTGCCAAGCGTATGCTGCTGCTGACCGACGTGGCGGGCGTTCTGGGCGCCGACGGGGAGCTCATCCGGCAGATGTCCGTGGACGAGGCCCGGGCGGCCATCGCCTCGGGCGTGGCCTCGGGCGGCATGATCCCCAAGCTGGAGACCGCCATCGCCGCCGTCGAGGCGGGCGTCGAGGCCGTGGTCATCCTGGACGGCCGCCGACCTCACGCCATGCTGGTCGAGCTGTTCACAGAGCACGGGTCGGGAACCCTCATCACCCGATGAGCCCGGACCTCAGCCATATCGACACCTGGCTGTTCGACCTGGACAACACCCTCTACCCGGAGGAGTCCGGCTTCATGCGCCAGGTCGAGAGCCGCATGACCGCCTTCGTCATGAAGGTGACGGGTCTGGAGCGGGACGCCGCCTTCGCCCTGCAGAAGAAGTATCTGGCCGAGCATGGCCTGACCCTGGGCGGGCTCATGCGTCACCACGGGGTGGACCCGCAGGACTTCCACGCCCTGTTCCACGACCTCAGCCTGGACGCCCTGGCGCATGATCCCGAGCTGCTGGTCGCCCTGGCCCGCCTGCCCGGCCGCCGGCTGATCTTCACCAACGCCGACGATCTCCACGCCGAGCGGGTGCTGAACCACCTGGGCCTGACGCACCTTTTCGACCAGGTCTTTCACATCCACTCCTTCGGCTTTGCGCCCAAGCCCGACCCCCTGGGCTTCATGCGGATGATCGAGGGCCACGGCCTGGACCCCGCCGCCACCGCCTTCTTCGAGGACTCCGAGCGCAACCTGAAGCCGGCCCACGACCTGGGCATGACCACCGTCCTGGTGGGCCCCCGGGCGCTGGCCTCCGAGGCGCCCTTCGTCCACCATCGGACGGGCAAGCTCGCGCCCTTCCTCAATCACGCCCGCCTCCGGGAGACCGCCTGATGAGCCTGACCTACGCCGACCTCCGCGCCGAGATCGAAGCCGCCTGGGAGGCGCGCGACCAGGTTTCGACCGCCACCACCGGCCCGGTGCGCACCGCCGTCGACGAGACCCTGCGCCAGCTCGACAGCGGCGACCTGCGCGTCGCCACGCGGGGCGAGGACGGCGTCTGGACCACCCACCAGTGGGTCAAGCAGGCCATCCTCCTGTCCTTCCGCCTGAACCCGAACCGTATGCATCATGCTCCGGGGCCAGGACCCTACTGGGACAAGGTCGACACCAAGTTCGAGGACTGGAGCGAATCCCGGTTCGAGGCCGCCGGCTTCCGCGCTGTGCCCGGCTGCGTGGTGCGCAAGGGCGCCTTCATCGCCCGCAATGTGGTGCTGATGCCCTCCTTCGTGAACATCGGCGCCTTCGTGGACGAGGGGACCATGGTCGACACCTGGGCCACGGTCGGGTCCTGCGCCCAGATCGGCAAGAATGTGCACCTGTCCGGCGGCGCGGGCATCGGCGGGGTCCTGGAGCCCCTGCAGGCCAACCCAACCATCATCGAGGACAACTGCTTCATCGGCGCCCGTTCAGAGGTGGCCGAGGGGGTGATCGTGCGCGAGGGCAGCGTCCTGTCCATGGGCGTCTACCTGACCTCCACCACCCCGATCATCGACCGCCGGACCGGCGAGGTCTTCACCGGCGAGGTGCCGCCCTATTCGGTGGTCATGTCCGGGAGCCGCCCCAGTCCGCACGAGGGCCTGCCGGGCACCTACTGCGCAGTGATCATGAAGACGGTGGACGCCCGCACCCGGGCCAAGACCTCCATCAACGAACTCCTGAGGGACTAGGCCCATGGCCGGGATCGACGCCGTCGAGCTGACCCGCGAGCTGATCCGCCGGCCGTCCGTCACCCCCGCCGACGCCGGGGCCATGGACGTGGTCGAGCAGGTGCTGGCGGGCCTGGGCTTTTCCTGCCGGCGGATGCGCTTCGGCGAGATCGAGAACCTCTACGCCCGGATCGGGACGGCCCGGCCCAACCTCTGCTTCGCCGGCCATACCGACGTGGTGCCGGTGGGCGACGCCGCTGCCTGGAGCCGCGAGGCCTTCGCCGCCGACATCGTCGACGGGGTGCTCATCGGCCGGGGGGCGGTGGACATGAAGAGCGCCATCGCCGCCTTCGCCGCCGCCGCCGCTTCGACCCTGGCCGAGGGGGCGGTGACGGGCTCCCTGTCCTTCCTCATCACCGGCGACGAGGAGGGCGCAGCGCTCGACGGCACCAAGCGGGTGGTCGAGACCCTGAGGACCGAGGGCGAGGTCATCGACCACTGCATCGTCGGCGAGCCCACCAGCGCCGAAAGCTTCGGCGACATGGTCAAGATCGGGCGCCGGGGCTCGATCAATGTCGGGATCCGGGTCGAGGGGATCCAGGGGCATGTGGCCTATCCGCACCGGGCGGCCAATCCCGTGCCGGTCCTGATCCGCCTGCTGGCGGCCCTGCAGGCCCGGGTGCTGGACGAGGGCTATGCGGACTTCCAGCCCTCGAACCTGGAGGTCACCACCATTGACGTGGGCAACCCCACGACCAACCTCATCCCGGCGGTGGCGACGGCCCGTCTCAACATCCGCTTCAACCCGGCCCACAGGGGCGTGGACCTCGCCGCCTGGATCCAGGCCGAGGCCGACCGCGCGGCCGAAGGCTTTCCCGGGACGATCACCCTGACCCCGGCGATCAGCGGCGAGGCCTTCCTGACCGAGCAGGGGCCCTTCACCGAACTGGTGGCCGGCGCGGTGGAGGCTGTGTCGGGACAGAGGCCGGACCTTTCGACCACTGGCGGCACCTCTGACGCCCGGTTCATCCGCGCCCTCTGCCCGGTGGTGGAGCTGGGCCTGGTGGGCCGCACCATGCACGCCGTCGACGAGCGGGCGCCGGTGGACGAGATCCGCCGACTGCAGACCGTCTACGAGACCCTGATCCGCCGCTACTTCGCAGCGCCGCCCTCGGCGTAGGCGACGCCTGTCAGGACGAGGCCCGTCGCGGGCGCGACAGGACCGCAGGCCCGGCGGTCCCGGGCCTCCAGGGCCGCCTTCACGTCCTGGGCCGTCCAGCGCCCGATCCCCACCTCGGCCAGGGTGCCGGTCATCGACCTGACCTGCCGATGCAGGAAGGAGCGCGAGGCGAAGCTGAGCCAGACCTCCTCGCCCCTGCGGCTGACCTCGGCGACGTCCAGGGTCTTGAGGGGCGACTTCGCCTGGCAGGCCAGGTCGCGGAAGGTGGTGAAGTCGTGATGGCCCACCAGGACCTGGGCGGCGGCGTGCATGGCGTCGGCGTCCAGGGGCGCCTTCACGTGCCAGACCCGGCCGCGGTCGAGGGCCGGCGGCGCCGGACGGTTGAGGATGCGGTAGAGGTAGCGCCGCTCGGTGGCCGAGAAGCGGGCGTGCCAGCCCTCCGGCGCGACTTCGGCGTCCAGCACCACCACCGCCTCCTCCGCCAGGTGGGCGTTGAGGGCGTTTCGAACAGTCTGGGCCGGCCAGTCCCGGGTGAGGTCCACGTGCACCACCTGGCCGGTGGCGTGGACGCCGGTGTCGGTGCGCCCCGCCGCCTGAAGGCGCACGGTCTCACCGCTGAAGGCCAGGACCGCCCGCTCCACCGCCCCCTGCACCGTCGGCAGGTCGCCCTGGGCCTGGAAGCCCTTGTAGGGGCCGCCGTCATACTCAAGGGTCAGGCGGTAGCGGGGCATCAGTCCAGCTTCGTCCCGGCGGGCAGGGGCAGGCCGCGCAGGAAGTCGGCGACGTCCTGCGGCCCGCGGCCCTCGCGCTGCAGACGCAAGAGGCGCACCGCGCCCTCCCCCGTCGCCACCAGGAGGGCGTCGTCCAGGACGGTTCCCGGCGCCCCCGACCCGGCCTCGGCCCGGCTCAGCAGGGCCTTGACCCGCACCGGACCCCGGGGACCGTTCGCCTCGAACCAGGCGCCGGGGAAGGGCGAGAGACCGCGGATCTTGCAGTCCAGTTCGGCGGCGGGGCGGGTCCAGCGCAGGCGGGCCGTGCGGGGGCTGATTTTCTTGGCGTAGGTCGCCCCCTCGGCGGCCTGCGGCGTCTCCACCGCCCGGCCGGCGGCGATGTCGGCCAGGGTTGCGACCAGGAGGTCGGCGCCTGCCCTCGCCATGCGGTCGTGCAGGGTCCCGGCGGTCTCATTCGGCCGGATGTCGAGCCGGGCCGTGGCCAGGATCGGCCCCTCGTCCAGGCCCTCGGTCATGCGCATCACCTGGACGCCGGTCACCTCGTCGCCGGCCATGATGGCGCGCTGGATGGGCGCGGCGCCGCGCCAGCGCGGCAGGAGGGAGGCGTGCAGGTTGAAGGCGCCCAGGCGCGGGGCCTCCAGCACCTCGCGGGGCAGGATCTGGCCGTAGGCCACCACCACGGCGGCGTCGAGGCCGAGGGCCCGGAAGGCTTCGACCTCGGCCGGATCACGCAGCGAGGCCGGGGTGCGGACGGTCAGGCCAAGGGACTCCGCCAGGGCCTGCACCGGCGAGGGACGGAGCGCCTGGCCGCGGCCGCGCGGCGCCGGCGGCTGGGCGTAGACCGCAGCGACCTCATGACCGGCCTGCGCCACGGCGCTGAGGCAGGCGGCGGCGATGTCGGGGGTTCCGAGGAAGGCGAGGCGCATGGGGCGGGTTTACCCCTCCCGCGGCGGCGAGGAAACTGAAAGGGGGGGGGGAACCGGAAGGGCCGGATCAGCCCGTGCGGGCCAGCTTGCGCACCCGGGCCACCGCCCGCTCGCGCTTGAGCCGGGACAGGTGGTCGATGAAGAGCACGCCCTTCAGGTGGTCCATCTCATGCTGGATGCAGACGGCGAACAGGCCCTCGGCGTCCTCGACCACCTCTTGGCCGTTATAATCGAGATACCTCAGCTTCACCCGGGCGGGGCGGTCCACCTCGTCATAGACCTCGGGAACGGACAGGCAGCCCTCCTCGTAGGGGGCGGTTTCCTCCGAGGCCCAGAGAATCTCGGGATTGACGAAGTAGCGGGGCTGGGGCGGCTCGTCCTGCCGGGCCAGGTCCATGACGATCACCTGCTTGGGCACGCCCACCTGGATGGCGGCGAGGCCAATGCCCGGGGCCGCGTACATGGTCTCCAGCATGTCGTCCATCAGCAGGCGCAGGTCGTCGTCCACCGCCGCGACGGGGGTGGAGACCTGCTTCAGCACAGGGTTGGGGACGGTGAGGATTTCGCGCAGGGCCATGGTCTCGCCAGTTAGGGACGGGCCCCGGCAGCGTCAAGCCGCACCGTCCTCGTCCTTCGGGTCCAGCCGGGCCAGGGGACGCACGCCGGTCTCGATGTGGGGCAGCTCCGGCATGGGCTTACCCTCGTGGTCCACGCCCAGGGTCTCGAAGCGCCGGGCCTGGGGAAGGACGCGGCTCTCCAGGGACCCGACCACCTGGTTGTAGCGCTCCACCGCCTGGGTCAGGGCCTTGCCCACCCCGGCGACGTGGCCGCCCATGTCGGACAGGCGTTTGTAGAGTTCGCGGGCGACCCGGGCGATCTCGGCGGCGCCCCGGGCCTGGTCCTCCACCCGCCAGCCGTAGGAGACGGCCTTGCACAGGGCGAAGAGGGTGGTGGGGGTGACCACCACGACCTTCTGGGCCATGGCCTCGTTCAACAGGTCCGGCTGACGGTCGAGGGCGGCGACCAGGAAGCTGTCGCCAGGGATGAACATGGCCACGAAGTCAGCGCTGCCGCCCAACTCGTCCTGGTAGCCCCGGGAGGCCAGGGTGCGTACGTGGGTGCGGACGCTGTCGGCGTGACGGGCGAGGGCGGCCTCGCGCTGGGCCTCGTCCGGGGCGTCCTGGGCGTCAAGGAAGGCGCCGATGGAGACCTTGGCGTCGATGACCAGCTCGCCGCCGCCGGGCATGCGCACCACCACGTCGGGCCGCTGCCGGCGCTCTCCGGAAGTAACCGTGACCTGCTCGAGAAAGTCGAACCGGTTCTGCAGACCGGCCATCTCCAGGACGTTGCGCAGGGTCTGCTCGCCCCAGCGTCCCTGAACGCCGACCCCCCGGCGCAGGGCGGCGGTGAGCTTCTGGGTCTCGT
>NZ_JADBZL010000176.1:0-18269 GCF_020402505.1 Phenylobacterium sp. | reverse complement strand
GACCATCTTGGTCAGCTGGCCGGCGCCGGGCCCGCCCATCAGGCGGATGGCGCGGGCGTAAGCGGCGATCACCGGCTCGACCCGGGCGAAGGCGTCGGGATCGCCGCCGCACATGACGGTGAGCCGACCGGCCTCGGCCCCCGCCTGCCCGCCGGAGACCGGGGCGTCGAGGAAGCTGCAGCCGGAGGCGGCGGCCAGGGCGGCCATGTCGCGCGCCAGCACGGCGGAGGTGGTGGTGTGGTCGACGATGACGCCGCCGGGGGCCAGGGCGGGCAGGATCTGGGGGACCAGGCCGCGCACGTCGGGATCGGCGCCGACGCACAGGGCGACCAGCTGGGCGCCCTGCGCCGCCGCCCCGGGGCTGTCGCAGGCGGTTCCGGCGTGCTGCTCCGCCCAGCGGCGGGCCTTGTCCGGGCTGCGGTTGAAGACCCGCACCCCATGCCCGGCCGCAGCCAGGTGGCCGGCCATGGGAAAGCCCATGACGCCCAGGCCAATGAATGCTAGCCGCATGCGCCCCTCCATCCTAAACTGCATCTTAACCCTCGCCGTGGCAGGGCGTGGGATCTCTTTCACCCGGACACCGTCATGGCAGCCAACGATCGGCCCATTCTGATCAAGAAGGTCAAGAAGGTTTCGGGCGGCGGCCACCATGGCGGCGCCTGGAAGGTGGCCTATGCGGACTTCGTGACCGCCATGATGGCCTTCTTCCTCCTGATGTGGCTGATCAACACCACCACGCCGGAACAGAAGCGCGGCATCGCCCAGTACTTCGCCCCGGCGGCGGTGTCGGACTCCGCCTCCGGCGCCGGCGGCATTCTGGGCGGGACGGCCCTGGACAGCAACGGCGCCATGTCCGCCGGATCCACCAACATCATGCAGCTGATGGCGCCGGACATCCGCAATCCCCAGGATGGCCCGAGCGCGGCGGCCTCGGTCTCCGACACCCTGGACACCGCGCGGCGGAACCGCGAGGAGGCCGAGTTCGAATCCGCCGCCCAGTCTTTGAAGCAGGCGCTGCAATCCATGCCCGAGCTGGCCGAGCTGTCGAAGAACATCATCGTCGACAAGACGCCGGAGGGCCTGCGGATCCAGCTGATCGACCAGGAGGGGCGCTCGCTCTTCGCCGAGGGCTCGGCGGTTCCCAATGAGCGGGCGCGGGTGCTGCTGCGGGCCATCACCAAGACCCTGAACCAGTTGCCGAACCGCATCTCCATCTCCGGCCACACCTCCGCCGACTGGCGCGGCGGCGAGGTGGACAGCGACTGGGCGCTCTCGTCTGCGCGCGCCGACGCCTCGCGCCGGGTGCTGCAGGCCGCGGGCATCGCCAAGGACCGGGTCTACCAGGTCTCGGGCAAGGCCAATTCCGAGCCCCTCTATCCGGACGATCCCAGCCTGCCGGGCAACCGGCGCATCGCCATCGTGCTGCTGCGCGAGGCGCCCGTCCTGCCGCCGAACCCGGCCTTCTGACCCGGCGCGTGGAGAGCCTTGCGCGCAGCGGGCGGTTCGGGGTCTAGTCAGGCCCGTGACCCAGCACTTTCCCACGCGACAGATCCGCTTCTATCTGACGGCGCCGGCGCCCTGCCCTTACCTGCCCGACCGGCTGGAGCGAAAGGTCTTCGCCCACCTGCCCCTCTCCGAGGGGGAGGTCGTGAACGACAGCCTGACCCAGAGCGGCTTCCGCCGGTCGCAGAACATCGCCTACCGCCCGGCCTGCGAGACCTGCGCGGCGTGCGTCTCGGTGCGGATCCCGGCGAAGGACTACGTGCTGTCGCGCTCGGACCGCCGGACCCTGAGCCGCAACGCCGACCTCAAGCGCAGCCTGGTGGAGGCCGAGGCGACCCTGGAGCAGTTCGAGCTCCTGCGGCGCTATCTGAAGGCGCGTCACGCTGACGGCGGCATGACCGACATGGGCTGGCCGGACTTCGTGGCCATGGTCGAGGACACTCCCGTCCGAAGCCACATGATCGAGTACCGGCTGGCCTCACCCGCCGGCGAGCCGGGAGACCTCGTCGCCTGCACCCTCGTGGACCTGCTCGGCGACGGCCTCTCCCTGGTCTATTCGTTTTACGATCCGGACCTGCCCCGTCGCAGCCTGGGCCGGTTCATGATCCTCGACCATCTGGCCCAGGCCCGGATGACCGGCATGCCCTTCGTCTATCTGGGCTATTGGGTGAAGGGGTCCGAGAAGATGGACTACAAGGCCCGGTTCCAGCCCCTGGAGGCCCTGGGCCCCTCCGGCTGGCGCCTGCTGAGCGCGCGGGACCTCGGGGCCGCGCCGGAATAATTCCTCCACAGGACGTCCACATGGGGTCGCGCCCCATCCCCGCTCCTCTCGACCCGGGGGCGTCGACCCCGGCCGGCGAAACGGGCTACCAGCAGGCCATGAAGCAGGCCCTGCTCGATTTCTGGAACCCGCTGTTCTCGGCCCGGGGCGAATTCATCGCCGGCGCCGCCAACGCCGAGGCCCGCAGCCGCCTCGCCGACTGGCCGGACTGGCACGGGAACTGCCTCGTCCTCGTCGGGCCGGAGGGCTGCGGCAAGAGCCGGCTTGCGGAGGACTGGGCGGCGCGCACGGGCGCGCGGCGGCTGGACCCTCTGCGGCCGGACGCCGCCGCCGTCCGGGCCGGGCCGGTCCTTTTGGAGGATGTCGACCAGGGGTTCTGCGCCGAGGGCCTGTTTCACCTCGTGAACCTCGCGCCCCTGGGCGGGGGGGTCCTGATGACCGCCCGGTCCCGGCCCGCCGCCTGGCCCGCGCAGGTGCCGGACCTGCGCTCCCGCCTGAACGCCCTGCCCGTCGCCCATGTCGAGGCGCCGGACGACGAGATTCTGCTGGGCGTGCTTGAAGACTTCCTCCGCGCCAGGGGAATCCGCCCCGCCCCGGACCTTGCGCCCTACCTCGTCCTTCGCATCGACCGCTCGGTGACGGCGGCCCGGGATGTCGTGGAGCGGCTGCACGAGGCCTCCGCACGGGCCCACCGGCCCGTCACCCGCGCCCTCGCCCGGGAGATCCTGGAGGACGAGACGGAAAATCTTGATCTTTTCGACCCCTGACTTGGGACCGTCACAGACTTGGCCCATCTGTTCGCGGATGCTACCGATCCCGGGAACGAGCTCCGCCAGATGACCCCCGCCGCCAAAGCCCAGGCCGTCCCGCCCAAGTCCACCGCCTCCCTGAGCATGGACCTGATGCGCTCGCCGGACCGGTTCTTCAACCGGGAGTTGTCCTGGCTGGCCTTCAACCGCCGGGTCCTGGCCGAAAGCCGCAACCCCCGGCATCCGCTCCTGGAGCGTCTGCGCTTCCTGTCGATCTCGGCCAACAATCTCGACGAGTTCTACATGGTGCGCGTCGCCGGACTGAAGGCTCAGGTGCGGGAGGGCGTCCGCTCCCTGAGCCAGGACGGTCTGACGCCTGCCGAGCAGCTGGACCGGATCAACGCCGAGGCCGAGGACCTCATGGCCGACCAGCAGGCCCAATGGCGCGACCTCTCCGGCGAACTTTCGGCCCATGGGCTGACCCTCGTGTCAAAGGCCGATCTCTCGGCTGAGGATCAGGCGGCGTTGGAAGAGGCTTTCCAGACCCGGCTGTTTCCGATCCTGACCCCCCTGGCCATTGACCCGGCCCATCCCTTTCCCTTCATCCCCAACCTCGCCTTCTCCCTCGTCTTCAAGCTGCGCCTGAAGTCGGAGCGGCGCACGCTTTACGCCCTGGTCCCCATCCCGGCCCAGGTGGCCCGGTTCTGGGAGTTGCCGGCCCAGTCGAGCGGGCGCCGGCGCGCCGAGCGGCGGTTCGTCAATCTGGAAAGCCTCGTGGCGCTCTTCGTCGACCGGTTGTTCCCGGGATCGAAGGTCGAGGCGAGCGGCGTTTTCCGCCTGATCCGGGACTCCGACGTCGAGTTCGAGGAAGAGGCGGAGGACCTGGTCCGCGAGTTCGAGGAGCGCCTGAAGCAGCGGCGGCTGGGGTCCGTGGTGCGGGTGGAGATCGAGGCCGCCATGCCCCGGGACCTGCAGGATTTCATCTGCTCCAACCTGCACGCCCGGCGCGAGGACATCATCCGTATCGAGGGACTGCTGGGCCTGGACGAGCTGTCCCAGCTGATCCCGCCGAACCGGCCGGAGCTGAAGTTCCGCGCCTTCGAGCCGCGTTTCCCGGAACGTATCCGCGACCATGCGGGGGACTGCTTTGCCGCCATCCGGGAGAAGGACATCCTTGTCCATCACCCGTTCGAGAGCTTCGATGTGGTGGTGCAGTTCCTGCGCCAGGCGGCCCGGGACCCGCACGTCCTGGCCATCAAGCAGACCCTTTACCGCACCTCTCAGGACAGCCCCATCGTGGCGGCGCTGATCGAGGCGGCCGAGAACGGCAAGAACGTCACGGCCCTGGTGGAAATCAAGGCCAGGTTTGACGAGGAGGCCAACCTCAAATGGGCCCGGGACCTTGAGCGCGCCGGCGTCCACGTGGTCTTCGGCTTCGTGGAGTACAAGACCCACGCCAAGCTCTCGATGGTGGTGCGTCGAGAGGGCGACCAGTTACGCACCTATTGTCACTTCGGGACCGGAAACTACCACCCGCAGACGGCGCGCATCTATACCGACCTGTCCCTTTTCACGTCGGACCCGGCCCTCGGCCGCGATTCTGCACGGCTGTTCAACTACATCACCGGCTATGCCCGACCGCAGCGAATGGAGAAGCTGTCCTTCTCACCGCTGACCATGAAGTCGGATCTCCTGCGCTTGATCGGCAGTGAGGCGGACAGAGCGCGGGCCGGCCAGCCCGCCGCCATCTGGGCCAAGCTCAACTCCCTGGTCGATCCCGAGATCATCGACGCCCTCTACGGGGCCAGCCAGTCGGGGGTCGACATCCAGCTGGTCATTCGCGGCATCTGCTGCCTTCGCCCCGGCGTCCCGGGCCTGTCCGAGAACATCCGGGTCAAGTCGATCGTCGGCCGGTTCCTCGAGCACTCGCGGATCGTCGCCTTCGCCAACGGTTCACCCATGCCCTCGGACGAGGCTCGGGTCTTCATCTCCTCGGCGGACTGGATGCCCCGAAACCTGGATCGGCGGGTCGAAGCGATGACCCCGGTGGAGAACCCGACGGTCCACCAGCAGGTGCTCCAGCAGATCCTGATGGCCAATATCCGGGATCAGGCGCAAAGCTGGACGTTGGACGCCTCCGGCGGGTATAGCCGGGATCCCGCCTGGGATCACCCGGGAGCCTTTTCGGCGCACGAGTACTTCATGAACAATCCCAGCCTTTCAGGTCGCGGACAGAAGGTGAAGGACCTGCCCAGCGCAATCGACCATGTGGCGACTCGCACCTAGCCGCGCCTCGCCTGTAGCGGAGCCGGATGTCGCGGAGACCCGGCACGCTGCGGTGATCGATATCGGGTCGAACTCGATTCGACTCGTCGTCTATCGCCTCGAAGGCCGGGCGATCTGGACGGTTTACAACGAGAAGGCTCTGGCGGGCCTGGGCCGCGACCTCCAGACCACGGGGCGCCTCTCGCCCGAGGGGGTCGAGATCGCCATGGACGCCCTGCGGCGCTTCCGTGTTCTTCTTCAGGGCTGGACCAGCCGCGAGACCTTCGTCGTCGCCACGGCCGCCGTCCGGCAGGCGAGAGATAGCCGCAACTTCCTCCGGGCCGTCGAAGAGGAAACCGGGATCTCCGTTCGCGTCCTCTCCGGGGAGGAGGAAGCCAGGTACGGCGCCCTCGGCGTCCTGGCGGGTCAGGCCGACGCCGCCGGTGTCACGGGCGATCTGGGCGGCTCTAGCCTTGAGCTTGTCCGACTTGACGACCCTGGCCAGGGAGTGAGCCTTCCCCTGGGCCCCCTGTCGCTCGGCGCGCCTCGCCCGCTCGACGCCGACCGGGTGAGACGCTCGGTGATGCGGGCGATCCGCCCCCATGCTGCGCGCCTGTCGACCCGCGAGTTCCACGCCGTCGGCGGCGCCTGGCGCAACCTCGCCCTTCTGCACATGGAGCTGGACGGCTATCCCCTGCATATCGCCCACCAGTACGAGATCCGCAGAACCGACCTGCTCGATCTCTGCCGGTTCGTCGCCCGGCAGTCCCGGACCTCCCTCGAGGGTATCCAGGGTCTGTCCCGGAAGCGGTTCGACACCCTCCCCTATGCGGCCGTGGTCCTCTCCGAGGTGGTCCAGGCCCTGGAGGTCCAGCGCGTCATCATCTCGGCCTTCGGCCTCCGCGAGGGGCTCCTGCTGGAGTCCATGCGGGAGGACATCCGCGCCCTGGATCCCCTGGTGAGCGGTTGCGAGGCCCTGGTCGCCCAGCGTGGCCTGACCTCCGGCCTGGGACCGGCAGTGGAAGCCTTCATCGAGCCGGTCTTCTCGCAGCTACCCCCTTGCTTCGGCCCCCGAGAGCCGACCCTCCTGGCCGCCGCCTGCCGGCTGGCCGACCTCGGCGCGCGGCTGCACCCGGACCACCGGGCCGACCTGGCCTTCGAGAAGGCCCTCCGGGCGCCGATCGCAGGCATGAACCACGCGGAAAGGGCCTTCCTGGCCTGCGTGGTCTACTCGCGTCACGACTCCGGCGTCGCGACTCCGGAGCCGGAGGTGATCGCCCGGCTGCTGACAACGGAGCGCCGGGCCCGGGCCAGGGCCCTTGGCGCGGCGATCCGGCTCGGTTGCGATCTCGCCGGAAGAAACGTGGAGGTGCTGCGGCATGCCTCCCTGAGCCTGGACAATGACCGGCTGCGGTTGGCGGCGGAACCCGGCTGGGAAGACATGCTCCTCGGCGAACAGACGGCCAAACGGGCTCTGACGCTGGCGCAGGCGCTCAAGATTCGTCTTCAGATGGGATGAACTGCGCGTGATCCAGATCCTCATGTCCGAGGCCTCCCATCTCCGGATCCGGGACCGGATCGCCCACCTGGCCCAAAGGCTTGAGATCGTGACGGTTCCGGAGGCGAACCGTTACGTCCGTGATGGCGTCGACATTCCAGCCGGCGACCTCGCGCCGGAGATCGTCTGGAACACCCAGGAAGCCTACATGTCAGGCCTCCTGCCAAGCCTGATGCGGGTTCTTCTGGACAGCCCCAGCGCGCGCTGGCTGCAGACATTCAACGCCGGCCTCGACCTGCCGATCTTCCGCCGCATCATGGAAAAGGGTGTCCGGATCACCAAGTCCTCGGCCCAGGGCGTGGTCATCGCCGAGTACGTCCTGGCGCACGCCCTGTCGCTGATCGTACCCATCGACGCCCAGCGTGATCTGCAGGCGCGCCGGGAGTGGGGTCGCACCCCATACCGGGAGGTCAGCCAGACCCGCTGGCTGCTGGTGGGATACGGCGCCATCGGCGAGCAGATCGCTCTGCGCGCCCGCGCCTTCGGGGTGGACCTGACGGTGGTCCGACGCGGATCAGAGGCGGGCCTGGCGCATCGCGTCCTGCCCCTGGCGCGGATCGCCGAAGCGCTTCCGGAGTCGGACGTCGTGGTCCTGGCCTGCGCCCTGACCGACGAGACCCGGAATCTCTGCAACGACGCCTTCTTCTCGGCCATGAAGCCGGGCGCCCTCCTCCTCAACATCGGCCGGGGCGGACTGGTCGACGAGGACGCCCTTCGCCGAGGTCTGGAGTCTCAGCGGCCGGCCCATGCGGTCCTCGACGTCTTCCAGACAGAGCCCCTGCCGGAGGACCACTGGATCTGGACCCACCCCCAGGTCCGGGTCAGCGCCCATACCTCCAACTCAGGGGATGGCGTTCAGCCGAGGGCCGATGCGCAGTTCATCGCCAACCTGGAGCGCTACCTCGGTGGAGAGCCGCTGATGAACGAGGCGGAACGCTCAGAAGTCGGCCTCGACTGAGGGTTCAGGTCCGGACGATCTCCGTGCCCACCGGGGCCAGGGAGATGATGGCCAGCTTCAGGTGCTGAAGGCCGAAGGGCGCATAGCTGAACCGCCCGATCCTGAAGGCCGCAAAGGCCCAGGGCGCGCCGACCACGGTGACCAGAAGAAGAAGCCCCGCCACCATCCAGAGCGTGCCGGCGATGAAGCCTCCCAGCACGAACCAGAGGATGTTGAGGACGAGGTTCATCCCTCGGGGACGGGCCTTGGCGCCCTTCGGACCTCAACCACCCGTACGCGCGAGCCATCGAGCACCAGCGCCAGCTCCCCGCGCTTGAGGCGCAGGGCGTCGGCGCCGAAGGCCTCCCGGCGCCATCCCGAAAGGGCGGGGGTGTCTGCGGCGTCATCCTGGGCGATCTGCTCCAGGTCGGACACCGTAGCGATCAGCTTGGACGCCACGCCCGCATCCTCGGCCCGCGCCTTGAGCAGCACCTTCAGCAGTTCGACCACGGCGCCGGCGGCCGGGTTGTGGGGCGACCGGGTCCTCTCGATCACGGGCGCAGAGGCCTCGGGATCCCGCAGAGCCTCACGGATCGTCTCGAGCAGCTCAGGGCCAAACCGGGAGCCTGCGAACCCCTTGGGAACAGACCGCAGACGCTCCATCTGTACGGCGTCGGTCGGGGCCTGACTGGCCAGCTCATCGATGGCGTCATCCTTGAGGATCCGGCTCCGGGGCTGGTCCCGCAGCTGTGCTGTGCGCTCGCGCCACTCGGCCACAGCTCGGTAGACGCTGAGGTATCGGGGGGTCTGCTTCCGCGGCTTCAGCCGTTTCCAGGCGTTCGCAGGGGAGACGTCATAGAGGGCCGGATCGCACAGCGACTTCATCTCGTCCGCCACCCAGGCGAGACGGCCCTCCGCTTCCAGCCGGGCGCGCAGGCGCGGGTAAAGGGCCGCAAGATGGGTCACGTCCGCGAGGGCATAGGTCAGTTGGTTGTCGGTCAGCGGCCGGCGCGCCCAGTCCGTGAAGCGGCTGGACTTGTCGAGTTCGATCTTCAGCATGTTGCGAACCAAAGCGTCGTAGGCGATCTGTTCGCCATAGCCCGCCGCCATGGCCGCCACCTGGGTATCAAAAAGAGACGCCGGCATCGCGTTGAGAATATTGAAAATTTCAACATCCTGACGGGCGGCGTGGAAGACCTTCACAATGGAGGCGTCTCGCAGAAGTCCGAGAAAAGGCTCCAGGTCCAGTCCTTCCGCCAGCGGATCAATCACGGCCTCGGCGTCCGGGGTTGCGGCCTGGATCAGGCAGAGCCGGGGCCAGTAGGTCGTCTCGCGGATGAACTCGGTGTCCACGGCGACGAAGGCCTGGCCCCGGACCTTGGCGCAGAAAGTCTCAAGCTCGGCGGTGGTCGTGATGGGGGTCATGGGCTAGCTATACGCCGTCGCGGGGCCGAGTCTGCAAGCCCGGTGGGGACTTTATCGAAAGGTTCAGTGATGAGCGAGCGTCCGAATGGCCTTACCTACGCCCAGGCGGGCGTGGACATTGACGCCGGCGCCGCCCTTGTGGACCGCATCAAACCCCTCGCCCGCGCGACCCGCCGGCCGGGCGCCGACGGGTCTCTGGGGGGCTTCGGGGCCCTGTTCGACCTCAAGGCCGCAGGGTTCACCGATCCCCTGCTCGTGTCCACCACCGACGGCGTTGGGACCAAGCTCAAGATCGCTATCGAGACTGGCCAGCACGATACGGTCGGCATCGACCTGGTGGCCATGTGCGTCAACGATCTCCTGGCCCAGGGCGCCGAGCCGCTGATCTTCCTGGACTATTTCGCCACTGGGAGGTTGGACGTGGAGGCTGCGGCCCGGGTCGTCGGAGGGATCGCGGAGGGCTGCCGGCAGGCCGGGTGCGCCCTCGCAGGGGGCGAGACCGCGGAGATGCCGGGCATGTATGCGGCCGGCGACTACGACCTGGCGGGCTTTTCCCTCGGCGCGGTGGAGCGCGGGGCGGTCCTGCCCCGGCTGGGCGACCAGAAGGCCGGCGACGTCATCATCGGTCTGGCGTCCTCGGGTCCGCACTCCAACGGCTACTCCCTGATCCGGCGGATCGTGGAGCGCAGCGGCCTCGACTGGAGCGCCGCCTCGCCCTTCTCGGACGAGGAGACTCTGGCCTCGGCCCTGATGCGCCCGACGCGCATCTATGTCCGCCAGGTCCTGCCGCAGATTCGCGCCGGCCGGATCAGCGCCTGCGCCCACATCACCGGCGGCGGCCTGATCGAAAACCCGCCTCGGGTGATTGCCGAGGGCCTGCAGGCCCGGTTCGACTGGCACGCCTGGACCCCGCCGCCGGTCTTCGCCTGGCTGCAGGAGGCCGGGGGCGTCGCCGACGCCGAGATGAGACGGACCTTCAACTGCGGGGTCGGCCTGATCCTGACGGTTCGGCCCGAAGACGCCGGCGAGGTCCTGGCCAGCCTGATCGAGGCCGGCGAGGACGCCTTTGTCTGCGGCGAACTGGCTGTCGCCTGACCTCAGACCCCACGGAAGACCGCCGGCCGCTTTTGGTTGAAGGCCGCGACGCCTTCACGCCGGTCATCGGTGGTGAAGAGGCGGTTGTACTCCGACAGCTCCAGATCCATGGCCTCCGCAAGGGGCAGGACAGCGCCGGTCCGAACGACCGCCTTCACCGCCCGGATCGACAGGGGCGCCTTGGAGGCGATCAGGACCGCGCGCGCCACCAGGTCGGCCACCAGGGTCTCGTTCGGCCGCACGGCGTTGACCAGGCCGATGGACAGGGCCTCCGCGGCATCGACCGGCAGTCCACTCATCAGCATCTCCGAGGCCCGTCGCTCACCGACGGCGCGGGTGAGCAGCTGGGTTCCCCCCAGGCCCGGGATGATCCCCAGTCCGGCTTCCGGCAGGCCCATACGGGCGCTCTCGCCCGCCCAGGCGAAGTCGCAGGCCAGGGCCATCTCGGCCCCCCCGCCCATGGCCGCGCCGTTCACCGCCGCCAGGATCGGAAATGGACAGGCCAGCTGGGCGCGGATCATGTCCTCGAACAGCTTGTGCTGCTCGGCCCAGGCCTGGTCTGTCATGCCGTCCCGCTCCTTCAGGTCGGCGCCGGCGCAGAAGAAGCGGCCCTCGCCGGTGAGCACGGCGGCGCGGATGGAGGCGTCGGCGGCAAGCCGGGTCCAGAGGTCCAGGAGCTCCCGTCCCATGACCGTCGACAGGGCGTTGGCGGCCTCGGGGCGGTTCAGGGTCACCAGGACCACGCCGGGCGCGGCCTCCTGGACGCGGATCGTCGCGTAATCGCTCATCTGCCCTCCGGTCCGGCGACGACGCCGTCATCATGAAGCTTGCCGATCTGCGCCGAGGACAGGCCGAGGACTGTGGAGAGCACCTCATCGGTGTGCTGGCCCAGGCGGGCGGCGGGACGGGCGGGCTGGCGCTCGTCCTGCGGCACGGTCCCGGCGAAGCCGGCGGCGGGATAGGTCTCGCCCGACGGATGGGTCAGGGTCGAGAAGACCGGATTGCCGGCGAACAGGCGCGGGTCGTTCGCCGCCTGTGACAGGGTCTGGTAGGGCCCCCAGCAGACGCCCAGCTGCTCGAAGGCCGGGACCAGGTCCGCCAGCTTCCGCCGGGCCATGGCGGCGTCGAAGATCGGGACCAGGCGGTCGCGGTGGGTGAAGCGCAGGCCCTCGTCCCGGGCGAAGTCGACGCCCAGCTCGGCCTCCAGGGCCTGCACCGCCTCGACAATGCCCAGCAGGGGCTGGATGCCCGACCACTGGCGCGGCGTGATCGCCACCAGCATGATCCGGACGCCGTCGGCGGTGGTGAAGTCACGCCCGAAGGCGCCGAAGATGTCGTTGCCGACCCGGGGCCGGTCGCCCTCCCCCAGGGTCGCCTCGGCCAGCATGCCGAGGTTGGCCAGGCTGGCCGCGGCGATGTCGGACAGCGGCAGGCGCACCTCGCGCCCCTTCCCATCCCGGCTGCGCGCCATGAGGGCCGAGACGAGGGAGAAGGCGGCATAGCCGCCGGTCAGGAGGTCCCAGGCCGGCAGGATGTGGTTCACGGGCCGGGGATCGTCCGCGTGGCCGGTGAACAGCGGCACGCCGACGGCGGCGTTGATGGTGTAGTCGACCCCCGGGCGGCCATCGGCCCAGCCCATGACCCGCACGCAGACCAGGTCCGGCCGCAGGGCCGAGAGGGCCTCGTAGGACAGGAAGCCCTGCACCGGGAAGTTGGTGACGAAGGCCCCGGCGTTGTCGCCCGGGGCGGTCGCGAGTTCCTGGGCCAGGCGACGCCCCTCGGGGCGGGACAGGTCGATGGCGATGGACTTCTTCGACTTGTTCAGCCCCTCCCAGTAGAAGCTGTCGCCGCCCCGGCTCAGGGGCCAGCGGTTGAAGTCAGGCCCGCCCCCGATGTTGTCGAACCGGATGACCTCGGCGCCCAGCTGGGCGAGGTAGAGGCCGCAGGTCGGTCCGGCGACGAAGGCCGAGCCCTCGACGACGCGCAGTCCCTTCAGGAGATCGTACATCAGAAGCTCTTGGGCAGGCCCAGCACATGGTTGCCCACATGGCTGAGGATGAGGTTGGTGGAGATCGGGGCCACCTGGTAGAGGCGGGTCTCCCGGAACTTTCGCTCGATGTCGTACTCCTCGGCGAAGCCGAAGCCGCCGTGCACCTGGAGGCAGGTATCGGCGGCGAACCAGGAGGCCTCGGAGGCCAGCATCTTGGCCATATTGGCCTCGGTCCCGCAGGGCTGTCCGTCATCAAACAGGTCAGCGGCGTGGCGCACCATCAGGTCGGCGGCGCTGGTCTGGACGTGGGCCCGGGCGATGGGGAACTGGACACCCTGATTCTGGCCGATGGGACGGCCGAAGACCTCCCGCTCGCGGGCGTAGGCGCTGGCCCGGTCGATGAAGAACTTGGCGTCGCCGATGCATTCCGAAGCGATCAGGATCCGCTCGGCGTTCATGCCGTCGAGGATGTACCGGAACCCCTGCCCCTCCTCGCCGATCAGACTCTCGACCGGAACCCGCAGGTCATCGAAGAAGAGCTCGGTCGACGCATGGTTCAGCATGGTGCGGATCGGCCGGATGGTCAGGCCATTGCCCACCGCCTGCCGCATGTCCACGAGGAGGACGCTCATGCCGTCGCTGGGACGGGCCGCGTCCTCGCGCGTTGTCGTTCGGCACAAGAGGACCATCAGATCGGAATGCTCCGCCCGGCTGATCCAGATCTTCTGGCCGCGCACGATGTAGTGGTCGCCGTCGCGCCGGGCGAAGGTGGTGATGCGGGTGGTGTCCGTCCCCGCCCCCGGCTCGGTGACCCCAAAGGCCTGGAGCCGAAGCTCGCCGGAGGCGATGGCGGGCAGGTAGGCCCGCTTCTGGGCTTCGCTGCCGTGCTTCAGCAGGGTGCCCATGGTGTACATCTGGGCATGGCTGGCGCCGCCGTTGCAGCCCGAGCGATGCACCTCTTCCAGGACAGCGATGGCCGCCCCAAGGCCGAGCCCCGACCCCCCGTAGGCCTCGGGAATCAGGACCGACAGGAAGCCGGACTCAGTCAGCGCCCGGACGAACTCGCCCGGATAGGCGCGATCACGGTCCTTTTCGCGCCAGTATTCGCCGGGAAAGCCGGCGCAAAGGCGACGGACCGCCTCGCGGATTTCAGGAAAGGTCTCGGCGTTCGGCACGGCGCGTCCCCCAAGGATGACCGTCGCCGTGCTAGCGCACCCGGAAGGTCAGGCAAAGGGGCGGCGAACCGCCCCCGCCTTCGTGCACCATCGTCAGCCGACGATATCGGCCTCGCTGAAGAACTGGGCGATCTCGATCGCAGCGTTCTCAAGGCTGTCAGACCCGTGGACCGAGTTCTCGCCGACGTTCAGGGCGAAGAGCTTGCGGATGGTGCCCTCTGCGGCCTGGTCAGGGTTGGTGGCGCCCATGACTTCGCGATAGCGGGCCACGGCGTTCTCGCCCTCCAGGACCTGCACCACGACGGGCGCAGACGTCATCGTGGCGACAAGTTCGCCATAGAAGGGACGCTCCTTGTGGACCTCATAGAACCGCTTGGCCTGGCCGTCGGTCATGTGGATGCGGCGCTGGGCGATGATGCGCAGGCCAGCGCCCTCGATCACGGCGTTGATCTTGCCGGTCAGGTTCCGCTTGGTGGCGTCCGGCTTGATGATCGAGAAGGTGCGTTGGGTCATGTGAGCCTGTTCTGGGAAGGGGTGACCGACCGTCAGGGCCGGAAAGGTGCGGGCTTATAGCCGCAGCCTCGCCGCTCGCCAACACCGCTCGGGAAGGACCGGGCGACGCGGCCGAACGGCTCTGATAGAGAGCCTGCCGTCATGCTTCAGATCCGCGACCTCACACACGACGCCTGGGGCCGTCGATTCCTCGATCGGGCCAGCGTCAGCATCCCCCCGGGCGCCAAGGTCGGGCTTGTCGGGCGGAACGGCGTCGGCAAGTCCACCCTGTTCGGGCTGATCCGCGACCAGGCCCGGGCCGGTGACGGCGAGATCAGCCTGCCCCGGGGCGCGCGTCTGGCTGCGGTCGACCAGGAACACCCCGCCACACCCGTCTCGCTGATCGACACCATCCTGGCGGCGGACGAGGAGCGGGCGAGCCTTCTGGCGCGGCTGGAGACCGCGCCGCCAGAGGAGATCGGCGACATCTACGGGCGCCTGGCCGAGATCGGCGCCGACCGCGCGCCCTCTCGGGCGGCTGAAATCCTTTCGGGCCTCGGCTTCGCCCCTTCGGACCTGCAACGGCCCATGGCGGAGTTCTCCGGGGGCTGGCGGATGCGGGTGGCCCTGGCGGCGGCCCTCTTCGCCGAACCGGACATCCTCCTGCTGGACGAGCCGACCAACTACCTGGACCTCGAGGGCGCCATGTGGCTCGAGGCCCGGCTACGGAAGTACCCGCACACGGCCCTGATCATCAGCCACGACCGGGACATCCTGAACCGCTCTGTGGACCACATCCTGCACATGCATGACGCCCGCCTGGACCTCTATCCCGGCGGCTATGACGACTTCGAGCGCCAGCGGGAGGAACGCGCCCGGGTCGAGGACGCCATGCGCCAGAAGGTAGAGGCCCAGCGGGCCCATTTGCAGTCCTTCGTCGACCGGTTCCGGGCCAAGGCCAGCAAGGCGGTGCAGGCCCAGTCGCGCCTGAAGATGATCGCCCGCCTGCCGCCGGTTTCCGCGGCGGCGCGGGAGCACACCTCTCCCTTCCTCCTGCCGTCGCCCGAAAAGCCCCTCGCCCCGCCCCTCCTGAGGCTGGAGCAGGCCGCCGTGGGATATGAGCCGGGCAGACCCGTGCTGAAGGGACTCAACCTGCGCCTCGACCTCGACGACCGGATCGGCCTCCTCGGGGTGAACGGCGCCGGCAAGTCGACCTTCGCCCGCCTAGTCGCCGGTGACCTGGCGGCCGAGGGCGGAGAGGTCTGGCGAGACCGGCGGCTCAAGGTCGGCTGGTTCCACCAGCACCAGATCGAGGCCCTGGACCCGACCGAGACTCCCCTGGACATCCTGCGCCGCCGGTTGCCGGAGGCGTCCGAAGCCTCCCGCCGCAGCCGCCTGGCCCAGTGGGGACTGGGTGTCGACAAGGTCGAGACGACGGCGGCCAACCTCTCCGGCGGCGAGCGCGCGCGTCTCCTCCTGAACCTGGTGGCCATGGAGGCCCCTCACCTCCTGATCCTCGACGAGCCGACCAATCACCTCGACATCGACAGCCGCCGGGCCCTGCTGGACGCCCTGAACGACTATGAGGGGGCGGTCATCCTGATCACTCACGACCGGTCTCTCATGGAGCTGGTCGCAGACCGGCTCTGGCTGGCCGAGGATGGTTCGGTCCGCCCCTTCGACGGGGACGTCGAGGCCTACGCGCGCCGGGTCGTGGAACGGGCCCGGCAGGCGGCCCGGGAGACGGACTCCCGCCCTGCCGCGCAGGAACCCTCCCCTGCCCCGTCACCACCCGAGCCTGCCCCGCGAAGCCGTCCACCTACCGGCAACGCCCGTCGCAGGGTCGAGGCGACGGAGGGGGCCATGGAGCGCGCCACCGCCCGCCTTGCAGAGATCGACGCCGCCCTGGCGGACCCGGCGACCTTCTCAGGCGATCCGCGCCGCGCCGCCGAGCTGGGACGGGCGCGGACCGAAGCTCAGGCGACCCTGGACGCCGCCGAACAGGCCTGGCTGGAGGCGGTGGAGGCGTTCGAAGCCCTGAAGGCCTAACCGCAGGCCAGGCGCTCGATCACCCCCGTGTCGGCGTCGTAGTAGATGTTGAGGCGGCGGGGATTGTAGTCCTGGGCCTGGACGCAGCGGGTGCAGGTCACGCGTCGGAGCTCGGGGTTCACCGGGACCGGGATGGCGGACCGCGGCTGTCCGACCAGACCCTTCACCGCCCTCAATCCGCAGGTGTCTGGCGGCTCCACCCTGGGCTTCGGCGCGGTCGACGGAGGTGCGTTCACCGGCGCAGGGGGCGGCGTCGAGGGGGCGGCGCAGCCCGCCAGCACGGCCAGGCTGGCCGCCAGCGCAAGGGCCTGTAGCGCGACCTTCACGAGACCTTCTCCCAGCCCGTCTCGCCTTGGCGCCAGTAGGCGGCGGAGACGCCGGCGTCACGGAACCGGCGCCATTGCGCCCGCGCCGCCTGGAGGGCCGCCTCGTCCTTCCCGTCAAACAGGACAGAGCAGCGCTGGAACCCGGCAAGGTCTTCCACCTCTGCGCCGTCCACGAGAAAGAGAGCCTCAGCCTGGTTGGGATTACCGGCTTGCGCAGTCAGCACCACCGGGTCCGCAGGGCTCCCGCCCGGGTCGGCGGCGTGCGGCAGGAAGCTGTCGTCGCGATAGCTCCAGAGCCAGCCGTCGAGGTGTTCGATGCGCTCGGCGGATGTCGCCCGGATCAGGGCGCGCCAGCCCTTCTGAAGCGTCCGCTCCAGGAGGGTCGGCAGGACCTGATCCAGGCCCTGGCGCTCCAGGTGGTAGAACCAGACCTCGCAGGCCGTCATGCGCGGTCTTCGTAATGGTCCTCGACCAGCCGGTTCAGGAGGCGCACGCCGAAGCCCGTGGCGCCCTCGGGAATGGTCGGGACGGAGGAAGGCTTCTTCCAGGCCGTGTTCGCGATGTCGAGATGAGCCCAGGGCAGACCGTTGACGAAGCGCTGGATGAACAGGGCGGCGGTGATGGAGCCCCCCGGCCGTCCGCCGGTGTTCTTCATGTCGGCGATGACGCTGTCGATCTGCTTGTCATAGGCCTTCGGCAAGGGCATCCGCCACAGGGGCTCTTCCTCGCTCTTCGAGGCCGACAAGAGGTTCTCCGCCAACTCGTCATTGTTGGAGAAAAGCCCCGCATAGTCATTGCCCAGCGAGATGATGATCGCGCCGGTCAGGGTGGCCAGGTCGATCATGAACCGCGGCTTGAAGCGGTCCTGACAATACCAGACCGCGTCGGCCAGCACGAGGCGGCCCTCGGCGTCGGTGTTGATGATCTCGATGGTCTGGCCGGACATGGAGGTGACGACGTCGCCGGGGCGCTGGGCGTTGCCGTCGGGCATATTCTCCACAAGGCCGAGGATGCCGACGGCGTTGACCTTGGCCTTGCGGCCGGCCAGCACATGCATGACGCCGGCCACGGCGGCGGCGCCGCCCATGTCCCACTTCATATCCTCCATGCCGTCGGCAGGCTTGAGGCTGATGCCGCCGGTATCGAAGCAGACCCCCTTGCCGATGAAGGCTACAGGCTGGGCGGCGGAATCCGCAGCCCCGTTCCACCGCATCACGACCAGCTGGCTCTCCCGGACGCTGCCCTGGCCAACGCCAAGGAGCGAGCCCATGCCCAGCTGGCGCATCTCTTCCTCGCCGAGGATCTCCACGCTGAGCCCGAGGGCCTCCAGGGCCTTCACGCGCCTGGCGAACTCGACCGGATAGAGGACATTGGCGGGCTCCGAGACGAGATCCCGGGCGAAAACCACGGCGTCGGCCAGCGCCGAGAGCGCCGGCATGGCGGCGGATGCCGCCGCCGCATGCCCGGTCACCACCTGGGCGGCGGTCACCGAGGGCTTCTTGTCCGCAGGCTCCTTGGTCCGGTACTTGTCAAATCGATAGGCGGCCAGACGGAGGCCGAGGGCGGCGCGCGCGGCGAATTCGCCGGTATCCACTGCCGGAATCAGCCTCAGGGTCTCCAGCCCCCAGAGCTTGACGGCCCCGTAAGCGGCTGCGGCCGTCTGCTCGGCGGCCAGCGTGTCAAACTCCGCGGTCTTGCCGGCCCCGACGAGGATGACCCTGTCCGCGCCGCCGGAAACTTCCAGAACCTGGCCCCTGGCCCCCGTGAAGCGACTCGCCGCCACGGTCGCGGCGAAGGCCCCGCCGCGGATGCTGGACGCCTCACCCTCAGGAACGGCGATGGCCAGGACCGTCCTGGAGGCCAGTCCGGCGTCGGGCGAAACGAATTCGATCTGCATGGTTCTCCACTTCCTTTCGCCGGGCCG
>NZ_JADBZL010000175.1:0-6402 GCF_020402505.1 Phenylobacterium sp. | reverse complement strand
GTCGCCACACCCTCAGCTGGGTGGTGCGCAAGACCGGCGAGTACACCGCCGAGGGCGAACTGCGGATCGACGATCAACCCTGCGGTTCGGCGGTGCTGCCGCAGACCTACCGGGCGCAGGCCTCCTTCATCGGCATGGAGATCGGCCGGGCGCCCAAACCGGCGGTGTCGGACTTCGTGGCGCCCTTCCCCTTCACCGGCGTCCTCAACCGTGTCGAGGTCGAGCTCGGGGATGACCAGCAGACCGATCCGCAGGCCAGCCTCGAGGCGGCCCTGCGCCGGCAATAGGCCTCCGGCGAAGAGACTGGAAACCCGCCCGGTTTCGGTCCTAAATGCGAACTGAACTGCAGACCGGCGGGATGCCGGCGCAAGGGGAGACGAGGACATGCTGGACCTGATCATCCGGGGCGGAACGGTCGTAGACGGGACGGGCGCGACGCCCGCCGTCGCGGACATCGGGATCCAGGGCGACCGCATCGTCGCCGTGGGCAAGGTGGAGGGTCCAGCCCGGCGCGAGATCGACGCCAGGGGCCTGATTGTCACCCCCGGCTGGGTGGACATCCACACCCATTATGACGGCCAGGCCACCTGGGACGCGGTCATGGCGCCCTCCAGCTGGCATGGCGTGACCACCGCCATCATGGGCAATTGCGGGGTCGGCTTCGCCCCCGTCCGCCCGGGCAGCGAGGACTTCCTGATCGAGCTCATGGAAGGGGTCGAGGACATTCCCGGCGCCGCCCTGGCCGAGGGCATCGACTGGAAGTGGGAGACCTTCCCCGAATACCTCGACGCCCTGGAAGCCAAGCCGCGGGCCATCGACGTAGGCGTCCACGTGCCTCACGGCTCGGTCCGGGCCTATGTCCTCGGGGACCGCTGCAACACCGACTACAAGCCTGACGCCGCAGAGATCGCCGAAATGGCCCAGATCGTGCGCGAGGGCGTCGCCGCCGGCGCCCTGGGCTTCTCCACCTCCCGCACCCTGCTGCACAAGGACGTCCACGGCGTCCACGTGCCCGGCACCTTCGCCGGCTCCGACGAGATGCTGGCCCTGGGCCTGTCCATGAAGGGGCTGACCCACGGCGTCTTCGAAATGGTCTCCGACCACCTGGGCGACGATGATGAATGGGCCTGGGTCAAGGGCTTCGTGGAGGAGACCGGCCTGCCCGTCACCCTCGTCGCGACGTCCGCCGGGGCCTACCAGGGCGACAAGATGTTCAACATCGCCGAGGAGTCCCGTCAGAAGGGCATGGACATCCGTCCGCAGATCGCCGGCCGGCCGACAGGCGTGCTGCACGGCCTGACCTCCAACTTCCACATCTTCCTCGCCAGCCCGACCTGGAAGAGGGAACTCGAGGCCCTGTCGGTCGAGGACAAGGTCGCGGCCATGGGTCGGCCGGACATCCGCGCCGCCCTGCTCTCCGAGGACTCACCCCTGATCCGCGCCGCCACTTCCGCGCCTGTCGGCGGCCAGGTCGCCGGCCTCGATGGCCTCCTCTGGCGCATCTTCCCCCTGGGCGAGCGCCCGAACTACGAGCCCGACCGCGAGGGCAGCGTCGCCGGCATGGCCGAGGCGGCCGGCGTCTCTCCGGTGGAGATGATGTACGACCTCTTGCTCCGCGACGGCGGCAAGGAGCTCTTCTACCAGCCCCTCGGCGGCTACCAGACCTACAACTTCGACTTCTTCCGCAAGAACATGCAACACCCCAACGTGCTGTTCGGCCTGTCCGACGGCGGCGCTCACTGCGGGGTCATCGCCGACGCCGGCATGCCGACCTTCATCCTGACCCACTGGGCCCGCGACCGGGTCAAGGGCGAGCAATTCCCCCTGGAATTCCTGGTCCGCAAGCTGACCAGCGACACCGCCCGGGCCTATGGCCTGAACGACCGCGGCCGGATCGCGTCGGGCCTCCTGGCCGACCTGAACGTCATCGACTTCGACGCCCTGCGCCTGTTCCGCCCCGAGGCGATCCACGACCTGCCCGCGGGCGGCCGACGCCTCGTCCAGCGGGCCGAGGGCTACCGCTACACGGTCAAGTCCGGCCAGGTGACCTTCGAGAACGGCCAGCACACCGGCGCCCTTCCCGGCGGCCTCGTCCGGGGCGGCCGAGAAGCGGTCATCCTGCCGCTGGCGGCGGAATAGCACGGGCGGCGCCTAGCGCCGCCCTCGCCCAACCTCAGCGTGGCGTCACATAGCGGCGCTCGATTTCCTTGTTGATCAGGGCGCGCCTGTCGTTCTGGCTCATGTCGGCGACGCCGGCCAGCGGGATACCGAACGGGCCGAACAGCAGGCCCAGTCCGACGCCGGCTCCCATTCGGGCGAAGGTCTTGTCGTTGGACTTCAGGGCGATGTTCCGGGGGTCGAGGCACTCCTGAGAGGAATACTTCGGGTCACGCTCGTCCAGCTGCGATGTCCGAGGTCTTTGTGGTCAGGCGAGACGCCCAGCTCGGTCCACGATAAACTCCAGCCTGTAGGCCAAACACCTGCATCGGGGGTCTCCTGAGGTCCTGAGTCTGCAAACCCAAGCTTCAGAGACCCCCACCCTCCACTCAAGAGCCCGTCTCACATCTGTCTGAGCCAGGACACGCCGCGCCCGCATCAGCAATTCTTAATGGGTTCACGACCTAGGCGAGATCGTAGCCGCGACGCATCTGCCGAGGTTCGCTTGTGTCGGAGAGAGTTTGACATGAATGCAATTGCGACTTATTCGCAATTGCATCATGAGCGTCCCTTCTCTTCGTTCCGCCCTATGCCTTGCCGGCGCCCTGACCCTGGTCGGCGCCCCCGCAGCCCTCTCGGCCGAGGCCGCCGAGGAGGCGCCGCCGCTCGACACCGTGATCGTCATCGGAGATCGACGGGAGCTGCCCAACATCCCCGGCGCCGGCGCCACCATCGAGGCCGAAGACCTGCGCCGCCTGCGGCCCTTGACGGTCAATGAGGCGCTGCGTCAGGCGCCCGGCGTTTTCGCCCGCGAGGAAGAAGGCATGGGAATGCGGCCCAATATCGGCATTCGGGGCCTCAATCCCACGCGATCCACCAAGGTCTTGTTGCTGGAAGACGGCCTGCCGCTGAGCTTCGCACCCTATGGCGACAATGCGAGCTATTATCACCCGCCGATCCGCCGCTTCGAACGAATTGAGGTGCTGAAGGGGGCGAGCCAGATCCGGTTCGGCCCCCAGACCATCGGCGGGGTCATCAACTATGTCACGCCCGAGGCCCGCACCGAGCCGGGCGGCCGGCTAACCTTCGCCGCCGGCGACAATGGCTATATGGAAACCGACGCCAGCGTGGGCGGCGAGGTGCTGGGGTTCGCCACCCTGGCCCACGTCAACACCACCCGTTCCGACAGCGCGCGCGACAACCAGCGCCTGCGGTTCGAGGACATTTTCTTCAAGGCCGAGCGTGACCTATCAGACGCCCATCGGTTGTCCCTGCGCCTTTCGACGTTCTCCGAGGACAGTCAGATCACCTATTCCGGCCTGACGGAGGCTGAGTTCGCCGCCAATCCGCGCGCCAATCCCTTCGCAAACGACTCCTTCACGAGCGACCGCGTGGGAGCCTCCGCGACACACGGCTGGCGGGTCTCCGAGTCTCTCCAACTGAAGACGTCGATCCATTACGCTTGGTTCGATCGGGACTGGTGGCGCCAGTCTTCGAGCTCCAGTCAACGGCCCAACGACGCCAGCGATCCGGCCTGCGGCGGCATGGCCAATCTCGACACCACATGCGGCAACGAGGGCCGGCTGCGAGAGTACATTACCTGGGGGGCCGAGAGCCGCCTGACCTGGAAGGGCCCCGCCCTGGGCGCAGATGTGTCGGCGGAGGCCGGCCTGCGCTGGGCCAATGAGCGCCAGGCGCGCCTGCAGGTCAACGGCGACACGCCCCGCGCCCGTCGCGCCGGCGTCGGCCGCAATGCGGGCCTGATTGAAGACAATCTGCGCTATGCCAAGGCGATCGCCGGCTTCGCCACCGCCCGACTGGCCTGGGGGCCGCTGTCGGTCAGTCCCGGCGTGCGAATTGAGAGCATCGAGTACGATCGTCTGAACAGGCTGACCGGCGTGCGCGGGTCCGCCTCGCTCAACGAGGTGATCCCCGGGCTTGGCGCCGCCTACGAGGTGAACGACCGCTGGACCCTGTTCGGCGGCGTGCATCGCGGCTTCGCCCCGCCGCGCGTCGAGGACATCATCAACAACTCCAATGGCGGCGCAGTCGACCTCGACGCAGAGATCTCCACCGCCTGGGAAGCCGGCTTGCGCGGTCAGCCGTTCTATGGGGTTCGTCTCGACGTGGCGGCGTTCCGGATGGACTTCGAGAACCAGATCGTCCCGGCTTCGGTCGCCGGGGGACTCGGCGCAACCCTGACCAGCGCTGGCGAGACCCGTCACTCGGGCATTGAAGCCAGCCTGCAGGCCTCGGCCCGGGAATTGGGCCTGTTGAACAGCGACGACCTCTTCGTTCGCGCCGCCCTGACTGTGGTGTCAGACGCCAAGTTCGTTGGCCGAAGGTTCTCCAATGTGAGTGGCTTCACCAACGTGGTCGTCACCGGCAATCGTCTGCCCTATGCGCCCAGGACGCTGTTTTCCGGCGCTGTCGGCTACGCCCGGGGTGACTGGTTCGAGGGGCAGATCGAGGTCGTCCACACCGGCGGCATGTTCACCGATGATCTCAACACCCTCGCCCCGACAGCCAATGGCCAGCGCGGACGTATCCGCCCCGCCACCATCTGGAACGCGACTCTCAATCTCACCGCGCCGGATGGCCGTCTGGGCGGCTATCTGGCAGTGAAGAACCTGTTCGACGAGCTGACGATCGTGGATCGTTCTCGCGGGATCCTGCCTGGACCCCAGCGGACCTTTCAGGCGGGCCTGAGCTACGCCTTCTGATCCCGCACCATAGCCCAAGAGCCGTCGCGGGCGTTTTTCGGGCGTCGTCAAGTCAACCGGAGGCGGATGCTGCGAGAGCTGTCAGCCCAGCCTCAGCGCCCGGCGGCCGAGGCGCCTGAGATCGCCGTTCATGGCGAAGTTCCACAACCCGTACCGCGGCTTCGAGATCCGCCACGAGACGGTCCGAAGAAGGGTGAACCGCTTGGGCCCGATGGCCGCAGGAAGATCCGGTCAAGGCGCGTGGCGGCCCTCCGGGATCCGGGATTGCAGGTCCGGGGGGAGCCGGCCGGTCAATGGCGCCTACCCGGCCGTCCTGACCCCGTTGAGAGACCAGTCGTAGGTGGTGCGGGCGATCCGGCGGCTGGCCTTCAGCCGCGCCGCGAGCGGCGGCCGTGCAAAGCGCGCCAGATGCGCGATCACGACGGCATCGGATGATCCGAAGTCCTCGGCGTACCACCTGTAGATCGAGGACACGACCAGGGCGTCGCCTTCGAAACGCACCGCCCGCGGATGATTGACATAGGTGCGGGCCGCCTCGTCGAGGGCGGACTGGAGACCCGCCCCACGCCAGGCGCGGCGAGGCAGGTCCGGGCAGCTGAAGGAGGCGCAATTGACCGCATAGTGAACGCGGGGGTCCCGCCAGGCCCTTCGAAGAATGTCATGCTCGATCGCATCGAGCGACAGCCGGACGCCGCCGACCGTGATGCGCTCCTGTCGCCAGGGACCGGCGGCCAGCAGCGAGGGCCGGATGTCGCGGATCGACCGCACCGGGAAGGCGGCCAGCACCACATCGAGGGTGAGCGCATTGTAGAGGTTGGCCCAGTAGGCGAACTGCTCTGCGCGGGTGAGCGAGAGCGGATCGGCCCGGCTCAGTTCGGAAAGATACCGTTTCAGACGCTGGAGGTCATTCGGCGAGGCCGCCCAGCCAGCGTAATCGACGCGAACGACGCCATCAGCCGCTAAACGCGCATAGGTTTCCAGCAAGGCGCCGAGGGCCGAGTGGTCGAGGATCTTCGATCCCTGGACGCCGGAGGTGAAGCGGTCGGTCGCCGCCCGGGCGGGTCCTGCGGCAAGGCTGGCGAGCCCCCCGGCGATGAGCAGGCATCGGCGGCTGACGGCCTTCAAACTCGGTTCCATGCCTTACCCTGAGGCTGCCGCGGGCCTGAGCCCGAGCCGGTCGGCGATCACCCGGTCGATCAGGCGCTTCGGCAAAAGCCGCGGCAACCACCAGTTCACAAGCGGCTGCGGCACGGGCGCATAGCGGGGCTTCGGACGGGCGGCGGTGAGCGCCTCCAGCACCACATCGGCGACGACGGAGGCCTCCAGCCCCTCCTCATCCATCGCAGCCAGGCTTTCCTCCAGCCGGGCGAGCGGGGCGGCCCAGCCGGTTCCGGCGTAGCGCGACCGGTCGACGGCGGCGCCCTTGTCCCAGATCGGCGTCTTCACCGCGCCGGGCCCGACCACGATCACATCGACGCCCGTGAGCATGAGTTCGCGGCGCAGGCTTTCGGAATAGCCTTCC
>NZ_JADBZL010000174.1:0-23580 GCF_020402505.1 Phenylobacterium sp. | reverse complement strand
CGGTTTGGCATGGACGCCCTGGTCGAGGTGCATGACGAGGTCGAGATGGCTCGCGCCGGCAGGCTGGGGGCCAGGCTGGTGGGGGTCAACAACCGGGACCTCCGGAGCTTCATCACCGACCTGGCCGTCACGGAAAGACTTGCCGCCCAGAGACCTGAAAACGCTCAGCTTGTGACGGAAAGCGGCATCTTCACCCGGGCGGACGCCGAGCGACTGTCGCAATCCGGCGCCGTCGCCATGCTGGTCGGAGAGAGCCTCATGCGGCAGGCGGACGTGACGGCCGCGACGCGGGACCTTCTGGGCACCTGACGCCGCCACCGGGCCGCTTGACAAGTCGAAAGAACACCTTGAGAACACGCGCAAGAGTTGTTGCTTTGTTCCCTGGAGGGGGCTCCGGATATGCTCACGCGCAAGCAGCACGAGCTGCTCATGTTCATTCACGAACGCATCAAGGAGACGGGAGTCTCCCCGTCCTTTGACGAAATGAAGGATGCCCTCGACCTGGCGTCCAAGTCTGGTATCCACCGGCTGATCACGGCCCTGGAGGAACGGGGATTCCTGCGCCGGCTGCCGCACCGGGCCCGCGCCCTGGAGGTGGTCAAGCTGCCCCAGCAGGCGACGGCCTCCGCGCCGCCGAAGGGCCGTGGCCCGGCCCGTCTCACCGTGGTCGAACCAGGTGATCCCCCCCTCGCCCCCTTGGCCGCCAACGACACCCGGGAGCTTTCCGTCCTCGGACGCATCGCCGCCGGCACGCCCATCGAGGCGATCCAGCAGGAGCGGGACCGAATGCATGTCCCGGAGGCGATCCTTGGGTCCGGCGAGCACTTCGTTTTGGAGGTCCAGGGCGACTCGATGATCAACGCCGGCATCCTCGACGGCGACAAGGTCGTGATCCGCCGAACCGACTCCGCCAACTCAGGCGACATCGTGGTCGCCCTGGTCATGGGCGAGGAAGCCACCCTGAAACGCCTGCGGCGGCGCGGCGCCTCCATCGCCCTGGAGGCGGCCAACCCCGCCTACGAAACCCGCATCTTCGGGCCGGACCAGGTCGAGGTGCAGGGCAAGCTCGTCGGCTTGATCCGCGCCTACCACTAGGGGGCGGGCGCCGACCAGGGCCTGAGTCCACGCAGGGGCTGGGCCCAAAGGGCGTCCCAGCCGCCGTCCGGTCGTCGCCAGAGCTCCACCGCGCCACCTGCACGAAAGTCGGAGTCATCCAGAACCACGCGGGTCGCGCAGGGTCCCTCCGGTCGCTCGGCGCGGAGGATGATCAGGTCGGCCTTGGCGCAAGCCGCCTGGAACTCCCTCAAGAGAACACCGGGTCTGCGGGTCCAGATCACCGCGACGGGAAGGTCGCCGCCTCCGGGCTGACAGGCATGGGCGCTGCAGACCAGGCCCGCCCCGCTGGGACCGGCCTCCGCGCCCATGGACAGTCCCCGCCGCCGCGCCCAGACCTCGGCGCCGAACCTGCGGACATCCGGCCGCAGGAAGACGGCGGCGTCTCCGACCCTGACGGCCGCAGAAGCCGCGTCGTGGGCGACCCAGAGGTCCGGCGACGGCGTGCGCGGGGCGAGGTTCACCGCCAGGGCCAGGGGCAGTCCAAGCCAGCGGAGCGGCCCCCGCCACAGGCAGATGAAGAGGATGCCCAGAAAGGCGACCGGCAGGGCCCAGGGTGGGGCGCTGGCGACCACCTGCTCGGCCCCGGGCAGGCCGGCGAAGGTGCGGGCCACGGCGTTGAGGGCGTCGATCCCCAACCCGGCCGCTTCGAGGGGCGGATCACCCAGCCCCAGGGGCGTCAGGAGAACGCCCAGGGCCAGGGCCGGCATGAGCAGGAGGGTGGAAACCGGCTCGGTGACCAGGTTGGCCGGCAATCCGTAGAGAGCCACCCGGTTAAAGTGCTGGAGGGCGAAGGGTCCGGTCGCCAGGCCCGCGGCCAGAGAGATCAGGACGCCTGCCACAAGAGCGGTCAGCCCCCCCTGCAGGAGCCGTACGGCGAGCGGGGCGGAAATCTCGCGGACCGGGGTTGGCCAGGCCTCCGCAAGGGCGACCAGCGCAGCGGTTGCAGCGAAGGACATCTGGAACCCAGGCTGGGTCACAGCCTCCGGCCGCAGGATGAGGACGATCGTGGCCGCCGCCGCCAGGGTGCGCAGGCTGATGGCGCGGCGGTCCGCCAGTATGGCCGCGAAGGCCGCGCAGGCGGTCACCCCCGCCCTGAGGGCCGGATCGGGCGCGCCGGACAGGACGAGATAGCCCAGGGTGGCGATCATCCCGCCGCCGGCGGCGATCTTTCGCCCAGGAAGGCGCAGAGCGAGGGCCGGGACCCCGGCGACGGCCAGGCGAAGGAGGCCGAAGACGAACCCGCCGACAATGGCCATGTGCAGGCCGGAGATCGAGATGATGTGGGCCAGACCCGCCGCTCTCAGCGCCTCGACCTGGGCGGCGGGCACGAAGGCTTCGTGACCGGTGGTCATGGCCGCAGCGAGGCCGCCCCGATCCGGGCCCATCCGGTCGACGAGCCGCCGGGTCAGGTCCCAGCGAAAGGCGTTGATGCGCATCTGCAGGACCAGCCCGCCCGGGAGGCCTGCCTCCGATGAGGGCAAGACCCGAAGCTGGCCCAGTGCGAGCCCCACCCCGCCCACGCCGTCGAAGAAGGCGTCGCGGGCGAAGTCGTAGGAACCCGGGGAGGATGGCGGCGGCGGCGGATTGAGCAGCGCCGGGACGGAGACAAGTTTCCCGGGCGCCGGGGGCGGTTCCGGACCCCGGAGCGTCAGTCGGATCCGGACGGGCGTCTCCCCGGGGGCAAGACCCGAAATGGCCACGGGGGCCAGAAGCACCCGGCTTCCCCCCTGCCCCGGACTGGCGACGTCCACCACCCAGGCTTCCACCCGCCGCACCTCGCCGCCCTCCGGCGCAACGGGGGCCCGAACCTGCTCGGTTCGTATCCGGCCGAGGGCGAACCCGGCCAGGAGACAGGCCGCCAGAACCAGCACCCGGGAGGCGGCGGGCCGGAGGGTGGGACTGAGGCTGGCCAGCACGCAGGCAGTAGCGATCGCCAGGGTCAGGACCGCCAGGGAAAAGGCGGGCTCGACGGGCAGGACGAAGTAGACCGCCGTCCCTCCGCCCAGGGCCACCGGCGTCCACAAACCGAAACGCCCGGCCTGGAGCGAGGCCTGACGGCGCAACCAGGCGCTTGCACGCGCGAGACTAGGATGGCCGGCGAGGCGCATGCTAAGAGGCGGCCGGCCGCCAGTGGCGGCCTCCTCAGTCATCTGCCCCGGAACTCTCATGAGCGAACGTCAGGTCGTCACGCGCATCGCGCCCTCGCCGACCGGGTCCATGCATATCGGTACGGCGCGCACAGCCCTGTTCAACTGGCTGTACGCCCGCCGGATGGGCGGGAAGTACCTGCTCCGGATCGAGGACACCGACCGGGAACGGTCGACGGACGCCGCCGTGAAGGTGATCCTCGACGGCCTGTCCTGGCTGGGGCTGGAGCCGGACGAGCCGCCGGTGTTCCAGTTTTCCCGCGCCGACCGACACCGCGCGGTCGCCCTGGAACTGCTGGCCCGGGGCGGGGCCTACCGCGACTACATGACGCCTGACGAGCTGGCGGAGGAACGCGAGAGGGCGCGCGCCGAGGGCCGGGTGGTGCGCTCGCCCTGGCGCGACGCCAACGGCGGCCCGGAAGACCCGGAGCGACCGCACGTGATCCGCCTGCGGGCGCCCCAGTCCGGCGAGACCCGGATCGACGACCAGGTGAAGGGCGAGGTGATCTTTCGCAACGCCGACCTGGATGACCTGATCCTGCTGCGTACGGACGGCACGCCCACCTACAACCTCGCTGTCGTGGTCGATGATCACGACATGGGGGTGACCCACGTCATCCGGGGGGACGACCACCTCACCAACGCGGCGCGTCAGACCCACATCTATCAGGCCATGGGATGGGAAACGCCGGTCTGGGCTCATCTGCCCATGATCCACGGGCCTGACGGCAAGAAATTGTCCAAGCGGCACGGCGCCCAGGCCGTCAGCGAATTCGACGACATGGGCTATCTGCCCGAGGCCCTGCGGAACTACCTGGCCAAGCTGGGCTGGGGACACGGCGACGACGAGATCTTCACCGACGACCAGGCCCGGGCCTGGTTCGACATCCGCGACGTGGTGGGCGCTCCCGCCCGCCTGGACTGGGACAAGCTGAACCACCTCAACAACCACTATATCCGGCTCGCCGATCCGGAACGGCTGGCGGGTCTGGTGGAGAAGGTGCTGCGCAGCCGCGACTGGCCCCTCCATGACGGCGACCGCGAGATCCTTCTGCGGACCCTGCCCCTGGTCCGGGAAGGCGCCCGGACCGTTCTGGACCTGGCGGACGCCGTGATCTTCGCCCTCAAGCGCAGGCCTCTGGAACTGCCGGAGAAGGCGCGTGGACAGCTGACGGAAGAGACCTGCGCCCGTCTTGGCCGCCTGGCCGTACAGCTTGAAGAGGCCGAGTGGACCCTCGCCGCCCTGGAGGCGACAATTCGGGGCTTTGCCGAGGCCGAAGGCGTGGGTATCGGCAAGTTCGGCCCCGCCCTGAGGGCCGTTCTGTCGGGGGGATCGCCGGCGCCGGACCTTGCGGGCGCGCTGATTTCCGTTGGCCGGGATGAAAGCCTGGCCCGGATCCACGATGCCCTTCCTAACGAAGCGTTAGGCGGTATAAGGCTTTAAAACAGATGTTCAATTTCCACCGGAACGAGGGGATGTGATGGGGGATTCGGCTAAGATCAGCGTCGAGGGCAAGACCGTCGAGCTCCCGGTCCTGCGGGGCACCGATGGCCCGGCGGTGCTGGATGTGCGCAAGCTCTATGCGGAAGCGGACGTTTTCACCTACGACCCCGGCTTCACCTCGACCGCCTCCTGCGAAAGCAAGATCACCTTCATCGATGGCGACAAGGGCGTCCTGCTTCACCGCGGCTATCCCATCGACCAGCTGGCCGAGAAGTCGACCTTCCTGGAGGTCTGCTATCTGCTGCTGAACGGCGACCTGCCCAGCGCCAAGGAGTACGAGACCTTCCAGAACACGATCACGAACCACACCATGGTTCATGATCAGTTTGACCGGTTTTTCAATGGCTTCCGGCGTGATGCTCACCCGATGGCCATTATGGTCGGCGCCGTCGGGGCCCTTTCGGCCTTCTACTATGACAGCGCCAACATCGACGATCCGCAGCAGCGGATCATCTCGTCGCACCGCCTGATCGCCAAGATGCCGACCATTGCGGCGCGGGCCTTCAAGTACTTCCGGGGCCAGCCCTTCGTCTATCCGCGCAACGAGCTCTCCTACTCCGAGAACTTCCTGCGCATGTGCTTCTCGGTGCCCGCCGAGGACTGGAAGCCCAACCCGGTCCTGACCCGGGCCATGGACCGCATCTTCATCCTGCACGCCGACCACGAGCAGAACGCCTCCACCTCCACGGTGCGCCTGGCGGGCTCCTCGGGCGCCAACCCCTTCGCCTGCATCGCCGCCGGCATCGCCTGCCTCTGGGGCCCCAGCCACGGCGGGGCGAACGAGGAAGCGCTCAACATGCTGGCCGAGATCGGCTCGGTGGACCGCATCCCCGAGTACGTCCAGGGCGTGAAGGACCGGAAGTACCGGCTGATGGGCTTCGGTCACCGGGTCTACAAGAACTACGACCCGCGCGCCAAGGTGATGCAGCAGACCTGCCATGAGGTCCTGGCCGAGGTCGGCCACTCCGACGACCCCCTGTTGAAGGTGGCGATGGAGCTGGAGAAGATCGCTCTCAACGACCCCTACTTCGTGGAGCGCAAACTCTATCCGAACGTCGACTTCTACTCAGGCATCACCCTGCGGGCGCTCGGCTTCCCGCCGGAGATGTTCACCGTGCTGTTCGCCCTGGCGAGGACGGTGGGCTGGATCTCCCAGTGGAAGGAAATGATCGAAGATCCGTCGCAGAAGATCGGCCGTCCGCGGCAGATCTACACCGGCGCCGCCGCGCGGGATTACGTGCCGCTCAATAAGCGCGGCTGATCCTTCGATAACATATCCAGAATGACCTTCGCGGCGGCCTCCGAGGGATCGGGGCCGCCGCGTCCCATCTTGTCGAGGGCGGCGTCCTGGGCTGCGACCTGGGCGCGGCGGAAGGCCGGGTCCCGGAGGCGCCGGTCAAGCTGGGCGGCCAGGCGCGGCCCCGTGCAGTCCCCCTGGATCAGCTCCGGCGCCACGAATTTGCGGGCGGCGATGTTGAACAGGACGACCCAGGGGGTGCGGATCAGGAACTTCGCCACGAAGTAGGTCACCGCCCCGAGGCGATAGGCCACCACCATGGGAACGCCCGCCTGCGCCACCTCCAGGGTCACCGTCCCTGAACAGGCCAGGGCCAGATCAGAGGCCTTCATGGCCTCGCGCTTCTCCTGCTCGCCGTCCACGACATGGACCCGGAAGGGCCAGCCGGCCACCGCGCCGCGCACCCGGTCGGCGACGGCGTCCGCCACTGGCAGGACCACCTGGAGGCCGGGATGATCCGTCTTGAGCCGACGGATGGCGTCTTCGAAGGGGCCGAGGAGGCGATCCACCTCCCCGGGTCGGCTGCCGGGCAGGACCAGGAGCACAGGCGCCTGCGCTCCGATCCCGTGCCGGGCCCGGAAGTCGGCGGGATCGCAGGAGCTGAAGTCCATGTGCAGGGCCGGGTTGCCGACGAAGGTGGTGGGCAGGCCCCAGGCCTCGAAGTAGGGCGGCTCGAAGCTGTTGATGACCAGGAGGTGGTCGACCAGGCCCGCCAGCGCCCTGGCCCGGCCTGGGCGGGTCGCCCAGACCTGAGGCGCCACGTACTTTACCAGGCGCACCCCCGGCGCCAGCCGACGAAGCGCCCGGGCCGCCAGCCAGCTGAACCCCCAGGAGTCGATCAGCACCACGAGGTTGGCGCCCTCCCGGGCGGCGGCCCTCGCCACCTCCTGCGCCCGCCGCCGGACCCGGGGGATGGCCAGGAGGCCCTCAAGCAGGCCGAAGACCGAGATCTCGGACATGTCGAAGAGGCTGGTCACACCCGCCTCGGCCATGCGCGGGCCCCCGACCCCGATGAGCTTCAGGTCCGCGCCCAGGCCAGCCCGCAGCGCGCGGGCGAGGCCGGCGCCCCGGTCATCTCCGGAAGGCTCCCCAGCCACCAGCATGATGACGGGCGAGTCGGCGCTCACGGTCCCTCGATCCCCACGACGAAGAGGCCCAGTTCATCGGCCAGGGCGACCAGGGCCTCGCGATCGAGGACAAGCGTCCGCCCCGCCTCACCCGCAATGCCCGCCAGACCCGCCTGCGCCGCGCCGCGCACGGTCGCCGGACCCAGGGTCGGCAGGTCCACCCGGGTTTCCTGGATCGGCTTGGGCGCCTTGGCGAGGACGCCGCGGCGGCGGCCCGCCTCGCCACGGAGGGCCGGCGCCACCTCCCCGGCCACCCGCCGGAGCATGGAGTCGGTGCCTTCCTGGGCTTCCACCGCGAGAACCAGGCCATCGCAGACGACGGCGCCCTGCCCGATGTCGAGCTCGCCGATCCGACGGGCGATCTCCAGGGCCCGCCGGATGTCGGCCTGGTGCTCGGGGCCCGGCGCATGCCGCCCCAGGGGCCCGGCCCCGAGAACGAGGTCGCTGCGCGCCTCGTGGGCGCCCTCGATGGCGAAGCCTTCCTTGCGGAACTCGTCCAGCACGGCGCGCAGAAGGGCGTCGTCGCCCTTGCGGGCCTCAAGGACCAGGCGGGGAAGCATGGCCATGCCGCGCAGGTCCGGCTTGAGGGCGGCGAAGTCCGGTCGGGCCACGTTTCCGGCGAGGCAGACCGACTCGCACTCGGCTTGCTTGAGCACCCGGATGCACCGTCCCACCTCAGCCAGGCCGACGACCTGCCCCGGAAAGGCGTCCATGGACGGATCCGCAAAGCCCCGCAAGCGAACGACGAAGAGAGGCCGGCCGGTCTCCACACAATGACGCGCGATCTGCAGCGGCAGGTCGCCGCCGCCGGCGATCAGGCCGAGGCGCCCCGGCATGGGGTCAGTCCTCCCGGGCGGGGAGGCAGATGGGACGGTTGGCCTCGTCGGCCCGGATGAAGTCGATGACCTCAAGGACCGGTGCGCTGTGCCCGTAGAGGGCAAGGGTGTCGTCGATCCGCTCCTGGAAGCTGCCCTCACGGGCGAACAGCAGGCGATAGGCCGCTCGCAGGTGACTGATGGTCTCCCGGCTGAAGTCGCGACGTTTGAGGCCGACCAGGTTCAGGCCTTCGAGGTGGGCGTGGTTACCCCAGACCAGGCCGTAGGGAATGACGTCCTTGGTCACCGCCGCAAGGCCGCCGATGAAGGCGAAGCGCCCTACCCGGCAGTGCTGGTGGACGGCGGCGAGCCCCGAGACCATCACATGGTCGCCGATCTCCACATGTCCGCCCAGGGTGGCCGAATGGGCGAGGATGACATTGTCACCGACGCTGCAGTCATGGCCGACATGGCTGGTGGCCATGAACATGCCGTCATTGCCGACCCGGGTGACGCCGCCGCCGTTGGCGGTGCCGATATGCATGGTGACGTGTTCCCAGATCTGGTTCCGGTCGCCGATCACCAGTTCTGTGGGTTCGCCCTTGTAACCGGTGTGATGCGGCGGACCGCCCAGGTTCGTGAAGTTGCGGACCAGGCAGTCCGCGCCGATCGTCGTCCGGTTCTCGATGACCACGTGGGCCAGGATCCGGGTCCGGGCGCCGATCCGGGCGTGCTCGCCGACAAGGCTGTAGGGCCCGACGCTGACGCCCTCGTCGAGCTGGGCTCCGGGCGCGACGATGGCGGTGGGGTGGATGTCGACGGTCATTGCGGAGTCTCCACCAGCATGGCGGCGAACTCCGCCTCGGCGGCGACCTTGTCGCCGACCATGGCGCGCCCTTCGAACTTGAAGAGTCCGCCCCGGGCCCTGGCGACCCGGACATTGAGTTTCAGGAGATCCCCCGGGCGGACCGGATGCCGGAAACGGCAGTTATCCACCGAGGCGAACAGGATGGTCTTGCCCCGCGGGTCCACGTCCAGGGTCTTGGACATCAGGACGGCGCCGGTCTGGGCCAGGGCCTCGACGATCAGGACGCCAGGCATGACCGGATAGTCCGGGAAATGGCCCTGGAAAAAGGCCTCGTTGATGCTGACCGCCTTGATGCCGGTGATGGACTCGCCGGGGACGTAGTCCTCAGCCCGATCCACCAGGAGGAAGGGATAGCGATGGGGAATCCGGGCGAGGATCTCGCCGATCTCAATACTCGTGGCGGCGGTCGCGTCGGTCATGACTCCCCTCCTCTGCTGCGGACGCCTGCGGCGCGGGATAGCCAGGCGACCTCCCGCAGCCAACGCTGGACCGGCTTGGCGGGAAAGCCTGCCCAGGTCTCGCCCGCCGGAACATTCTTCAGAACCCCTCCGGAGGCGCCGATCCTGGCGCCGTCGCCAATAGTCAGGTGGTCAGCGATCCCGGCCTGCCCGCCGAACTGGCAGCCGTCGCCGATGGTGACGCTGCCGGCGATACCGGTCTGCGCCGCCAGGACGCAGTTCCGACCGATGCGGACGTTGTGAGCGATATGGACCAGGTTATCGAGCTTGCTGTTCTCACCAATTACAGTGTCCTCGTAGGCGCCCCGGTCGACGGTGCAGCCGGCGCCGATGGTTACACCGTCCTGCAGGATCACCCGCCCCAGCTGGGGAATGTCGATCAGACCGGTCGCCCCCGCAGTGGCCCCGAAGCCCGCCTCGCCAATCACGGCGCCGGCCAGGATCTTCACCCGGTCGCCGACGAGGGTGAAGCTGATGGAGACGTTCGCCCCGATCCGGCAGTTGCGCCCGATGGTGACGCCGGGACCGATCACCGTGTTGGGTCCGATCACGGTTCCCGCCCCGATGGCCGCGCCAGGACCCACCACCACGCCGGGACCGAGACTGACTCCCGGCTCCAGACGGGCTTCAGGCGAAATCGGATCTACGCCCAGATGGCGCCGGGGGGCGTGCAGGGCTTCCGCCGCCAGGGCGAAGGCCATGTGAGGGTTGCGATGAACCAGCGGCGCGCAGCCTGCGGGCAGGTCCGCGGCCAGGACCTCCGGGACAAAGCAGGCGCTGGGCGGCTGGCCAAGGAGGTCCCCAAGGAAGCTGCGACCGGTGACGAAGGCCACCGCCCCCGTCCCGCCCCGGGATGCGGTGGCAACGCGATCTATCTCCGCTTCCGGCGCGCCGCCCGGCGTCCGGGCGCCGGTCAGCTGGCAAATGGCCTCAAGAGAGAGCGGGCCGGTCGACTCAAAGAAGCGTGGATCAGGCATGGCCCGGTATCCTCGCCGACCCGCGACGAGGACGCCAGCCCTTACGGCCTCCGGGCCGGCTGGGCTGGAGCGGGAGCCGCAGCCGCCGGAGCCGGCGCCGCCTGGTCAAGACGCTCGCGATCAAAGGCGAACTGGGTGATCTTGGCGTTCAGGCCGGTAATCACCGAGGTGGTGATGTCCATGGCGGGATTGGCCAGGACGACCGCATCCCGCTGAATGAGAACGGTGCATTTGGCCTGCTGGTAGGAAGAGCGGATCACCGGCTCGAGTTCCTGGCCGACCCGGCCCAGGGCCTTCTGCTGGGTCGCCTGCAGCTCGCGCTCACGCAGCTGGGCCTTGCGCTGCAGGGCCGCGGCGCGAACCTGGAGGGTGGCGTTCTTCTGATCAAAGGCCCCCTGGTCCAGGGTCGCCTTCTGGGCGTCGAGGGTCTTGGCCTCGTTCTGGATGGCCGTCTGTTCGGCGCTCAGTTCCGTCTGCACCTGCTGGGCGATCTGCTGCAGGCGCGTTTGGACGTACTTGCCCACCGTCGAGGAGCTGATGGCCCCGTCGAGGGAGACGATACAGACGCCGGCGATGGCCGGACCATGGTTGACCGGCGGGGCGGCCGGGGGCGTCTGGGCCTGGGCCGAGGCCGCGGAAGCCAGGACAGCGGCGACGGCGGCGAGGATGGCGGACGTTTTCATATGCATGATTTCAGAACTTTGTGGTTTGCGAGAAGCGGAAGGTTTCGACCCGGTCATAATCCTCGCGCTGGAGGATCTGGCTGAAGTCGAAGCGGATCGGTCCCATGGGTGAGCGCCAGAACACGGACAGACCTGCGGAGGCGCGCAGGGACAGGTCGTCATAAATGCCGGGAATGGGCTGGCCGTCAGCGCCGGTCTTGATCTTGTCATCCAGGATGCCGAGCGTACCGACATCGGTGAAGACAGAGGCCCGGATGCCGTACTGCTGGGGGATGAAGGTGGGGATGGTGAGCTCAGCCGACCCGATGGCGAAGGCCTCGCCACCCAGGGCGTCAGACCGGCCAAAGCTGATGTCGCGGGGGCCAATGCCGGCGACCCGGAAGCCCCGGAAGCTGTTTCCGCCCTTGTAGAAGCGGTCATTGATCCGGATGACGTCGTCGCCCCAGGCGCCGATGTAACCGGCGCTGCCGGACAGGCTCAGCACAAAGTCCTTGTTGAAGCCGTAGTACCAGCCGCCCTCCAGCTCGGAGCGCAGGTAGTTCACATCCCCGCCCAGGCCAGCAAGGTCCTGGGCCAGACTGACAAAGAAGCCCCGGGTAGGCCGGACCGGATCGTTCCGTCGATCAAGGGTCACCTGGTAGCCCAGGAGAGAGGTCGTGTAACGGCCCCGCTGATCGCAGAGGGTCTGAGAGACCTGCTGCTGGGTTGGATCGCAGAAGATACCCGGCACCTCGACGTCGTCCTCACGCAGGACATAACGCATGGTCATGAAGGCGTCCGCCGTCAGGGGGAAGCCGATCCGCAGGTTCGTGCCAAGAGACGTCGTCTTGTAGGAGGAGTAGTCGGAAAGGTCGTAGACAAAATAGTAGAGGTCCACGCCAGCCCTCAGGTTGCGGTCCAGGAACCGCGGTTCCGTGAACGAGAAGTCCAGCTGCTGGCGATAGGATCCCCAGGACACCCGGGCCCGGGCATCCTGGCCGCGACCCCGGAAGTTTCGCTGGGTGATGCCGAGGTCGATCATCAGTTGGTCCACCGATGAGTAGCCGGCGCTGAAGGTCAACTCGCCTGTGGCCTGCTCTTCGACCGTCACAAGCAGGTCGGTCCGGTCGGCGTTGGCGGTGGGCGTTTCCTCGATGGTCACTTCCTTGAAGAACCCAAGGGCCTTGAGGTTGTTCTCCGACCGGTCGACCAGAGCGCGGTTGTAGGCGTCGCCCTCCACGAGGTTCAGCTCCCGCCGGATCACGTGGTCCAGGGTCTGGGTATTGCCGATGATGTCGATGCGGTTGACGTAGACCCGCGGTCCCTCATTGACCTGGAACACCACGTTCACGGTCCGGGTGGCCGGATCCGCCACATAGCGGGGCCGGACGTCCACAGAGGCGAAGCCGGCGGCCCCGGCGGCGAAGGTCAGGGCGTCGGTCGCGGTCTCGATCCGCTCATCCTCGTAGAGGTCGCCGGAGCGGATGGGTACGAGCTGGGTCAGGACCGCAGTGTCGAGCTTCTTGAGCTCGGTCTCCACGGAGATCTTTCCGAACCGATATCTCGGACCCTCTTCGAGGGTGTAGGTCACGGCGAAGCCGTTCCGCGCGGAGGACAGTTCGGCGACGGCCGAAATGACCCGGAAGTCATAGAAGCCCCGATTCCGGTAATGCTTGCGCAGCTGTTCCTTGTCGTACTCCAGGCGGTCCGGGTCGTAGTTCGCATTGTTGGAGAAGAACCGGTACCAGGCCGATTCCTCAGTCACCACGACATCGCGCAGGTCGTTGTCCGAGAACTCGACATTGCCGAGGAAGTTCACGCCGAGCACGCCGCTCTTCTCGCCCTCACTGATCTCGAAGATCAGGTCCACTCGCTTCTGCGGCAGTTCGACGATCTTGGGGGTGACGGCGGCGGAGATCCGGCCGGAACGGCGGTAAAGCTCGATGATCCGCTGAACGTCCGACTGGACCTTGGCCCGGGTGAAGATACCCCGGGGCCGGACCGTGATCTCGTCGCGAAGCTTGTCCTCCTTGAGACCGGAGTTTCCTTCAAAGACCACCCGGTTGATGATCGGGTTTTCCACCACCTGGATGGTCAGGTCACCATCCGACAGGCCGACCTTGACGTCAGAGAACAGATCCGTCCGGAACAGGGCCTTGAGCGCCAGGTCGATCCGGGCGGGGTCGACAGTGTCGCCCACGCCGATCGGCAGGTAGGACAGGATGGTCGACTGCTCGATCCGCTCGTTACCGACGATAATGATACGTTGCACCGCGCCCTGCTGGGCGGCGGCGGCCTGGGCCCGGGCGACGCCGGGCGCGACAAGCGCGCTGCCGCCCAGGAGGATGGCCAGTCCGGAGACGAGGGCGGCGCTGCGGGCGCGTCGGGTTTGCATGGTCAGGGCTATCACCAGAAAGAAGCGCGTGATCAGGAGAACAATCCGCCGAAGAACTGGAAGACCTGCAGCCTCTGCAAATCATTCCAGGTGGCGAACAACATCAAAGCCAGCACCAGCGCAAGGCCCACCCTGTATCCGGCGGCCTGGACGCTGGCCGCAAGGGGCCTGCGCGCCACCGCCTCGTAGGCGTAGAACAGCAGGTGACCGCCGTCGAGGACGGGGATGGGAAGCAGGTTCATGAACCCGATGCCCACTGAGAGAACCGCCGCCAGGGCGATCAGGTTGGCGCCGGCATAAAGCACCTTACGCCCCAGGTCGGGGGCAGCCTCGGCGCCCGCCTTGGCGATCTGGCCCGATATCTGGGCGATGCCGAGGGGTCCGTTGAGCTGCTCGGCCGACATCTGGCCGGTAATCATCCGCCCCAGGGCGTAGACGCTGGTGGTCAGGACGCGCCAGGTGCGGTCGACACCCTTGGCCACCGCCTCGAGGGGGCCGAAGGTTTGTCGCACAACCTCTTCGGTAGGGCCCAGTCCGATCCGGCCGACCCGCGGCGCGCCGGGCTCGGTCTCGGTCCGCCGCCATTCCGGAGTGGCGGTCAGCCGGATCTCCCGGCCATCCCGGTTGACGACAAAGTCGGTGGAAGCCCCGCCCCGGACCTGAACCACCTCCACCAGGTCCTGGAAGGAGCCGATTCTGCGACCCGCCGCCTCGACCACCAGGTCGCCCTTCCGGAAGCCCGCCGCCTCGGCGACGCCGCCGGGCTCCACCATGCCGATCCTCGGCGACAGGGTGCGCTCGCCAAAGGCCATGAACAGGGCGGCGAAAAGGACGATGGCCAAGAGGAAGTTCGCCGCAGGACCGGCCGCCGTGACCAGGGCGCGCTGCCACACGGGCTTGAAATGGTAGTGCCGCGCCAGGGCCTCCGGTCCGCTTCTGGCCAGGATTTCGGCCTTCATGGCCTGCAGGCCCGCCGCATCGGGCACGCTGGCGACATTGGGGTCACCGGCAAACATCACGTATCCGCCCAAGGGGATCCAACCTACCCGCCACTCCACTCCGGAGCGGTCCCGCCGCGAGAACAGGGCGCGACCAAAGCCGATGGAGAAACGCTCCACAGCCACCCCGCAGGCCCGCGCGGCCAGGAAGTGGCCCAGCTCGTGGATGGTCACCACCAGCGACAGGACAAGGATGAAAGGCGCAAGGTGCCAGATGAAGTTGGCGATCAGCTCCATGGTCAGGCCGCTCCCCTCGCCCGCCGGGCTTCGACGGCTGCGGCCGCCAGGACGCGACCGGCGTGATCCACGCGCCGGGCCTGCTCGAGGATATCGTCAGCCAGAGGGTTCGTCATGTCGTCTCCCAGGTGCTCCGCACCCGCTTTATCCAGGGTTTCCGACACGATTGCGGCAATATCGAGATAGCCGATACGCCGGTCAAGAAAGGCCTCGACAGCCACCTCGTTCGCCGCGTTCAGCAGCCCGGGCGCCGGACCGCCGGCCCTGAGGGCCTGCCGCGCCAGATTCAGGGCGGGAAACCGCGCCGGGTCCGGCGCTTCGAAGGTGAGCCGGCCCAGCCGCCCGAGGTCGAGCCGGGGCGCGGGCCAGGCGACCCGGTCCGGCCAGGCGAAGGCCACGGCGATCGGCGTGCGCATGTCCGGCGGCCCCAACTGCGCCAGGCTGGAGCCGTCGGCGTACTCCACCAGGCTGTGAATGATCGATTCCGGATGCACCACGACATCGATCCGGTCCGCATCCACCCCGAACAGATAGGCCGCCTCGATCATTTCCAGGCCCTTGTTCATCATGGTGGCGGAATCGATGGAGATCTTCCGGCCCATGTCCCAGTTGGGATGGGCGAGGGCCTCCTCCGGGGTCGCAGCGGCCATCCGCTCCGTGCTCCAGGTGCGGAAGGGACCGCCCGAGGCCGTCAGGATCAGCCGGGAAACCTGCGCGGCCTGACGCGGATCAAGCGCCTGGAAGATGGCGGAGTGTTCGGAGTCCACCGGGATCACCGCCCCGCCCGACAACCGGGCGCGGCGCAGCAGAGCCGGGCCCGCGCAGACAAGGCTCTCCTTGTTGGCGAGGGCGACAATGGCGCCGGCCTCGATGGCGGCCAGGGTGGGCGCCAGCCCGGCGATCCCGACGATGGCCGACATCACCCAGTCCGCCGGCAGGGCGGCGGCGGCCTTCACCGCCCCTTCCCCGGCCTCCACGGCGACGCCGGAGCCCCGGAGGCGCCGGGCGAGTTCATCCACCCCGCGGAGATCGGCGATGACGGCCACCTCCGGGCGCCACTCCAGAGCCTGCTTGGCCAGCAGGGCCACGTTCCGCCCGCCGGTCAGGGCCCGCAGCCGCACCGGCCGTCCCAGCGCCTCGAAGAGCTCCAGAGTGGAAACCCCGACGGAACCCGTGGACCCCAGAATGGACACCGTCCGCGGAGCGCTCAATGGCCCCACCCCAGGTGGTTCACCAGCCGGACGGCCGAGAGCATGACCACCACGAACATCAGGCCGTCCACCCGGTCCAAGAGGCCGCCATGCCCGGGAATGAGGTCGCTGGCGTCCTTCACGCCGAACCGGCGTTTGAGCATGGATTCCCAGAGATCCCCCGCCATGCCGGCGAGGCCGCCGCACAGCCCGGCGAGGGCTGCGGCCCAGGGATTGAGGTTGAAGACCGGCAGGGCGGCCAGGGCCACCGCCGCAAGGACAGCCCCGGCTAGCCCCCCCAGAAAGCCCGACCAGGTCTTGTTGGGCGAGAATCGCGGCCAGAGCTTGGGGCCGCCCACAAGGCTGCCGACGAGGTAGGCGGCGACATCGGCTGTCCAGGCGACGGCAAAGGTCATGAAGATCCACCACCGGCCCTCGGGCATGGAGCGGAGCCAGATGAAGCAGACCGCGGCGGCGCCAATGTAGAGGACCCCGAGGGCCGCATTGCCAGGCCGCTCGGAAACGCCCCGCGCCACCACCGCCGCAAGGGCCCCGCCCACCGCCAGGACGCCCCAGGCGATGAACATGCTGTCCCTTTGGGCGAAGAAGACGGCGGTCAGGACCGCCGCGCAGACAGCGGTGGAAACTCGCGTGCGGGCGGTGGGCGCCGTCATGCCGCCCCACTCCACGCAGAGCCTGGCCACCGCCACGACGACCATGAGCAGGAAGGGCCAGGCCGGCTGGCCCGGGCCCATCTCGATCCAGACGGCGGCCAGCGCCGCAGGCAGGAGGATCGCCGCAGACGCCGCCCGGACGCCCAGGTTCCCCCAATCCAACCCTCTAGCCGGCGACAAGGACGTCATCGGAGACAGCTCCCCCGAAACGGCGGTCGCGGGACCGGAAGGCGGTGATGGCGTCGGCGAGGCTGGCCGCATCGTAGTCGGGCCAGAGGACGTCCTGGAAAACCAGTTCGGCGTAGGCCGCTTCCCAAAGGAGGAAGTTGGACAGTCTCTGCTCGCCGGACGGCCGGATGATCAGGTCCGGGAGCGGCAGGCCAGCCGTCGAGAGGCTGCCGGCGAAGACGGACTCGTTGATGGTCGCCGGATCCAGGCGTCCCGCTGCGGCGGCTTCGGCCAACCTCCGGGCGGCGTCCGCAATGTCGGCCTGTCCGCCATAGTTGAAGGCGATCTGCAGGAAGAACCGGTCGTTGCGAGCGGTCCGCTGTTCAGCCTCGTTGAGCAGGGCGACCAGATCCGGCGCCAGGCCCTCCCGTCGGCCGACGGCGCGCACCCGGACGCCTTCCCGCTCCAGACGCTTCAGGTCGGAGTCAAAGTAGCGCTTCGGCAGGGCCATGAGCTCGCTCACCTCGGCGGCGGGACGGCTCCAGTTTTCTGTGGAAAAGCCAAAGACAGTCAGCCAGCGGACGCCCAGGTCCGGCGCCGCCGCCACGGTCCGGCGGAGCGCCTCGACGCCCGCCCTGTGCCCCATGGTCCGCGGCAGGCCCCGCTTCTGGGCCCAGCGACCATTGCCATCCATGACGATGGCCACATGGAACGGCCCTCCAGCCGCGGAGGCTGCGGACGCCGGTCCCGACGCCTCGGGGGATGTCTTGGACCTTCCGGCCATGTCGCCTCCGCCCGCCTGCGGGCTAGACCTGCATGATCTCTTGTTCCTTGGTTTTCAAGGCCTCGTCGACCCGCTTCACGGCCTCGTCGGTCATCTTCTGAACCTCGGACTCCATGCGCTTCTGCTCATCCTGGCTGATCACCGAGTCCTTCTCGGCCTTCTTCAGGTCGTCATTGGCGTCCCGCCGGACATTGCGGATCGCCACCCGCTGCTGCTCGGCGTACTTCGCCGCGATCTTGGCCAGGTCCCGTCGGCGTTCCTCGGTGAGCGGCGGGATGGGGATCCGCAGGGTCTGGCCCTCGACCACCGGATTCAGACCCAGGTCGGACGACCGGATGGCCTTTTCCACAGAGACCACCACCCCTCGGTCCCAGACGTTGACGCTGATCGAGCGAGGCTCGGGCACGGTGACGGCGGCCACCTGGTTCAGGGGGGTCGTCGCGCCGTAGGCCTCGACCATGATCTGGTCGAGGAGATTAGCCGACGCCCGGCCCGTGCGCAGGCTGGCGAACTCCTCCTTCAGGGCGGAGACCGCCTTGTCCATGCGGTCGCGATAGCGGGACAGTTGAGGCTTTTCAGCAGGCATGTCGGGCTCCCGGATTGCGGTCAGTTGATGGTGGTGAAGACGCCCTGACCGGTCAGGACCTTCATGAAGTTCCCCGGCTCGCGGATCGAGAAGACCACGATGGGAATCTGGTTGTCGCGCATCAGGGCGATCGCCGAGGCGTCCATCACCTTCAGGTCCTGCGCCAGGACGTCGTGGTAGCTGAGGGACTCATACCGGCGGGCCGAGGCGTCCTTCTTGGGGTCGGCCGTATAAACGCCATCGACGCTGGTGCCCTTGAAGAGGGCGTCGCAGCCCATCTCCGCGGATCGGAGGGCGGCCGGGGTATCGGTGGTGAAGTAGGGCGCCCCGAGGCCCGCGGCGAAGATCACCACCCGGCCCTTCTCGAGGTGCCGCAGGGCCCGGCGGCGGATGTAGGGCTCGCAGACTGCGTCCATCGGGATGGCGGACTGAACCCGGGTATCGACCCCGGCCTTTTCGAGGGCGCCCTGGAGGGCCAGGGCGTTCATGACGGTGGCCAGCATGCCCATGTAGTCGGCGCTGGCCCGCTCCATGCCCCGTCCCGCCAGCGAGACGCCCCGGAAGATGTTGCCGCCGCCCACGACCAGGCAGAGCTCCACCCCGGCGTCGACCACTTCCTTGATATCCTTGGCCACCCTGTCGAGGGTTTGGGTATCGATGCCGAACAGGGCGTCGCCCATGAGCACCTCCCCGGACATCTTCAAGAGGATCTTGCGGTAGCGGGGCTTGGGCGCGGTCATGGGCCGATCCGTCAGATGGGCCGCCCCGTCAGGGGTCGGGCCGGGAATCTTGCTGGAGTTTACATAAAACGAGGGCGTGGCGCGCGTCGAACGCACCACGCCCCCGAAAGACGCACCGGAAAGGGGCCGATCAGCCCTGGCCGCTCATGGAGGCCACCTCCGCGGCGAAGTCGTCCACCTTCTTCTCCACTCCCTCGCCGAGGGCGAAGCGCACAAAGCCCTTCACGGACACCGGCGCCCCCGTGGCCTTGGCGGTCTCGGCGACCAGCTGCTCGATCGTCTGGTCGGGATTCATCACGAAGGCCTGCTTCAGCAGCACGACTTCCTCGAAGAACTTGCGGATGCGGCCCTCGACCATCTTCTCCACGACGCCGGCGGGCTTGCCGGAGGCCAGAGCCTGCTCGGTGAAGATGGCCTTCTCACGCTCGACCGCGGCCGGATCCAGATCATCGGTGGACAGGGACAGGGGGTTGGTCGCCGCCACGTGCATGGCGATCTTCCGGCCCATCTCGGCCAGTTGAGCCTGGTCGCCCTTGCCTTCTACAGCCACCAGAACGCCGATCTTGCCGAGGTCCGGCACGATGGCTGAGTGGACGTAGGACGCCACAACGCCCTCGGGCACCACGAAGCGGTGCGCCCGGCGCAGGTTCATGTTCTCGCCGATGGTGGCGATCAGGTTGGTCACCATGTCGGCGACGGTCTCGCCGCCCGCAGTCTTGGCGGACGAGATGGCCTCGACGCCATCCTGGTCCAGGGCGATACCGGCGATCTCCTTGGCGGCCTTCTGGAACAGCTCATTCCGGGCGACGAAGTCTGTCTCGGCATTCAGCTCGACCACGACGCCGGTCATGCCGGCGCCATCCTTGCGCACGGCTGCGCCCACCAGGCCCTCGGCAGCGGCGCGGTCGGACTTCTTCGCGGCCTTGGACAGCCCCTTGGTGCGCAGCCAGTCGATGGCCAGGTCGATGTCGCCGTCGTTCTCCTGCAAGGCCTTCTTGCAGTCCATCATGCCTGCGCCGGACTTCTCGCGCAGTTCCTTCACCAGGGCAGCAGTGATCTCCGCCATCGGGAGCTCCTTCGGTCAGTGGATACGCCGGGCCCGGCGGGCCCGGCGGAGTTCAGGGCGATCAGGCCTCGGCCGCGGCCTCAGCCTCGGCCGGGACCTCAGCGGGCGCTTCGGCGGCCAGGGCGGGTTCCACCGGCTCGGCCGAGGCGCCCAGGTCGATACCCGACGCCGCAGCGCCGGCGGCCAGGCCGTCGAGGATCGCATCGGCCATCAGGTCACAGTAAAGCTGGATGGCGCGGGCCGCGTCATCATTCCCCGGGATCGGGTAGGTGATGCCGTCGGGATCGCAGTTGGTGTCAAGGATGGCGACCACCGGGATCCCGAGCTTGCGGGCTTCCTGGATGGCGATGGCCTCCTTGTTGGTGTCGATCACGAACATCAGGTCGGGGATGCCGCCCATGTCCTTGATGCCGCCCAGGGACAGCTCCAGCTTGTCGCGCTCGCGCGTCAGCTGCAGCAGTTCCTTCTTGGTGCGGCTGCCCTCTCCGCCCTCAAGGACGCCCTCGAGTTCACGCAGGCGATTGATGGAGCCGGACACGGTGCGCCAGTTGGTCAGGGTGCCGCCGAGCCAGCGGTGGTTGACGTAGTACTGGGCGCAGCGGCGGGCCGCCTGGGCGATCGGGTCGGATGCCTGGCGCTTGGTGCCCACGAACAGGACGCGGCCGCCGCCGGCGGCGACTTCGCGGACCTTGACCAGGGCCTGATGCAGCAGCGGGATCGACTGGGAAAGGTCGATGATATGAATGTTCGAACGGCTGCCGAAGATGTAGCGGTCCATCTTCGGATTCCAGCGGTGCGTCTGGTGGCCGAAATGGGCGCCAGCTTCCAGCAGCTGACGCATAGAGAAATCGGGAAGCGCCATGGGGTCGTATCCTCTTCTTCCGGTTGACCTCCGCAGACAAACCCCCCGGGCGGGGGACCGGAACGGCGCCGCCGGGATGTCTCCCCGGCTCCACCGAACGCCTGCGTGTGGAATGCCGCGCCGTGTAGGCTCAACCGGGCGAAAAGGCAAGTCGTGAAAGGATTTGGGCCCGCCTAGACGTCCTCGACGAAGACCACGCCGGGCGCCGTCTTCAGGGCGCCACGCACGGCGGGGCCCAGGTCGAACCGGCCGGGAAGCCGCACCTCGATCTCCCGGCCGCCCTCAACGGGGGCCACCAGGACGATCTCGCCGCCGCGCCCCTGCGGGGCCGTCGACAGGCGGGCCTTCAGGGCGTCGATGGCCAGGCTACGCGGCGAGACATGGATCCGAAGCCCCGCCACTGCGTTCTCGATCGCCGTCTCGACGGGCTCGGCGTCATCGCCGAAAAAGCGCACCTCGCCGTCCCGCGCCTTGGCCCGGACCTTGAGCGAGACCGCCCGGCCTGGCTCCAGCAGATCACGGCAGCGGCGCAGGGACTCCGGCGGGAAGAGCACCTCATACTCCCCGGAGGGATCGGACAGGGTCACAAAAGCGAACTTGTCCCCGCTGGCCTGGGAGGCCCGCTCCTGCCGTCGTCGCACCACGCCGGCCATGCGGAAGGCTTCCGCCCCCGCCTCCGCCTTGGGGATGACCTCGGTCAGAAGATCCGTGCGACGCCGCCGCAGGGCGGGCATCAGATCCTCCAGGGGATGACCCGAGAGGTAGAAACCCACCGCGGCCAGCTCCTCGTCGAGGCGGCGGGTCGGGGACCAGGACTCGGTGCGCGGCAGCCGGGGCCGTTGGGCCTCAACCTGGTCGCCGCCAAACAGCGAACCCTGGGACGAGGCCCGCTCCTCGGCCACGCTGTGGCCGTATCCGGCCAGCACCTCGGCGGCCTCCACCAGCTGGGCCCGGTCAGAGCCGAGGCTGTCGAAAGCGCCCGCGCGGGCCAGGGTCTCCAGCGTGCGCCGGTTCACCTGGCGCGGGTCGACCCGCTCGACGAAGTCGAAGATGTCGCGGAAGGGCCCGCCGGCGGCGCGGACCTCCACCACATGCTCCATGGCCTGCAGGCCGACGTTCCGGATACCGCCGAGGGCGTAGAGCACCTCCCCGTCCCCGACATCGAAGTCCGCGCTCGAGCGGTTGACGTCGGGGGGGCGGACGGTCACGCCGAACCGGCGGGCGTCATGATAGAAGACCGCCAGCTTCTCGGTGTTGGAGATGTCCAGGCTCATGGACGCCGCGAAGAATTCCACCGGCGCATTCGCCTTCAGCCAGGCGGTCTGGTAGCCGATCAGGGCGTAGGGCGCGGCGTGGCCCTTGTTGAAGCCATAGCCCGAAAACTTGGCCATCAGTTCGAAGAGGGTGTCGGCCAGATCCGGGTCCACCCCCCTTTCGGCGGCGCCGGAGAGGAAGCGGGCCCTTTGCTGGTCCATCTCCTCCTTCTTCTTCTTGCCCATCGCCCGGCGCATGAGGTCGGCTTCGCCCAGGGAATAGCCAGCCATGATGCGGGCGATGTTCATCACCTGCTCCTGGTAGACGATGACCCCGTAGGTCTCGGTCAGGACCGGCTCCAGGAGAGGATGGTAGACATTCAGCGGCTTACGGCCCGCCTTGGTGTCCACATAGGCCGGGATCGATTCCATCGGGCCGGGCCGGTAGAGCGAGATCAGCGCCGTGACCTCCTCGATGGAGCTTGGCCGCAGCTGGCGCAGGGTGTCGCGCATGCCCTGCCCTTCCAGCTGGAAGACGCCGACCGTTTGTCCCGACGCCATCAGCTCATAACTGGCCGCATCGTCCAGAGGCAGACTCTCAAGAGGAAAGTCCGCGCCCCGGCGCGCCAGGTGCTTCATCGCCCGGTCAATGACCGTCAGGGTCTTCAGGCCCAGGAAGTCGAACTTCACAAGGCCGGCGCTCTCCACCCATTTCATGTTGAACTGGGTCGCTGGAAGCTCGGACCGCGGATCCCTGTAGAGGGGGGAAAGCTCAATGAGCGGTCGGTCCGAAATCACGACGCCGGCCGCGTGGGTGGAGGCGTTCCGGTAGAGTCCCTCGAGCTTGAGAGCGATCTCCAGGAGCCTGGCGACGGACTCGTCCTCCTCCTGGGCCTGGCGCAGCCGGGGTTCCAGTTCGAGGGCCCGGGCCAGGGTCACGGGGTTGGCGGGATTGGCCGGAACCATCTTGGCCAGCCGGTCGACCTGCCCCAGAGGCATCTGCAGGACCCGACCGACGTCCCGCAGCACCGCACGGGCCTGCAGGGTGCCGAAGGTGATGATCTGCGCCACCCGGTCGCTCCCGTAGCGCTGCTGGACGTAGGCGATCACCTCCTCCCGCCGCTCCTGGCAGAAGTCGATGTCGAAGTCGGGCATGGAAACCCGCTCAGGATTGAGGAAGCGTTCGAAGACGAGGCCGTAGCGTAGCGGGTCCAGGCCCGTGATCAGAAGTGACCAGGCCACCAGGGAGCTGGCGCCGGAGCCCCGGCCCGGACCGACGGGGATGCTCTGTGACACCGCCCATTTCATGAAGTCCGACACGATCAGGAAGTAGCCGGAGAACCCCATCTTCTGAATGACGGCGATTTCCTGCTCCAGGCGGGCCTCGTAGGCCTCGAGCGGGACCGCCAGGGGATGAACGGTCAGGCGGGCGCGCAGTCCCTCCCGGGCCTGACTGGCCAGCTCCTCGTCCTCTGTCCGGCCCTCCGGGATGGGAAAGCGCGGCATGATCGGATCGCGCTTATTGACCATGAAGGCGCAGCGCCGGGCGATGTCGATGGTGTTGTCGCAGGCCTCGGGAAGATCCGCGAACAGGGCGCGCATGTCCGCCGCCGGCTTGAACCAGTGCTCCGGCGTCACCCGACGGCGCTCGTCCTG
>NZ_JADBZL010000173.1:0-9604 GCF_020402505.1 Phenylobacterium sp. | reverse complement strand
GTCGCTGATCGTCCCCAGGCTCGCCAGGCTCGCCGTCGTCCCGGAGGCCACGTTCACCACCAGGGTCTCCACCGCGCCGCCGGTGACGCCGCTCATGGTAAAGGTCTGGCCCGTCAGCTGCGACCCGGAGAAGGTCCCCGTCAGCCCGCTGCCGATCGTCACCGCCGAGATGTTGCTGAAGGTCGCCCCGGTCATGTCGATGGAGGCGGTCAGCGACACCGTATTGGTCCCGGTTCCGCCGTCCACAGCCTCGCCCGCACTCACCTCGCTGGTGGCGGTGTAGAGGAAGATGTCGTCGTTGGCGCCGCCGGTCAGGCTGTCGGCCCCGGCCCCGCCCCAAAGGGAGTCGTTGCCCGTATCCCCGACCAGGGTGTCGTCCCCGGTCAGACCGACCAGGGTGTCGTTCCCCGCCTGGCCCAGGATCGAGTCCACCCCGGTCCAGCCGGTGATGTTCTCGTTACCCGCTTCCCCGACAATTCTCACCGACAGGTTCGTATAGGTCAGGTTCGGCAGGGTGTAGGTCGCGCCGGACGCCACATTGACCACCAGGGCGGAGGATCCCCCCGTCCCGGTGGCCGAGGAGAAGGCCGCCAGCTGGGTGGTGTCCACCGTCGCTGTGACCCCGGCGGCCACAAGGTTTTCCACCTGGGTGAAGGTGACCCCCGGGTCGAACACCGTGGCGCCCGTCACGCGGACGGTATCGGTGCCCGAACCCCCGTCCACCACCTCCCCGGCCGCCGCATCGGTCGTCGCGGTGAAGAGGAAGGTGTCGTCGTTGGCCCCCGCGATCAGGCTGTCGGCCCCGGCCCCGCCGGAAAGGGTGTCGTTGCCCGAATCCCCGACCAGGGTGTCGGCCCCGTCGCCGCCGTCCAGGGTGTCGTTGCCGACGCCCGCCAGCACCGAGTCGGCGCCGATCCCGGCCGTCAGGCTGTCGGCCCCGGTCTCGCCAGACAGGGTGTCGGCCCCGTCGCCGCCGTCCAGGGTGTCGTTCCCGTCGCCCGCCAGCACGGTGTCGGCGCCCGCCCCGGCTGTCAGGCTGTCGGCGCCCGTCTCGCCCGAAAGGGTGTCGTCGCCGTCGCCGCTGCCCAGGGTGTCGTTCCCGTCGCCGCCGAACAGGGAGTCGGCGCCCGTTCCGGCCAGCATGAAGTCGGCGCCCAGGCCGCCCTCGGCCCGGTTGGCGCCGTCACCGGCCTGAATGCGGTCGTCGCCGTCGCCGCCCAGCAGGGTGTCGGCTGCGGTTCCAGCGGACAGGGTGTCCGCCCCGGCCTCGCCGATGAGGCTGTCGCCGTCGGGGCCGCCGCCCACGATCGAGTCGTTTTCGGTCCCCCCGGCCAGACTGTCCGCGCCCAGAGTGTCGCTGATCGTGTCGGCGCCCGCGCCGCTCACGATCAGGTCCGCGCCGGCCTCGCCGTCGACGGAATCCGCCCCCCCGCCGCTGAGAATCCGGTCGTCGCCGGCGCCGCCCAGCACCGTGTCGGCCCCGGCCCCGCCGATAAGGGTGTCCAGCCCCGCGCCGCCGCTGAGGCTGTTGGCGCCATCGCCGCTGGTGACGCTGTCCTCGCCATCGTCACCCAGGAAGGTGTCGCTGCCGATCCCTCCGGTAATGGTGTCATTGCCCAGGCCGCCAAAGCCGAGGTTGGCGCCGTCGCCCGGGTCGAGAATGTCGTTGCCGTCGCCGCCGGACAGGGTGTCGGCGCCGCCGAGAGCGGTCAGGGTGTCGGCGTCGGGGCCGCCGTCCAGCTGGTTGTCGCCCACCCCGCCCACCAGGCTGTCCGCCCCTTCAGCGCCGATCAGCTGGTCACTGGCGGGGCCGCCGTTCACAGTGTCGTTGTCGACGCCGCCATCCAGGGTGTCGGCGCCGCCGACAAGGGGATCATTGTCGCCGATGATCAGGTCCGCGCCGCTGAACCCGCTGAGGTTGTCCGGGCCGCCATTGCCGATCAGAGTGTCCGGCAAGGGGGTGCCGACGATCGGCGAGGTGAGGCTGCCGCCCACCAGGCGCACATAGATATCGATCTGGTTGTCGTTGTCCGTGTCCGCGAAGGCGTAGGTGTCGGTCCCCCCCACCGAGGTGAAGACAAGGTCGTAGAGGCCTGAAGAGATCAGGCCCTGGGCCTGGATCAGAGCCGAGGCGTAGGTCGGCGCATCTTCGGAGGTGAAGGCGGCGATACCCTGCCGGCCCAGATCCAGCTCGTCGCCGACGCCGGCGTCGAAGTCGGTGATCATCTCCATGGTCTCAGGGGTCTGGCCGCCGCTCTCCCCCCTGCGGATGATGAAGATGTCCGCGCCGTCGCCGCCGGTCAGGGTGTCGGCGCCCGAGCCGCCAGCGAGGGTGTCCGCGCCGTCCCCTGCGGAGAGGATGTCGGCCCCGTCGCCGCCGGAGAGGCTGCCGGCGCCGATCGAGGCGGTCAGGGTGTCGGCGCCGTCGTCACCGCTCAGGGTTCCGTCGCCCACCAGCCTGTCGGCGCCCGCGCCGCCAGAAACGGAGTTGGCCCCCAGATCGGCGTTCAGGCTGTCATTGCCGGCGCCGCCCGTGAGGGTGTCGGCGCCCCCGAGGGCCGCCAGGGTGTCGGCGCCGTCGCCGCCCTCCAGAAGGTTGGCTCCCGCATCGGCCTCCACGCGATCGTTGCCGTCGCTGCTCAGAACCGTGTCGGCCCCGGCGGAGCCGAGGACCGTGTCCGACCCCGCCCCGCTGAGAATGCTGTCGTCACCGCCGCTGGAGGTGATCCGGTCGTCGCCGTCACCGCCGAGCATGGTCTCGGCGCCCGCGCCGCCGTTCAGGGTGTCGTTCCCGGCGTCGCCGGTCAGGGAGCTGGCCCCCGCGCCCCCCTTCAGCAGGTCATCGCCGTCGCCGCCGACCAGGGTGTCCTGCCCCCCGACGCCGTCCAGGGTGTCGGCGCCCACGCCGCCATTGAAGAAGTCCAGTCCCGCGCCGCCGCGGATGTCGTCCGCCCCCTCGCCGCCGGAAGCCAGGACCGATCCGCCCGAATTCGCCGACAGGTCCAGCAGGTCGTCTCCGCCGCCGCCCATGAAGGTGGCCGTGCCGGTGGCCCCGGCGCCGATCACCGTGTCGTGGCCTGCGCCGGTATCCACCGTATCGTTGCCGCCGCCGGCAATGATCGAATCGTTCCCGTCCCCGCCCAGCAGGGAGTCCGCGCCGGTTCCGGTGGTCAGGGTGTCATTGCCCAACCCGCCGGTGACGCTGTTGGCCCCGGCGCCCACATCGATCCGGTCGTGGCCGTCGTCCCCGGTGGCGATGTCAGAGCCGGCCCCGGCCAGCAGGGTGTCGTCCCCCTGACCGCCGAACAGGGTGTTCGCCCCCGCTCCGGCCTGAACGCTGTCGGACCCGTCGCCCGTCTGGACCAAGTCGTCTCCGGCGCCGGCCAGGGCGGTATCGGCCCCGGTTCCCAGGTCGATCCGGTCGGACCCCCCGTTGCCGGTCACGCTGTCGGCCCCGTCACCCGCCGTGATGGTGTCCGAGGCCCCGCCGCCGGAAATCCGGTCGTCACCGGCATCGCCGGTCAGCGAGGAGGCGCCTGCGCCCCCGACCAGGGTGTCGGACCCGTCGCCGCCCAGCACGGTGGAGGCGCCGTCGTTGGAGATCAGGCTGTCGGCGCCCGCCCCGCCCACAATCATGGCCGCGCCCGTGGCCCCGTCGCCGACGACCGTATCGTCCCCGTCGCCGCCGTTCACGCTGTCCCCGCCGGCCCCGGCGCCGGTCATGACCACCCGGTCATTCCCGGCCCCGCCGATGACGGTGTCGGAGCCGGACCCGATGGTCAGGGTGTCGTCGCCCAGGTCGCCAAAGACCAGGTTGGCGCCATCCCCCGCCGACAGGCTGTCCTGCCCCTGGCCGCCCAGCACGGTGTCCGCGCCGGCCCCGGCGGAGACGGTGTCGTCCCCCAGATTGCCGTGAACATAGTTGGCGCCGTCGCCCGCGAAGAGGGTGTCGTTCCCCTGTCCGCCCAGCAGGCTGTCCGCGCCGTCCCCGGCCACCACGGTGTCATTGCCGACATTGGCGTTGACGCTGTCGCCGCCCCCGTTGGCCAGGATGCGGTCATCGCCGGCCCCGCCGGTGATCGTGTCGGCGCCGGTCCCCGCGGTCAGGCTGTCATCGCCGCCGTCCCCGGTGAGGCTGTTGTTTCCGGCGCCGGCGCTGATCGTGTCCGCGCCGTCGGCGCCGATCACCGTGTCGGCGCCCGCGCCTGCAGAGACGCAGTCCGCCCCGGACGCGGCGTCCACCCGGTTGGCGCCCTCGCCCGCCGCCAGCCGGTCGGCGCCGTCGCCACCATTGACGGTGTCCGATCCGCTCCCGGCGGTGACGGTGTCATCGCCCAGGTCCCCCGAGACGAAGTTGTCGCCGTCCCCGGCGCGCAGGTCATCACCGTCCTGACCGCCCAGCAGGGTGTCGGACCCGGCCTCGGCGATCACCGTATCGGCGCCGATATTGCCGTTGGCCCAGTTGGCCCCGGCGCCCAGCTCGATCCGGTCATTGTCCCGGCCGCCGTAAATGGTGTCGTTGCCCACCCCGCCGGTCAGTGAATCCGCGCCCGAATTGCCCTGCAGAACGTCAGAGCCTTCGCCGCCCGCGAAGGTGTCGGCGCCCTCGCCGCCATAGAGGCCGTCATCCCAGGCCGTCCCCAGAATGCAGTCCGCCCCGGTGGTGCCGGGAAACAGCATGGAAGAGTTCGGAAAAATGATCTGACCGGTCAGGCCCCCAAATCCGGCCAGGGCGGAGGCGTTGAACTCCCGGGTGACGCCGTTGAAGGTCAGGGCGATCCGGGGCTGGAGAGACGGCAGATCTTCCGGCAGGCCCGGCAGGGGAACGAACACCACCTGCACCATGGACGCCGAGGCCCCCGGCGTGGAGAAGGTCAGGCTGTCGCTGGCGGTGAAGGCCAGGGCTTGTTCAGGCGTGATCGTCTCAAAGGTATACGTCGCCACAATTCGTCCCCCGCCAGCCGGACATCCGGCGACCCACGCCAAGCACCTGATTCCAAATCTTGTGCAGAGCTTAATGATTTAGCGTCGTGCAGCAGTGGGACAAGGCGAGTCTTCGCCTTTATCCCCATAATTTAGGGGCGCCCGGGCGATGACCTCCGCTCGGGTGACCCCGTGATGGGTGGCGTCTGCAGAACGATGACAGGGAAGGCGGCGACGCCTGTGTCCTGACCGGTGAACAGGAGGCGGTCGCAGACCCTCCGTGCCTCAGGGGCAGGTTCGCCGCGGGGGGTTGCAGACCCCTCAAAGCGGGCTGTGCGCAACAGAAAAGGGCCGCCCCGAAGGGCGGCCCGATCCTTGGGCTCACTTCTGACCGGGGTCAGATCAGGAAGTCGCCACCGGCAATATCCACGACACCGTTGAACGAGATCGCAGTGTCGATCACGTTGTCATCATTGGTGTCCGCGAACAGATAGGTCGCTGTGGTCCCGACGGACACGACGACCAGGTTGGACGTCCCGGCGCCGATCACACCCGTGGCTGCGGTCAGGGCGCTTCCGAAGGTGGACGCCGCGACCAGGGTCTCCACCGAACCCCCGACACCGACCGACAGCTTGTCGACCGTGGTCGTGAAATCGGTGATCCGGTCGATGGCGCCTTCGGTAAGGGAAGAGGCGTCGCCCGCCGCGAAGACGAAGCGATCGGCCCCGGCGTTGCCCGTCACCGTGTCGGCGCCTGCGCCGCCGGTGATCGTGTCATTGCCGGCCCCGGCCACAATCGAGTCGCCGCCCGTATTGCCGAAGAGGCTGTCCGCGCCGGCGCCCGAGCTGACGATAGTGTCCGCCCCGTCGCCGCCGGTCACGGTGTCGGCCCCGATCCCCGAAGTCAGGGAGTCGTCGCCCGCACCGCCGCTGACATTGTTCGTCCCGGCGCCGGCAACGACCGTGTCGCTTCCGTCACCCGCCATGATGGCGTCATTTCCGGCATCGGTGGTGATGCTGTCACCGCCGGAGCCGCCGTCGACAGTGTCGTCACCGCCGGCGCCGGTGATCTGGTCTGCGCCGTCGCCGCCGCTGACATTCTCTGAGCCCACACCGCCGGTGACGGAGTCGTTACCGGCTCCACCCGTGATGGTGTCGGCGCCGCCACCGGACGTGATGGCGTCAGCACCGTCGCCTCCGGAGAGGTTCTCCGACCCGAGGCCGCCCATCAGCTTGTCGTCGCCACCTTCGCCGGTGAGCGAGGATGCGTTCGCGCCGCCGGTGAGCTCGTCGGCGCCTTCGCCGCCGATCAGGGTGTCGAGACCGCCTGCGCCGCCGTTCAGGGTGTCGTTGCCGGCGCCGCCGACCACGTAATCCATGCCCGCGCCGCCGGAGTAGCTGTCGGCGCCGTCGCCGCCGTCGGCGGAGACGGAGTAGGCCGAGCCGGTCACCACGAAGGTGTCGTCACCCAAGCCGCCGATCAGGGTCTGACGGTCGGTGTTGGCGGCGAGAGCCGAGATGAAGCGGTCATTGCCCGCATCGCCGTTGACCACGTCATTGCCACCCGCGGTCGTCAGGGTGTCGTTGCCGTCACCCCCGGTCAGGGTGTCAGCGCCGGCGCCCCCGTTGATCGTGTCGCTGCCGGCGCCGCCATCGACATTGTTCCGACCTGCGCCGGCCGTGATGTCGTCGTCGCCCGCACCACCGGTGATGACGTCATTGTCGTTGCCCGCCGTGATGACGTCGTTGCCGTCATCCCCGGCGACCGTGTTGTCGCCGGCATTGACGACAATCGTATCGTTTCCGGCCCCGCCGCTGACATTGTCGTTGCCGGTACCCCCGGTAACGCTGTCGTCACCGTCTCCGGCGTTGACCACGTTATTGCCGTTGCCGCCGGCGCCCGTATCGTTGCCGACGCCGAGGTCGAGGGTATCATTGCCATCAGCGCCGGTGATGCTGTCCGCGCCGTCGCCGCCGAGCAGGGATTGGCTGCCAGCGGTGCCGACTGTCGGGTTCTGGGCCGAGATGGTATCGTCGCCGGCACCGCCGATGACCGTAGAGGCGCCCGCGTTGGACAGGACAGTATCGTTACCGTCACCGCCATCGATCATGTAGGCGCCCGTGGTTTGGTCGGCGATCACCGTATCATTGCCGGCGCCGCCGCTGATGTTGTCCGAACCCGTCCCGCTCAGGATGATCCGGTCGTTCCCGTCACCACCGTTGATGGTGTCAGAACCCGTCGCCGCCGTGATGGTGTCGTTTCCGAGGTCACCGAAGACCAGGTTGCCGCCTTCACCCGCGTTGATGGTGTCCGCGCCCTGACCCCCGAGGATGGTGTCCGCTCCGGAACCCGCGGTCACGCTATCGTCACCCAGGTTGCCGTGCACGTAGTTGGCGCCAGCGTCGGCCACGATGGTGTCCCCACCCTGACCACCGAGCAGGCTGTCAGCCGCCGTACCGCCGGTGATGGAGTCTGCGCCGGCATTGCCATTGACGCTGTCCATGCCGCCGCCGCCGGTGATGACGTCGTTATCGTCACCGCCAGAGATCGTATCGGAACCCGTGCCCGTCGTGATGGTGTCCGTCCCGGCGTCGCCGGAAACGCTGTTGGCGCCGTTTCCACCGTCAATGCTGTCGATGCCGGCGCCGCCCATGATCACGTCATTGCCGCCCGTGGCGGCAATCGTGTCGTTGCCCGCGCCGCCATCCAGGACGTTGGCGCCGCTGCCGCCATTCAGGCTGTCATTGCCGTCGCCACCCGTCAGGGAGTCCGCGCCGGTCAGGCCCGACAGGGTGTCGTTGCCAAGGTCGCCGAACACCTGGTTGGCGCCATCGCCCGCGATCAGGCTGTCGTTGTCGGCGCCGCCATAGATCGTATCGGCGCCCGTGCCGCCGGCCACGACGTCGTCACCCTTGTTGCCGTTCACCCAGTTGGCGCCGGAACCGGTATCGATGACGTCTGCGTCCGCACCACCATAGATGGTGTCGCTGCCGGCGCCGCCGGACAGGTTGTCCTGGCCCATATTGCCCTGGAGCACGTCGTTACCGTCGCCGCCGACGCCGGTATCATTGCCCGAGCCAAGGTAGAGGGCGTCGTTACCCGTCGATCCGGTGATGTTGTCCACTCCGGTCGTGCCCACGTAGAGCATCGACGAGTCCGGGAAGATGATCTGGCCCGTCACGTTACCGACGCCGCCGGCGGCGACAAACTTCTCGCCGAAGGTCTTGGTCATGCCGTTGAAGGTCAGAGCGAAGGACGCCAGCGTGGGATTCGGGAAGCCGGCTGCGGCGTCCGTGATCACCACTGTCACCGCCGTCGCCGTGGCGCCCGGGGTCGTGAACGTCAGGGTGTCCTTGGTTGCGTCGAAGGCCAACGCATCTGCGGCGCTGATCGTCTCGAACGTGTAGGCGGTCATTCTTCTCTCCAGTGTGTTTCACTCGGACCGACGAAATGTCCGGCGCCACGACCCCATGGACACTTCCATCGGACGGGTTCCGGCGGTCCGTAGCCCCAAGCTGTGACCATCACATGACGTGCCACGGCGCAGGTTAAACGAGCCCGAACAAGCCGTAGCCCAAGCGATTCAATTGCGCAACTGCAAAAACCCCCGGTTTTCAGCGGCGCCGCGCAGGGGTGATGCAAGAAGGTCACGCACCCGATTCGGCGCCTCTACTTATCGCGCAGGGAGGCGTTCACCGTGTCCGTCAGCGGGCCGATGATATAGCCCATCACTGTGCGCCGGCCCGTGGTGATCATCACCTGGGCCGGCATTCCGGGGGTCACCGTCTCGCCCCGGGGCAGCTTGGCCAGCTCCTTCGGGTCGATCTTCAGGTCTGCGCGATAATAGGACTGGCCGGATTTTTCGTCGGTCAGCTCGTCCGCCGAGACATTGGTCACCACGGCGTCAAAGGGCGAGACCCGGCGGGTGGAGAAGGCGGTGATGGTCACCCGGGCCTTCATGCCGGCGGAAATCCCCTCGATCTCGTCAGGCTTGATTCGCGCGGTCACCGCCAGGGGCGCGTCGGAGGGCACCACCGCCATCAGAAGCTCGCCCTGCCCCACCACCCCGCCCACGGTGGACTGGGTCAGGTTCAGGACATAGCCGTCCACCGGCGCGCGCACCGTGGCGCCGGCCAGGGTCTGGAGGGCGGCGGCCAGCTTGGGCCGGGCGTCGGCCAGGGCGGCCTGCATCTGGCGCAGGCCCTCGGCCGACTGGCTGATTCGCTGATCGCTGAGGGCCGCCAGCTGGACCTGGGCCTCGCCCTTCTGCTGGGCCAGACGCTGCTGCTCGGCGGTCAGGGCGCCCCGGCGGCCGGCCAGGTCGGCCAGGGCGCGCTGATAGCGCAGGATCAGGGTCCTGGGGGCGTAGCCCTGGGCGTAGAGGGTCTGGTAGCCCTCCAGCTCCTGCTTCGTCAGGGCGACATTCTCGTCCAGGGCGGTGATCTGGGCCTGCACGCCGGCCATCTGCGACTCGATCTGCTGGGTGCGCTGGCGCAGCACCTCGGCCTGGCTGTCAAAGAACTGCAGCCGGCTGGCGAAGAGGAATTCCTGGTCGCGGATCAGGGCGCCGACCCGGGGGTCGGAGATCCGGGCGGTCAGCTCGGCGGGAAAGGCGATCTGCCGGGCGCCGGAGGCCTCGGCCTCGAACCGGGCCACCTGGGCGGCGTAGGTGTCGACCTGG
>NZ_JADBZL010000172.1:0-9230 GCF_020402505.1 Phenylobacterium sp. | reverse complement strand
GCGGAGTTCGTCACCCTGTCCGAGGCCGCGTCCCGCGCCGTGGCCGGGCCCTCCAGCCGGCACGCCGCCCTCATCGAAGACGCCTTCGACGTCCTGCTCGAGACGCCGGGCGGCGGCATCTCCCTGACCGGCGACGTCCGCGGCCGCGCCTCCGCCAAGAAGGTGGTCGAGGCCCTGGCTCTTCGCGCCGAGCGGGGCCTGGAAGTGGCCGAGGCCGACGTCCGGGTCGCCATCGGCCAGGCGCGGACCGGGCGCGGATCTCCACCCGGCGCCCTGCCGTCGGGCCGGCGGGGGCCGGTCTCACCTCGCACCCCGGCCCAGGCCCGCTATCTCGACACCCTGGCCAGGTGCGACCTGGTCTTCGGCCTCGGTCCGGCCGGTACGGGCAAGACCTTCCTCGCCGTGGCGGCGGGGGTCGGCGCCCTGCTGCGCGGGGATGTCGACCGGCTGATCGTCTCGCGCCCGGCCGTGGAGGCTGGCGAGCGCCTCGGCTTCCTGCCCGGCGACCTCACCGAGAAGGTCGATCCCTACATGGCGCCGGTCTGGGAGGCCCTGACCGACATTCTCGGCGCCGAACAGTTCCGCCGGCGTCGCGAGAAGGGCGAGATCGAGCTGGCGCCCATCGCCTTCATGCGCGGCCGGACCCTGTCCCACGCCTTCGTCATTGTCGACGAGGCCCAGAACTGCTCGCGCATGCAGATGCGCATGGTCCTGACGCGCCTGGGCGAGGGGGCCAGGATGGTGGTCACCGGCGATCCCAGCCAGATCGACCTGCCCCAACCCCGGGACTCCGGCCTGGCCCACGCCGTCGCCCTCCTGGAGGGCGAGAAGGGAATCGGGGTGGCCCGCTTCGGGCCCGAGGACGTGGTGCGTCATCCCCTGGTCGAACGGATCGTCCGGGCCTACGAGGCCGAGGGTCGCCCGCGCGGCTCAGCGTCATGACATCCAGGGACGAGGCCGGCGACATCGAGGTGCTGGTGGAGGGGGGCGAGTGGGGCCGCATCCCGCCGGATGCGCCGGCCCTCGCCCTCAGGGCCGCCAGGGCCGCCCTGGCGGCGGCGAACGCTCCTGGCGGCCTTGCCATCCTGCTGGCCGACGACGCCCGACTCGCAGCTCTCAATTCCGCCTTCCGGGCCAAGGCCGGCCCGACCAACGTGCTGTCCTTCCCGGCCCCGGCCAACCCGGAGGGCTGGCTGGGCGACGTGGCCCTCGCCTTCGAGACCTGCCGCCGGGAGGCCGAGGCTCAGGGCAAGCGGCTGGAGCATCACCTGCAACATCTCGTGGCGCACGGCGTGCTCCATCTAGTAGGCTACGATCATGAGACCGACGCCGAGGCATCGGTGATGGAAGGTCTCGAAGCAGAGATACTGGCGGGTCTGGGGGCGCCTGACCCCTATGCCGCCGAAAGAGGAGATCATGGTCAGTCGTGATGCGCCCGCCCCGGAGGGGCGACAGGGAAGGGGTCTCGGAGGCCGGTTCTTCCGGCTTTTCGGGGCCCGCCGTCCGGATCCTGCGGTCACCGCGGCCGAGGCGCTTACGGAATCCGCCGGCGGCCGGCTGGTCGACCAGGCCCAGGCCTTCCAGACCCTCAGGGTCGATGACGTCATGACGCCACGGGCCGATATTGTCGCGGTGGAGGTCGATACCTCCTTCGACGAGGTGGTCGCACGCTTCCTCGAGGCCGAGCACTCCCGCATGCCCATCTACCGGGAGACCCTCGATGATCCCCTGGGGGTGGTGCACGTCAAGGACGTCTTCAAGCAGATGGCCACCGGCGCCCGACCCAAGGCCCGCCGTGGCGGGGCGGCGGACTCCGGCCTGATGCGCCTCAAGCGCGACGCCCTCTACGTGCCGGCCTCCATGCGGGCCGCTGACCTGCTTCTGCGGATGCAGGCTACCCGGACGCACATGGCCCTAGTCATTGACGAGTTCGGCGGTACGGACGGCCTGGTCACCCTGGAGGACCTCGTGGAGGCCGTGGTCGGCGAGATCGACGACGAGCATGACGAGGCCCAGGCGGCGGGGGTGCAGGAGCGTCCGGACGGCGTCTTCGAGGCCGACGCCCGCGCGCCCCTCGAGGAGCTCGAGGCGGCCCTCGGACGCGACCTGGCGCCTGCGGACCTCGACGAAGAGATCGATACGGTAGGCGGGCTGGTCTCGGCGATCGCCGGCCGCCTGCCCCGCCGCGGGGAGGTGATCGCCTACCCCGAGGGGTATGAAATTCAGGTCCTCGACGCTGACCCCCGAAGGATCAAGCGGGTGCGAATCCGCCCGGCGCCGCTGCCTCCGGCGGTGGGCTGAACCTTGCCGCCGCGCGCCTCCGCGGCCGCCAGTCTCGCTGCTCTGGCGGGGGGCGTCCTCGCCGCCCTGGCCTTCCCGCCCTTCGGCTTCCTTCCAGGTCTCGCCGGGTTCGCCCTGGTCCTCTGGGCCCTGGACTGGCCCAGTGCGCAACCGTTGCGCGCCGCCGCCGCGCGGGGCGCCCTGGCGGGCGTCGGCTATTTCTCAGTCTCGGTGGTCTGGGTCATCGAGCCCTTCCTCGTTGACGAGCGCACCCACGGGTGGATGGCGCCCTTCGCCCTGGTCCTGATGGCCGGCGGTCTTTCGCTGTTCTGGGCCGCCGCCGCCGCCCTCTGGCGCCGGATCGGGGTCCGGGGTCTGCCGGGTCTCCTGGCCTTCGCCGCCTGCCTGTCGGGGACGGAATGGCTGCGGGGGCATGTCCTGACCGGCTTTCCCTGGAACCTGCCCGGAGAAGCCTGGCCGGCGGGATCGCCCCTGTCACAGGGCGCCGCCCTCGTGGGCGCCTACGGCCTGACCTGGGTGACCCTCGTCCTCTGCGCCTCGCCCGTCTGGATCCTTGAGACCGGAACCCCCCGCCGCCGGTTCGCCCGGGCGGTCGCCGTCGCGGGCGCCTTCCTGTCCCTGCACGCCTGGGGGGCGGCCCGCATCGCGGAAACGCCACAGACCCCGAAGGGTCCCGTCATCCGGATCGTCCAGGCGGATATCGACCAGAAGACCAAGTGGCGGCCCGAGAACCTGCCCGGAATCTTCCAGACCTACCTCGAACTCAGCGCGCGGCCCTCCGCCGTTCGCCCCGACCTTGTGGTCTGGCCTGAGGGGGCGCTTCCGGCCGTCATCAACGACCTCCTGGCTCCAGGCTCACCCTGGCGGGCGGCCCTGGCCCGGACCCTGGCGCCGGGACAGCTCCTGGCCATGGGGGCCAACCGCGCGGACATGGACGCCCGGCAGGTCGTGACCTATCACAACAGCCTGATCCTGCTGCAGGGGCGGGGCGAGGACCTGGCCCTCGCGGGGGTCTACGACAAGCACCGCCTCGTACCCTTCGGCGAGTTCATGCCCCTCGGCGACCTCGCCGGCCGGATCGGCCTGCGAAGCCTGGTCCACATGCCCGAGGATTTCACCGCCGGTCCGCCGCCCCGGCCCCTCAGCGCCTCGGGTCTTCCCGCCTTCCAGCCGATGATCTGCTACGAGGCCCTGTTCCCGGGCTTTACTCGCGCGGCCGCCCGCCGGGCCGGCCAGCGTCCGGACTGGATCCTGAACGTGTCCAACGACGCCTGGTTCGGCCGCGCCTCGGGTCCCTGGCAGCACCTCAACATGGCCCGCTACCGCGCCATCGAGGAAGGCCTGCCCATCGTGCGCTCGACCCCCACAGGGGTCTCGGCGGTGATCGATTCCAGCGGCCGGACTGTCGGGCCGGTCCTTGGCCTGGGCGCCTCCGGCGTCATTGACCTGCCCCTGCCCCCGCCGCGGCCGCCTACCCCTTACAGCCGGTGGGGCGACCTGTCCTTTCTGGTCCTGCTCCTCCTGTCCGCCGCCGGCCTTGCAGGACATAAAGAAATCTTTATAGGTCTCGCCAAGCGCCGGCCTCTGCGCAGGGCGCGCCGTGATCCTGACGGAGCCGTCCCGTGACCCGCCCCTCCTACCTCTTCACCAGCGAAAGCGTTTCCGAAGGCCATCCGGACAAGGTCGCCGACCGCATCTCCGACACCGTGGTGGACGCCTTCATCAGCGCCGATCCCGAGGCCCGCGTGGCCTGCGAGACCCTGGTCACCACCAACCGGATCATCCTGGCCGGAGAGGTCCGCGCCTCCCGTCCCGGCGCCGACAAGGCCGAGAACAAGGCCTTCACCCGCGAAGTGATCTCCTCGCTGGAGCCTCGGGTGCGGGCCGCGGTCAAGGACATCGGCTACGAACAGAAGGGCTTCCACTGGCAGAAGGCGAAGTACGCCTGTCACCTGCATGGCCAGTCCGGCGACATCGCCCAGGGCGTCGACGCCACCAACACCAAGGACGAAGGCGCCGGCGACCAGGGGATCATGTTCGGCTACGCCTGCGACGAGACCCCCGCCCTGATGCCGGCGACCCTGCAGTATTCCCACGAGATCCTGCGCCGGCTGGCCGCCGCCCGGCACTCGGGCGAGATGCCCTTCCTGGAGCCCGACGCCAAGAGCCAGGTCACCCTGGCCTATGAGAACGGCCGGCCCGTGGCGGTGACCCAGCTGGTCATCTCCACCCAGCACGCCAAGCGCATCGGCCTGCGGATGGCGACGCCGGCGCGGATCAAGGAGGCCATCCGGCCCCTGGTGGAGAGCGTCTTCCCGGACGGCCTCCTGAGCCGCAAGACCGTCTGGCACGTCAATCCCACCGGCCGCTTCGTGCAGGGCGGCCCGGACGGCGACGCCGGCCTGACGGGCCGGAAGATCATCGTCGACACCTATGGCGGGGCCGCGCCCCACGGCGGCGGCGCCTTCTCGGGCAAGGACCCCACCAAGGTCGACCGTTCCGCCGCCTACGCCTGCCGCTACCTGGCCAAGAACGTGGTCGCCGCCGGCCTGTCGCGCCGCTGCACCATCCAGATCAGCTACGCCATCGGCGTCTCGTCTCCGCTGAGCTTCTACGTGGACCTCCACGGTGAGGGCGAGATTGACCCGGCCAAGCTGGAAAAGGTCCTGCCCGAGCTGGTCGGCGGCGCCACCCCGGCCGCCATCCGCCGGCACCTGGGCCTCAACCGCCCGATCTATGCCCGCACCGCGGCCTACGGTCACTTCGGCCGCGAGCCCGACTCCGACGGCGGCTTCTCCTGGGAGCGCACGGACCTGGTGGACGCCCTCAAGGGCCTGGCCTGACGCCGGGCGTGGAGACTCCGCCGCCCCTGCGGTCCTTCGGCCGCATCCGCTCGCGGACCCTGAAGCCTCGGCAGGCCTCCCTCATGGAAACCCTGCTTCCGTCTCTGCGCCCGCCCGCGGAAGGTCCGATTGATCCCCTGCGCCTGGCGCCCGGCGCCCGCGACGCCTGGCTGGAGATCGGCTTCGGCGGTGGAGAGCACATGGCCGCCCAGGCCGCGGCCCATCCGGACATCGTCATCCTGGGGGCCGAGCCCTTCCTTAACGGCGTCGCCAGCGCCCTGCGGCATGTCGAGGAGATGGGTCTGCGCAATGTCCGCATTCACGACGGCGACGCCCGGGACCTGATGGCCCGTCTTCCAGACGCCGGACTAGACCGGATCTTCGTCCTCTTTCCGGATCCCTGGCAGAAGGCGCGGCACCACAAGCGCCGTCTCGTCAGCCCGGCCTTCGCCGCCGAGGCGGCGCGACTCCTGCGCCCGGGCGGGCGGCTGCGCCTGGCCACCGACTGGGCCGACTACGCCGACCAGATGCTGAGGGTCCTCCTGGCGGAACCCCGGTTCGAATGGTCCGCCCAGCGCGCCGCCGACTGGCGGGAGGCCCCGGCCGACCATGTCGTCACCCGTTACGAGGCCAAGCGCCTGGGGGACTGCGCGCCTATCTGGCTGGACGTCTTCCGGAGACCGGACTGATCCCGGCGCGGCGCCTCAGGCCGTATCGAGACAGATGACCCGGGCCACCCGCAGGTCGCGTCGCAGGCTGTCGGAGACGATCCCGTAATTGGTGGTGGTCACAGACTCGCCCACCGCCCCCGGCTGGGGCCGCTCGTTGGCCGACTTCAGGGCCCGGATCAGGGTCTCCGGCGAGGTGGTGTAGATCCGGCCCCGCCGGGGCGATTCCGCGACGGTCACGCCGATCACCCGACCAGCGTCGTCCAGAGCGGGCGCCCCCGACAGGCCTGCGAGGCTGCCCCGCAGCTGGTCCGTCCGTCCCGTCTCGGCCCAGACCAGAACGGACTCCGTACGTTCCCCATGCCCCCGGATGACCATGTTCTCGCGGCCTATCAGACGCGAGGTGGCCTCGCCCGGCTTTCCCTGGGGAAAGCCGGGGTGGTAGGCCCTCTCTCCCCGACGAAGGGTCCGGCCCACAGCCACGGGCAGGGGGGCGGCGCCGCCCTCCGTGGTCAGGACCGCCACCTCGCCATGCGGGTCGATCCGCACCTCGGCGGCCACGCCCTGGCCGTCGGCCACCACCACGGCCGCACGCTTGCAACCGTCCACCACGTGACGGGCGGTGATCCAGACCCCCCGCTCGTCGATGGAGAAGGCGGTGCCGGACCCGGGCTCAGGGGTGGCTGGCGCCTCGACGATCACCGAGGGATCGAAGGGCGAGGCCGGGCCCAGCGGCAGGCCCTCTCCCGCCGCGGGCGGCGGCGGGGGCGGCGGAGCGTCGGACCGCTCCCGCCGGGCGATCGCCACGACGACAACGGCCACGATAATGGCGACATAGACCAGCCAGTCGCTGAGCCGCGGAAAGTGCACGTCCGCCCCCTACCCCGCGACGGCGGCGGCCAGCACAACGGCCGAGGCGATCTTGGCGCCGGCCAGGAGGGAGGCCGCCGATATCTCGCCGTGCTGGATGCGCTCCGGCAGACCCTTCAGAAGAAGATCGACCAGCCGGAAGACCAGGAGCTGCACCACGATGGTCGGGGCGCCCCACATGATGATCTCGAGGAGGGAGGCCGAGGCGGTCATGGCGGCGGCCAGCGGCAGGGCGAGTCCGACCAGGACCCCGCTGAAGGAGATCGCCGCCGCCGAATTGCCCTCCCGGATCAGCGCGATCTCGCGATGCGGGGTGAGGGTGGCGTAGAGGGCGGCGCCCGCCACCAGAATGGCCAGGGTCGCAGCCGCATGCAGGAGGGCGAGGGGAAAGCCCGCCGCAAAGGCCAGAATTTCAGGGGAGGCGATGGCGTTGGGCATGGGGGTTCCGTTCAGTCGCTGTCCCGTCAGGGCTCGTTTCCGGGGGCGGTCGCCGCGTCAGGGGTCGTCTGGAGGCCGGCGGCGCGCTCCCGCGCCCGGCGGACCGAGGCGCGTTCCTTCTCGCTCTCGCTCTTCAGCTGGCCGCAGGCGGCGAGGATGTCGCGCCCCCGGGGGGTGCGGATCGGCGAAGCGTAGCCGGCCCGGTTGAGGATGGCGGCGAAGGCCTCGATGGCGCCCCAGTCCGAGCAGGCGTAGGGGCTGCCCGGCCAGGGGTTGAAGGGGATCAGGTTGATCTTGGCGGGCACGCCGGCCAGCAGCCGGACGAGGGCGCGGGCTTCGGTCGGACTGTCGTTGACGCCCTTCAGCATGACGTACTCGAAGGTCACCCGACGCGCATTGCCGAGCTCGGGATAGGCGCGGATCCCCGCCATCAGCTCGGCGATGGGATACTTGCGGTTGATGGGCACCAGCTCGTCGCGCAGGGGATCGTTCGTGGCGTGCAGGGAGATGGCCAGCATGGCCTGGGTCCGCTCGCCCAGGGCCTTCAGCTCCGGGACGATTCCGGAGGTCGAGACGGTGATCCGCCGCCGGGAGATGGCGATCCCCTCGTTGTCGGCGATGATGTCGATAGCGTCGGCGACGCTGTCCAGGTTGTAGAGCGGCTCGCCCATGCCCATGAAGACGATGTTGGAGAGCCGACGGTCCTCCTTGGGCGAAGGCCATTCGCCGAGCTCGTCCCGGGCCACCTGGACCTGGGCGACGATCTCGGCGGCCGTCAGGTTGCGCACCAGGGGCTGAGTGCCCGTGTGGCAGAAGGTGCAGTTCAGCGTGCAGCCCACCTGGCTGGAGACGCACAGGGCGCCGGAGCGGCCGACATCCGGGATGTAGACGGTCTCGACCTCCACGCCCGGGGCCATGCGGATCAGCCACTTGCGCGTGCCGTCCACCGAGACCTGGCGCTCGACCACTTCGGGGCGGGACAGGTCGAAGGCGCCGGCCAGGGCGGCCCGCAGCTCCTTGGCCACGTCCGTCATACGGTCGAAGTCGGTGACCCCGTAGTGGTGCATCCAGCGCCAGAGCTGGGAGGCGCGCATCTTCGCCTTCTCCGGCGGCACGAGCCCGGCCTCGGTCAGCGCAGCCGCCAGGGCCGGCCGGGTCAGGCCCGTCAGGTTCGGGCGCCGCGCCGGGGAGGCGGCGGCGTCGCGGGACCGGGAAAGGTCAAGAGTGGTGGTCACGGAAGCCTCGGCGCCAGGAGGGCGGAATATAGGCGAGGCCGGGACGCCCGCCAAATCCGCTGATTCTTTGCCCCCGACGGCTTCCGTGCGCCGGGCGGCTGGGCTAGCGTGCGCGGCCAATCGCCACGCGCGCCAAGAATGGGGGAGAGAGACATGAAAGCGGTCCTGAGCAAGGTTGTCGGCGGCCCCGACACCCTGGTGATCGAGGACATCCCGGCCCCCGAGCTGCGGCCCGGCTGGGCCCGGGTCAAGGTCAAGGCCGTGGGCATCAACTTCCCTGACGTCCTGATCATCGAGGACAAGTACCAGTCCAGGCCGCCGCGCCCCTTCGCGCCGGGCGGCGAGGTCTCGGGCGTCGTCACCGAGATCGCCGAGGGCGTCACCGAGGTGAAGGTCGGCGACCGGGTCCTGGCCCAGATCGGCCACGGCGGCCTGGTCGAGGAGATCGTCGCCCCTGCCGGCCGGCTGACGCCGATCCCGGACTCCATGCCCTATGACGAAGCCGCCGCCTTCATCCTGACCTACGGCACCTCCTATCACGCCCTGAAGGACCGGGGTCAGCTCAAGGCCGGCGAGACCATGCTGGTCCTCGGCGCCGCCGGCGGCGTGGGCCTGGCGGCCGTCGAGCTGGGCAAGGCCATGGGCGCCCGGGTCATCGCCGCCTGCTCCAGCCAGGAGAAGGTCGACCTCGCCATCCGCCACGGCGCGGAGTCGGGCGTGGTCTACGGCCGCGGCCCCTTCGACCGCGACGGCCAGAAGCAGCTGGCGGCCCTGTTCAAGGAGGCCTGCGGCGAAAAGGGCGCGGACGTCATCTATGACGCCATCGGCGGCGACTACGCCGAGCCGGCCCTGCGCTCCATCGCCTGGGAAGGCCG
>NZ_JADBZL010000171.1:0-19102 GCF_020402505.1 Phenylobacterium sp. | reverse complement strand
TCCAGGCCTGGTTCCGGGGTGAGCCCGGCCGGGTGCTGACCCCGGCCTATGTCCGCGACAACCAGCCGGTCCCTCACCTCGCCGACGCCTACGTCCGGCTGGCGGGGCGGTTGCTGGAATCTGACAGGCCCGTGAAGCTGGACGCGCGCCCCTCGGGCCTGGTGGGGACCCAGGGCGACTTCGCCAAGCGCCTGGCTGCGGAGGCGGGCCCGCGCCTCGGCCTGGCCTGTGACCTTGTCCTGAACAACCAGGTCGACTTCCCCGAGCCGCGGGTGCGGGTGAATGATGAACCCTGCCTGCCGTCCGGCTGGAGGGGCGAGGCCTTCTTCGACGCGTATACGAACTATTATGCCCGGCTGGCGGCTGGGGGGCGGTTCAATGGCCCGGCTTGAGGGGTGCGATGTCGAGATGGTCCATGAGCCGGTCGATCTGCCGGGTCCAGGATAGATCCTCCATCAGCCGGGCGTGGGCGCGGGCGACTTCCCGGAAGGCGTCCCGTTTCTGATACACTGCTTCGAGACGCTCGATGATCTCCTCCACCGAGCTCTCGCCCCAGACATCGTAGTCGGGGTTGGAAGCGGCCTCGGGGACGGCAGACTGGTCGCCGAGGGCGAAGCCGATCTGCCGGTCCAGCAGGTCCATGTGCCCGGTGTTGGCCGAGAGTAGGGACGGTACCCCAAGGGCCAGGGTCTCCATAGCTACCAAATTGGTGCCGCCCTCACAGCGGTTGGGGAAGATCGCGACATCGCACTCGCGGATGACCGGCGGCAGGAGGGCGTTGGGAATCTCGGGCAGGGCGATGACGCTCCCGCCCGGGACGCCATTGAGGGAGAGCCAGCGGAGCACGTCGATCCGGCCCTCGCCGTCCAGCAATTCAGAGCCGTCGAACACCCGGGAGGCCATGATCTGGCGCACGCCCTCTGCCCGGGGCCACGCGTTGTGCCAAGAGGTCACGAGGACGGCGTCGTCATGCCGCTGGCGGAAGGCGCGGAAGGCGGCGGCGACAAGGTCCTGGCCCTTGCGATACTCGATCTTTCCGCCGGAGTAGATGGCGAAGCGGTCGCCCAGAAGCCCTCTTCGGGGCGCCGGGAAGAAGCGGGAGGCGTCGACGCCCTGCACGATGTCGACGACGTTGCAGACCCCGAGGCCCCGAAGATAGGCGCCGTTCCAGGCGGACCCCGCAATGACGCTATCGAACCCATTGAGCTGGGAGATAGCGTCTGGCGAAAAGGTTGTCCGCTCGAAGAAGATGCAGGCGTGGTTGGCGGTTCCCCGGGTGCGGGGCGAAAGCCGGCCGAACTGAAGCTCGGCATTGTTTCCGCGGGCGTGCAGGACTGGAAACTGGCAGACGATGGGTCCCTCGCCCTGTTTCTGGATCAGTTCGATCAGGCGCGGGCGGAAGTCCATGGCCGGTTTAAGGCGGACGGCCTCGAGGGCGTCCAGGGTCAGAGGGCCCGGCGACTCAAGCAGGGTCGGGAGGCGCCCGCGCCGGGTCAGTCCGAGGGCGAGCTGGGTCCCGTAGACGCCCCAACCGAAGGTCGATCCGATCTGCCAGGCGATTCCGACGTGCGGGTTCAAGGCATCTGCCCTGCGCTCACTTCCGCACCGGATCGGCCATGGCGCGCTCGACCATGGCGTACCAGTCGGTGGCGAAGCCCCGGGCGTCGCGCAGGGGGCTGGCGCCGAGGCGGTCGCGAAGGGTGCGGCGAAGCTCGCCGATGCGGGCGGGGTCGGCTGCAAGTCGGATGGCGATGTCGACATACTCGTCGGTGGTCTTGCCGACGAGGTCGCCCAGGCCCGCGTTGTTCAGTATCGAGTAGCTCATCCGTTCGAAGACGGCGTCGCCGACCCGGGCCACCACGGGAACGCCCATCCAGAGGGACTCGCAGGTGGTGGTGCCGCCGGTCTGGGGGAAGGTGTCCAGCGAGATGTCCATCTGGTTGTAGAAGGGCAGGTGCCGGCCGCGGACCGTCTCGAAGACCACCCGGTCGGCGGACACGCCCTGGCTTGCGAAGACGGCCCGGATGTTGGTCGTGAAGGTCGGGGTGGTCCCTTCCGGCCGGACAAACATGAACTTCGAGCCCGGCGTGCCCGCGACAGCCCGCGCCCAGGCCGTGACGGTCTCGCGCGTGTACTTGTAGGGGTTGTTGGCGGTGCCGAAGGTGACATAGCCGTTGCGCTCCACCGGGGCGACGGGGTCCACCGTCGGCTGCTCGCGGAAGGCGCGCTCGCCCATGGCGTACCAGGTGTGGGCCAATAGCAGGGGCTTTTCGATCACCAGCCGCGGGTCCGGCGGATTCATCCAGGGGTCGAGGACCAGGTAGTCGATGGTCTCGGGACCTGCGGAGTGAGGATAGCCCACCCAGCTGGCCTGCCGGGGTGCGGGCCGGTAGGACATGACCGAGAGCTTGTTCATGTGGGTTGTGGCGCCCAGCTCGAACAGCATGTCGAGATTGTCATCGGCGATGAGCTGGGCGGCCTCGCGGTCGGTGATGTCCTTGTGCCAGCGGAAGCCGTCGACCCACTGGGTGATCTGCTTCTGGGTGGGGTCCTCCTCGCCCTGGTACCAGGAGTAGCAGAAGACCTCGAACCGGCTGCGGTCGTAGTGCTCGAAGAGGGGGATGGCGAAGTAGGCCACCGGATGCCCGCGCAGGTCCGAGGACATGTAGCCCACCCGGATCTTGCCGCCGGGCGGGCGCGGCGCCGGGTGGGTGATGGGTCGCCGGGCGGCGGCGGCGTCGGCCAGCCGACCCCAGATGCGGTGCTGTTCGACCAGTTCCAGCCGGTCCTCCGCCGTACGGACGCGCGCCAGGTGAGCCATCAACGCCGTGTGCCGGCCAGCATCGGCCCAGGTGCGGCCGACCTTGGAGAAGGAGCCGAGGGCCTCCAGCCGGTCATAGTCGGCGACGCGGACCAGCAGCTCGTAGATGACCTTCAGGTTGCCGGGGGTCAGTTCAGCCTGGTCCAGAACCTCCACCATGGTGCGATAGGCGACCTCAAGATTGCCGCCCTCGTCGCCGGTCCGGTCGCGCCCCAGGCTCTCGGCGTAGGTGATCCGGTAATCGACATTCTCTGGGGCGAGCTGGATGGCCCGGCGGAAGTGTTCGTTGGCCCGGGGCCGGTCGTAGTCGGTCAGAGCGCCACCCAGCTGGAAGTGAAGCCAGGCGGCGTCTGGGGTGACCTTCAGCATGTCCAGCATCTGCTGCTCGGCCTCGCGCATACGCCCCGAACGGCGCAGCATGGAGAGCCGGGCCTCCTGAAGCCGGGCGTCGCCTGGACAAGCCTTGAGCCCCCGGTCCAGGGCCTCGAGGCCTTCGACGGGGCCGCGGGAGTCGGAGTTGACCGCGGACAGGTCCAGCCAGGCGTCGACCATGTCGGCCTTCATCCGGGTGGCGAGGTTGAGGCGCTGGAGGGCCTTGTCGAAATCCTTTGCGAACCAGTGGGCGCGCCCCAGCTGCCGCTGGAGCTCGGCGTTGGAGGGCGCCGACCGGACGAGCTGCGAGAAGACCCTGATGGCGCGGGCGTCCTTGGCGTCGTTGAAAACATTTCCGAGGTTCTGCTGGATGGAGTCGCTGCGGGGGTTCAGCCTCAAGGCCTTCTCGAGGGCGTCCACCGCTTCGGGGTATCGCTTGAGCCGGCGCAGGGCGACGCCGAGGATGTTCCAGAGCTCCGGATCGCGGGGATGTCGCTCCACCGCGCGCCGTCCCACGGTCTCGGCCATGGCGTAATCGCGGTCGCGGATCAGGATGGCGCCCAGGTTGCGGTAGACCCCCGCCGGAGCGTCCGGGTCCGCCTCCAGCTGCTCGGCCGTCAGGCGCTTGCCCTCGTCGCGCCGTCCGGCCTGGAACGCGGCTTCGGCTTCGGCGAATCGATTGAGGGACATAGGGGCTCCGGGGAGATCATCACCGACACGACGGCGGAGGCGCAATCTAGGGCCTGGCGACCGTCGGGACAATCGCCAGGGTGATGGAAGCCGCACCGGCGCCGTCCCAACGGCGAGACCGGTGGATATCCCGCCCCTGTCATCAAACTGTCACTCAAGCGTCATACTTGGCGCGCCTCATGGGCGCCGCGCCCGAGTGGGAACCCGACTTGCCTCAGCCTGAAACCCGCACGGAGCTTGCCGGCGCCGCCCTCGCCCTTGGCGTCGCCTCGGCCGTGATGGCTGTCGCGGGCGTGTGGGCCTGGGCGGGCCGGGGGGCGATAGAGATCGCCGCCCTTCTCCTCGCCGGGGCGGCGGCGGCGGCGATCGCGGCGCGGCGGCTCCGTCCCTCCGGAGTCCGCCCTTCCACAGAGGCGACGGAACAGAGGGTGCGCGAAGCCGTCGAGCGGGTCGAGGCCCGCTTCACCGCCCTTCTGGACGCGGCTCCCGATCCCCTCCTGGTCGTCTCCGCCCGGGAGCCCGACGACCTGAGCAGCCTGAGGATCGAGCGGGCCAACGCCGCGGCCTGCAGCCTGTTCCGCATCTCCGCGCCGCCCATGCTTCTGGTCTCGGTGCTGCGCGATCCCGAGGTGCTCTCGGCCGTCGACGAGGCCTTGTTCGGCGGCGTTGAGGCTAGGTGCGCCTTCACCTCGGGCGCCTCCCAGGAGCGCAGCTTCCAGACGCTGGTTCGGCCCCTGGCCCTGGAGGAGGACCAGCTTCGGCGCGCGGTCCTCCTGTTCCGCGACGAGACCGACATGCGGCGGGCCGAGCGCACCCGGGCGGACTTCCTCGCCAACGCCAGCCACGAGTTGCGTACGCCCCTGGCGTCCCTGTCCGGCTTCATCGAAACCCTGAAGGGACACGCCCGGGACGACCGGCAGGCCCAAGACCGGTTCCTGGGGATCATGCAGAACCAGGCGGACCGGATGGGCCGACTGATTGACGACCTCCTCTCCCTCAGCCGGATTGAGTTAAACGAGCACGTGGCGCCCCAGAGCGAAACCGACCTGGTGCTGGCGGCCGCAGACGTGGTGGATGCCCTCGCACCCCAGGCGGCGCGCCGGGGGGTGCGGATCGAAGCCGATCTCCCTGCCCCGGGATCGGTCCTGGTCCGCGGCGACCGGGACCAGCTGGTGCAGGTGATCCAGAACCTGACCGACAACGCCGTGAAGTACGCACCCGCTGAGGGTCGGGTCCGGCTGACGGTGCGCGCCAGCCTCGGTCGGGAGGCGGCCCAGACGCCCGTCCTGGAGGACGCCGCCCGCCTGACCCTGGTGGCCCCGGACGCCCCCGGCGCCCGATACGCCATGATCCGGGTGCAGGATGAAGGCCCGGGTCTCGTCCGGGAGCACCTGCCCCGCCTGGCGGAACGGTTCTATCGCGTCGAGGGGCAGAAGAGCGGCGAGCGTCCCGGGACGGGCCTGGGGCTCTCGATCGTCAAGCACATCGTCAACCGGCACCAGGGCGTTCTGGCCGTGGAGAGCGCCCCCGGCCGCGGAACGGTCTTCACAGTTCTCGTGCCGGAGAGACTCCCCGTAATGGAAGTGTCGCAGTAATGACCTACGGCATGACGAGGCGAGTCCGCTCCCCTGCCTTCCCCGAAGGCTCCCGGCGGCCCTGCACCAGGCCCGAAGGGAGCTGGAAGTGACCCATCGATGCTGACCTTTGTCGCGCTTCTGGTCCTGATGGCCTTCTCGGGCGCCGTCTACTGGGCGGCGCGCCGGCGCGCGGGGGTCATCGCCCGCGGATCGAGCACGCCCATCAACTCCCGCCCCGGTCACCACGGCGCCTACGCCGCCGTCTGGACAGCCGCCCCCGCCGCCCTGGTCCTGATCCTGGTGGGGTTTTTCGGAGACCGGGTGGAGGAGTCCCTCGTCGAGGCGCGGCTTCCGGCGGTCGTGCGCGCAATGGACGCCGCCGAGCAGCAGATCTTCCGGGATGACGCCATCTCCCTGGCCCGGGGCCAGGCGAGAAGCGAGACACTCTACGCGCCGGAGGTGCAGGCGGCTCTGGAGGCGTCCGCCGCCGAGGTGAAGGTGCTGGAGGGCCGCCTGCACCTCTTCAGCCTGGCCGCCGCGGCCGCCCTGGCCCTCGCCGGAGCCGTCTGGGGACTGAGCCGGATCCGGGCGGCCTTCCGGGCCCGGGAGGGGGTCGAGCGGTGGATCAAGGGCCTGCTGCTGGCCTGTTCGGTGACCGCGGTCTTCACGACGGTGGGGATCGTGGCCTCGCTCGTCTGGGAGAGCTGGCGGTTCTTCCAGGCGGTTCCGCTTCACGCCTTCCTGTTCGGTCTGGAGTGGGATCCGCAGAGCGCCATGTACGCCGACCAGGTGGTGTCGGAAGGCGCCTTCGGGGCCATCCCCCTGTTCGCCGGCACCTTCCTCATCATGCTGATCGCCATGCTGGTGGCCGCTCCCGTGGGCCTGTTCGCGGCCATCTACCTGTCGGAGTACGCCTCCCCCCGCACCCGCGGCCTGGTCAAGCCCCTTCTGGAGGTGCTCGCAGGGGTGCCGACCGTGGTCTACGGCTTCTTCGCCGCCCTGACCGTCGGGCCCCTGTTCCGGGCGGGTTTCAACGCCATCGGCGCCCAGTTGGTCGGTGGCCCGTTCAACGACCTGGGTCTCTATCTGGGTGAGGTCCAGAACCAGATGGCCCTGGTCGCAGGCGCGGTGATGGGGGTCATGCTCATCCCCTTTGTCTCCTCCCTGTCGGACGATATCATCAACGCCGTGCCCCAGTCCCTGCGGGATGGCAGCCTGGCCATGGGCGCCACCCGGTCCGAGACGGTCAAGAAGGTGGTGCTGCCCGCGGCCCTGCCCGGGGTCATGGCCGCCATGCTGCTGGCCGTCTCCCGGGCGGTGGGCGAGACCATGATCGTGACCATGGCCGCCGGCCTGCAGGCGCGCACGACCCTGAATCCCCTCGAGACGGTGACCACCGTGACGGTCCAGATCGTCACCCTGCTGACCGGTGACCAGGAGTTCGACAGTCCCCGGACCCTCTCGGCCTTCGGCCTGGGGCTGACTCTCTTCGTCGTCACCCTGGCGCTGAACGTGGTCGCCCTGCGGATCGTGCAGAAATATCGGGAACAGTATGACTGAGATCCGCCCAGCCTCAGACGAGCTGAGGGCCGCCGTGGCCCGGCGGCTGAAGGCGCGCAACGCGGCCGAGCGCAGGTTCCAGCTCTATGGCCGTATCGCCATCGCCGTTGCTCTCGGCTTCCTCCTGCTGCTGCTGGGCCGCATTGTCCAGCAAGGCTGGTCGACCTTCGTCGACTATCGCCTGACCGCGCAGGTCTATGTGGACCCCGCGCGGATTGATCCCGCCGATCCCGGCGGCGCCAACTATGACCTTATGATCGCCGAACAGCTGCTCAAGCGGATCGGAGTCGCCGACGACGAGTACGGCGCGCGAAGCGACGCCATGAAGGCGCTGTTGTCCGGGGATCTAGGCTTCCAGGTCCTGGACCGGGTCAAGGCGGACCCTTCCGTGATCGGCAAGACCCTCACCCTCTCGGCGCCCCTCAAGGCGGACGCCGGCCTCTACTTCAAGGGACAGATCACCCGGGCGACACCGGAAGACGAGCGGCCGCTGACGAGCGAGCAGCTGGACTGGCTGGACCGGCTGAACGCCGGAGGTCTGGTGAAATCCGAATTCAACACCACCTTCCTGACCCGGTCCGATTCCACCGAACCGGAACAGGCCGGCGTCCTGGGCGCCGTGGTCGGATCGGCCCTGATGCTGTTGCTGACCGCCGCCCTGGCCATTCCCATCGGCGTTCTGGCGGCTACCTACCTCGAGGAGTTCGCCCCTAAGAACCGGTGGACCGACATGGTCGAGGTCAACATCAACAACCTCGCGGCGGTGCCCTCAATCGTCTATGGCCTGCTGGGGCTGGCGGTGTTCATCAACTGGATGAACGTGCCCAGATCCTCGCCCCTGGTCGGCGGGCTGGTCCTGGCCCTGATGTCCCTGCCGACGGTGATCATCGCCACCCGGTCTGCGCTGAGGGCGGTTCCTCCGTCGATCCGCGAGGCGGCCCTGGCCCTCGGCGCCTCCCGGACCCAGACCGTCTTCCACCATGTCCTGCCCCTGGCTCTGCCCGGGGTGATGACCGGGGCCATCCTGTCTCTCGCCCACGCCCTGGGGGAGACCGCGCCGCTGCTGATGGTGGGCATGGTCTCCTTCGTGCCGGGGGTCCCCGACGCCCTGACCTCGGCCAGTACGGTCCTTCCGGTCCAGATCTTCATCTGGGAGAACGCCTCCGAGCGCGCCTTCCAGGAACGCACGGCCGCCGCCATCATGGTGCTGCTGGCCTTCATGATCATTATGAATCTCGCCGCCGTCCTGCTGAGGCGCCGGTTCGAACGCCGCTGGTGACAAGATGACAGACGCCCAGGTCTCGCCCCCCCGCCTGACGCCTTCCGCCGCCGCCGCCCCGGCCGACGGTGCGCCGCGCATTTCCGCCAGTGCGATTAATGTCTTCTACGGGGACAAGCAGGCCCTCTTCGACATCGACCTCGACGTGCCGGACCGTGCCGTCACCGCCCTGATCGGCCCGTCCGGCTGCGGCAAGTCCACCTTCCTGCGCTGCATCAACCGCATGAACGACACCATCCCGGGCGCCCGGGTCGAGGGTCGCATCCTTCTGGATGGTGAGGACGTGAATGACCGGAGCCTGGACCCGGTGTTGCTGCGGGCGCGGGTCGGCATGGTGTTCCAGAAACCCAACCCCTTTCCCAAGAGCATCTTAGAGAATGTGGCCTACGGGCCGAGAATCCACGGGATCGCCACCTCCCGCTCCGAGCTGGAGGGCGTGGTCGAGCAGGCCCTGAAGCGGGCCGGGCTTTGGAAGGAGGTCTCCGACCGCCTGGATCAGCCGGGAACCGGCCTGTCCGGCGGCCAGCAGCAGCGTCTGGTGATCGCCCGCGCCATCGCCATCAACCCTGAGGTCATTCTCATGGACGAGCCCTGCTCGGCCCTGGACCCCATCGCCACGGCGCGGATCGAGGAGCTGATCGACGAGCTCCGGGCCCAGTACTGCATCATCATCGTCACCCACTCGATGGCCCAGGCCGCCCGGGTTTCCCAGCGGACCGCCTTCTTCCACATGGGCCGGCTGGTCGAGGCCGGGCCGACGGGCGACATCTTCACGCGTCCCGGGGACTCACGGACCCAGGACTACATCACCGGCCGGTTCGGCTGAGGGCGGTCCCATGAATGAGCATATCGTCAAGTCCTACGAAGACGAGCTGAACGCCCTGGGGGCCGCTTGCGCCCGCCTGGGGGGGCTGGCCGAGGCCCAGCTGGGCGACGCGGTCGACGCCATCGTGCGGCGCGACCCGGCCCTGGCCACCAAGGTCCTCCAGCAGGACGACAGGCTGGACGAGATTGAGGCCGACGTGGAGCAGAAGGCCATCCGGCTGATCGCCCTGCGCCAGCCCATGGCCAACGACCTGCGCAAGACCATGGCGGCGATGAAGATCGCCTCCAACCTCGAGCGGTGCGGCGACCTGGCCAAGAACATCGCCAAGCGCACCCTCGTCCTGTCCGAGATCGAGCCCATGCCGGCCTTGAACCGCTCCATAGAGCGGATGGGGCGCCTGGTGGAGACCCGGCTGAAGGAGGTCCTGGACGCCTACATCTCCAACGACGCCGAGCGGGCCATGGAGGTCTGGCGGCGCGACGAGGAGGTCGATGAACACTACAACAGCCTCTTCAGGGAACTGCTGACCTACATGATGGGCGATCCCCGGACGATCACCGCCTGCGCCCACCTTCTTTTCGTGGCCAAGAACCTCGAGCGGATCGGAGACCACGCCACCAACATCGCCGAGATCGTCCACTATGAGATCACCGGCGAGCAGGTCAGCTCTGCGGACCGACCGCGGGCTGACGATCTGAGGGCGTGATCCCATGTCCATGAATCCCCGGATTCTGGTGGTGGAGGATGACGACGCCCTCGGCACCCTGCTGCGCTACAATCTCGAGAGAGAGGGCTATGCGGTCGCCGTGGCTACGGATGGCGAGGAGGCCCTGATCCAGACCGAGGAGCATCTGCCGGATCTGGTGGTGCTGGACTGGATGCTTCCCAAGGTCTCCGGAATCGAGGTCTGCCGCCGCCTTCGCCAGCGGCCGCAGAGCCGCAACGTGCCCATCATCATGCTGACCGCCCGGGGCGAGGAGAGCGACCGCATCCGGGGACTGGATACCGGCGCGGATGATTATGTGGTGAAGCCGTTCGCCGTGACCGAGCTGGCGGCGCGCATCCGTGCGGTCCTGCGTCGGCTCAGACCCGGCCTCGCCGAGGACACCGTCGTCCGCGGTCCCCTGGCCCTGGACCGCTCCGCCCACCGGGTCACCCGGGATGGCGAGGATATCCACCTGGGACCCACCGAGTTCCGTCTTCTTGACTTCTTCATGCAGAACCCGGGCCGGGTCTTCAGTCGGGAACAGCTGCTCGACGCCGTCTGGGGCTCGGACGTCTATGTCGAGGCGCGAACCGTCGACGTCCACATCGGTCGGCTCCGCAAGGCCCTTTCTCGCGGTGCGCCCGGCTTCGATCCCATCCGGACCGTCCGGTCGGCGGGCTACGCGCTGGAGGTCGACCGCAAGTAGGCTCCGGCCGATTGACCTCGCGGCCCGGTCGCGCCAAAGGCGGGCGATGAACATTCTTCTCGTCGGATCGGGCGGGCGTGAGCACGCCCTGGCCTGGAAGATCGCCGCCTCCCCTCTGACCGGCCGCCTCGTCATGGCGCCAGGCAATCCCGGGATGGCGGCCCTGGGCGAGCTGTCACCGGTGAAGCCCACCGAGGTCGAGGCCCTGGTCGCCCTGGCGCGGGAGATGACCGCCGACCTCGTGGTGATCGGTCCTGAGGCCTCAGTGGAGGCCGGTCTCGCGGACGCCCTCGCCGTCGCCGGCATCCCCTGCTTTGGTCCCATCGCCGCCGCCGGGCGACTGGAAAGCTCAAAGGCCTTCACCAAGGCCTTCTGCGACCGCCACGGCCTTCCCACCGCCGCCTGGGTGGTGTGCGAGGACGGCGCCTCGGCGCGGGCGGCCCTTGACGGGTTCTCTGCTCCCTACGTGGTCAAGGCCGACGGACTCGCCGCAGGAAAGGGCGTCACCGTGGCCCCCGATCGGGCGACGGCGGAGGCGGCGATCGACGACGCCCTGGGGGGGCGGTTCGGCGCCGCGGGCGCCCGGGTGGTCATCGAGGCGTTCCTGGAGGGCGAGATCGGCTCGCTCTTCGTGCTGTCGGACGGCCAGACGGTCCGGTTCTTCGGCGCGGCGCAGGACCACAAGCGGGCCTTCGACGGCGAGCGGGGCCCGAACACCGGCGGCATGGGAACCTATTCGCCCGCGCCGGTCTTCACCGAGGCCCTGATCGAGCAAGTGATGACCCAGCTGGCCGTACCTGCCCTGGAGGGTATCGCCGCCGAGGGTGCGCCCTACCGGGGCGCCCTGTTCGTGGAACTGATGGCCACGGCGGACGGGCCCCGCCTTGTGGAATTCAACGCCCGCTTCGGGGATCCGGAGTGCCAGGTGCTGATGCTGCGCCTTGCGAGCGACCTCGTCCCCTATCTCGTCGCCTGCGCAAACGGGACCCTGGCGGACCTGCCGGCGCCGGAGTGGCGGGACGAGGTGGCGATCTGCGTGGTCATGGCCGCGGAGGGGTACCCGGACGCCCCGCGCACAGGGTCGGCGATCCTGGGCGCCGAGCAGGATTTTGGACCTGACGTGGCGGTCTTCCACGCCGGGACCACGCGGGACGCTGACGGGGTTCTGAGGGCCGCCGGCGGGCGCGTCCTGAACATCTGCGCCCGGGGGCCGGACCTTGAGACGGCGCGCGCCCGCGCCTACGCCGCCATCGCCCGGATCGACTGGCCCGAGAGCTTCCACCGCTCCGACATCGGCTGGCGCGCCCTGACTCCCCGAAGCTGAGGCTCAGCAGGTGACGTGCAGCACGTCAGTCTGACCACCGCATCGATCGCGTTGTCGGCCTCGGCGCCTGCGAACCACCTGGCCAGGCCGGCCGCCGGGGGAATTCCCGCTCGCGAGGCGACGCCGCGGAACGCACGGCCCGTCCTGTCCCGCAGCTTCGCTCTGAAGCTCTGAGCGCGGGGATCAGACGACGATGTCGCCGGCGGCGATCTCGGTATTGTCAATCCCGGTGAGGACGATCACCTCGTCCGCCACCCCATCGGAGTTGGTGTCGATAAACAGATAGCCGTTCGTCGCGTCGAACTCGAAGGCGTAAAGCCGGGCCTCGGATGAGGTCCCGTTCAGGGTGGCGAGAGAGGTGTTGGCGGCGGTCAGGGCGGCGCTGAAGTTCGCCGCCGCCGCGCCAGCCTCGACATAGTTCCCGGTGCCCGCAGTGGGATTCCCGGCCAGACCGAGCCGGAGCACGTCGACCCCACTGGCGAAATCGCCAATCACGTCCGCGGTCGGCATCGTGATCCCGGAGGCGCCCGTCGCAAAGACAAAGGCATCCGCTCCGGCCCCGCCGCTCAGGGTGTCGGCCCCGGCGCCGCCAACGAGGGTGTCGTCTCCGGCGAGACCCGAGATTGAATCCCCCCCATTCAAGCCGGAGATGTTCTCATTCCCGCCTGCGCCCACAAGGTTCAGGGTCAGGCCGCTATAGCCCAGGTTTGGCGCGGTGTAGGACGTGCCTGAGGCGACATTGACCACCAGGCTTGCGCCGCCGGAACCGCTCGCGGAGCCAAAGTTCGCCAACTGGCTGGTGCTCAGCGTCGCCGTAGACGCCACCACAACAAGGTTCTCCACCAGAGTGAAGTTGACCCCGGGGTCGAACGCCGTGGTCGCCGTCACCCGCACGGTATCGGTCCCGCCGCCGCCGTCCACTGTCTCCCCGGCCGCCGTGTCGGACGTACCGGCGTAGACGAAGGTGTCGTCGCCGCCCCCGCCGATGAGACTGTCAGCCCCGGCGCCGCCGGAGAGGGTGTCATTCCCCTGATCTCCGTTCAGGGTGTCGTTCCCGGCCAGGCCCGAGATCGAGTCCACCCCGACCCAGCCGGTGATGTTCTCATTCCCGCTCGCCCCGGCCAGGCTCGGCGTCAGGTTTGTAAAGCCCAGGTTCGGCAGGGTGTAAGTCGCCCCCGAGGCCACATTGATCACCAGGAAGGCGCTTCCCGCGGCGCTCGCCGAGCTGAAGGCCGCCATCTGGGTGTGGGTCAGGGTCGCCGTCGCCCCGGTGGCGATTTCCAGAACCTCGACAGTGGCGAAGGTGGCGCCGGGGTCGAAGACGGTCGTCGCGGTCACCCGCACTGTATCGGTCCCGGCGCCGCCGTCCACGGTCTCCCCGGCCGCTGAGTCCGATGTCCCGGCGAAGAGGATCAGGTCGTCGCCTGCGTCGGCGCTCAGATTGTCGCTTCCCGCGCCACCCGACAGGACGTCCGCCCCCCCGCCACCGGAGAGGGTTTCGACGCCCGCCCCGCCGGCGAGGGTATCGGCGCCCTCATCGCCGCTGAGGCTCGCGGCGCCGGCCCCGCCGGACAGGCTATCGCCATCGGCCCCGCCAATCAGCGTGTCCGCACCTCCCCCGGCGACGGCGGTGTCCGCCCCTGTGCCGCCTATGAAATAGTCGATTCCGCCGCCGCCGAGCAGGCTGTCGTTGCCCGCCCCGCCGTCCGACAGCACGGAGGCTCCGCCAACCGATCCGGTCAGGTCAAAGTCATCGTCGCCGTCACCGCCGATCAGGGTGGCGACCCCGGCGCTGGTCATCGCCTGGGCCAGGGTGTCGTTTCCGAGGCCTCCGTCGACGGAATCCACCCCGCCGCCGGCGCTCAGGCTGTCGTCGCCGCCGCCACCGAGCAGGCTGTCGGCGCCGGTGCCGGAAGTCAACGTATCCCCGCCCTCGCCCCCGAGGACGCTGTTGTCGCCGGCGGCCGCCAGGAGACTGTCAGCCCCGGTTTCGCCGATCAGGGTATCCGCGCCTGCGCCCGCAGAGGCCGTGTCGGCGCCATCGCCCAGTTGGATGACGTTGGCTCCGCCGCTGTCGCTGACGCTGTCGTCACCGCTGCCGGCGAGGATGTGGTCCGCCGCAGTTCCCGCCTGGATCCGGTCATTTCCGGCGCCGCCATCCAGGGAATCTGCTCCCCCGCCGCCAACCAGGGTGTCGGCGCCATCCGCGCCGATCAGGAAATCGCTCCCCGTGCCCGCGGTGACGGAATCATCTCCGAGGTCGCCGGTGAGATAGTTGGCGCCGTCGCCGCCGGCGATCGTGTCGTTCCCTTGTCCCCCGAGCAGGGTGTCGTCCCCCCCGAGCGCAGAGATGGCGTCATTGCCCAGGTTGCCGTGGACATAGTTCACGCCGGCGTCGGCGGTGATGCTGTCATCCCCCTGCCCGCCGAGCAGGGTGTCCGCCCCCGTTCCCCCGACCAGGGTGTCATTGCCCTGATTGCCGTTGAAGATGTCGGCCCCGCCCCCGCCCGTAATCAGGTCATTCCCGTCGCCGCCGAACAGCTGCTCGGCCGCGGTTCCCCCAAGCAGGGTATCATTGCCAAGATCCCCGGAGAGATAGTCGGACCCGCCGGCGCCGGACAGACTGTCATTACCCTGGCCGCCGAGCAGGGTGTCTGCGCTGGTCCCGCCCAGGAGAGTGTCACTCCCCAGATTGCCGTGTCCGTAGTTTTGCCCGTCGCCGAGCCCGAGGGTGTCATCTCCCTGGCCACCCAGAAGGGTATCGGAGCCGCTGCCGCCCGCCAGGCTGTCATTACCCTGGTTGCCCTGGAGATAATCATCGCCGGCCAGGCCAGCCAGGGTGTCCGCGCCGTCGCCGCCGTGCAGGGCGTCGGGCGTCGTCCCGCCCGAAACCGAGTCCGCGCCCTGGCTGCCGATGAACAGCCGGGATCCGTCGGGGAAGGTGATCTGTCCGGCGGAGGATCCCAAGCCGGCTATGCCTGGCGGGGTGGTGCCTGAGCCATTGAAAACGAGGGTTTTTCCACCGAAGGTGATGGTCACCGAGGGCGTCGATCCGACCTCTCCGGTGAAGAAGTTCGGCGGGATGTAGGGCACCAGGGTCAGGGTTACATCCCGGGCGGTGGCGCCGGGAGTCGAGAAGGTCAGGGTGTCTGTCGATACGAAGGCCGCCGCTTGCTCGGCGGTCATGCTCTCAAAGACATAGTTGGTCACAGCCGAATCCCTCAATGTCCAGGCTCACGAATCTCAAGTTCGTAAACTCGATAGGGTTAACAAATCACAGTCGCTGATCTCTGACGCGACCGTGCTTGCCGCGAGGCCCCGCCGTTGGCTAAGACATCGGTGCAAGACGACGGACCCGAGGGGAGCGATGGGCATGGCCATGACGCCGGAACAGGAGCGCGAGGTCGCCAACACGGGCACCAAGCCGGTCGCCGAGTCGCACCGCTTCAACGAAGCCTCGCTGGCCGCCTGGATGCAGGCCAATGTCGAGGGCTTTGAGGGGCCGCTGGAGGTCCGCCAGTTCAAGGGCGGACAGTCCAACCCGACCTACCAGCTGGTCACCCCGGGCAAGAAGTACGTCATGCGGCGCAAGCCGCCGGGCAAGCTGCTTCCGTCAGCCCACGCCGTCGACCGCGAGTACAAGGTCATAACCGCTCTTTACCCCACCGGCTTTCCCGTGGCCCGGACCTACGGCCTGTGCACCGACGAGTCGGTGATCGGCACCTGGTTCTACGTCATGGACATGGTCGAGGGCCGGATCCTCTGGGACCAGACCCTGCCCCAGTACGAACCCGCCGAGCGCCGGGCCATCTACATGGCCAAGATCAAGACCCTGGCCGACCTGCACAATACGGATGTCGACGCCGTCGGCCTGTCGGACTTCGGCAAGCCAGGCAACTACATGGGCCGGCAGGTGGACCGCTGGACCAAGCAGTACCGGGCCTCCGAGACGGTCAGGCTCGACACCATGGAGCGGCTGATGGAGTGGCTGCCCCGCACCCTGCCGCACCAGGACCGCAATACGGTCGTGCATGGCGACTACCGGCTGGACAATATGGTGCTGCACCCCACCGAGCCCCGGGTCATCGCCGTGCTGGACTGGGAGCTTTCGACCCTGGGCGATCCCATGGCCGACTTCACCTATTTCCTGATGCACTGGGTGAACGGGACCATCGCCGGGATCCCGGACCTGACGGCCCATGGCATCCCGACCGTCGAGGAGACGGTGGCAGAGTACTGCCGCCTGACGGGGCGGTCCGAGGTCCCGAACGTGGACTGGTTCTTCGCCTACAACCTCTTCCGCCTGGCCGGCATCTGCCAGGGCATTGTCGGCCGGGCCCGGGACGGCACCGCCAACAGCCCGCAGGCTGCGGCCATGGAAGAGCGGGTGCCCCAGCTCGCCTCCGCAGCCTGGCATTTCGCCCAGCGGGCCGGCGCCTGATCAGGCTTTGGGGCGGGGAAGTCGCTCGAACAGGGCGTCCACCTCGGCCGGGGAGTCGAAGACCGCCTCGACGGGCCAAGCTCTGACCTTTTCGCGCCATGCCGGGGGCAGGCGCACCCAGTCCTTCGAGGTCGTCACCAGACCCGCACCGTGCGCGCGCGCCAGGTCGTCCAGCGCTTTCAGCCGCGCCGGGGTCCAGGGCGCATGGTCGGGAAAGGCCGCGAAGTCGACCAGGTCGCAGCCTGCCGCCCTCAGGGCCCGCTCCACCTTCCAGGGCTTGCCGACGCCGGCGAAGCCGACCTGAGGACCCTCAGGCGGCGCCCCCTCGGGGATCAGCCGAGCCCGCAGGAGGGGCGGCCCGGAGAGGGCGGCGACAAGGTCGGGCTCCGGGGTCTCCAGGTCCGCCGGCAACAGAAGGATGACGGCGTCGGCGCGGGCCAGCCCTGCGGCGAGAGGCTCACGCAAGGGTCCGGCCGGGAAGACCCCGCCATCGCCCAGGGGCCATTCGCCGTCCCGGGTCTCTCCGTCGCTGACCACCAGGGACAAGGCCTTCCGAAGGGCCGGGTTCTGGTGGCCGTCGTCCAGGAGGATGACGTCCGCACCCTCCCGGGCGGCCGCCAGGGCCCCGGCGACCCGGTCGCGGGACACCCAGACGGCCACGCCGGGCAAGGCGGCCGCCAGCATCAGGGGCTCGTCGCCGACCTCGCCGGCGGCGTGGCGCGACGGATCCACCCGCGCGGGTCCCTCCAGGCTTCCGCCATAGCCCCGCGACAGGATGGCGGGGCGCCATTCCCTCCCGGAGAGACGGCGCGCGAGGGCGGCGACGACCGGGGTCTTGCCCGTGCCGCCAAGGGTGAGGTTGCCGACGCAGACGACCGGGACGCCGGGGTCGACGGGCCGTCCGCGGGCAATGCGACGGGCGGTCGTGGCCGCCCAAGCCCAGGACAGGGGCTTCAGCAGCAGGTGCAGGAGCGGCCCGGGGCGCCCCTCCCGCACATACCACCAGCGCGGCGTGGGCAGCTTCATTTCGAGGCCTCCCGCGCCGGCAGGAGGGGGGCGAGGTCCTCGAGGCCGTCGGCGAGGGTCTGCTCCTGCCGGGCGGCGTAGGCCAGGGCGGCCTCGCGCATCCGCCGCCGGAGGACCGGGTCGGCCAGGAGGCCGGCCAGCTTCCGCCTGAGGTCCGCCGCATCGCGTGCCGGAATCGCGCAGGCCTCGTCGAACATCTCGTCGTAGACGTCGGCCGCGTTCGCAATGTCGGGCCCGGTGATCACCGGGGCGCCCAGCCGCGCCGGCTCAAGGGGGTTGTGCCCGCCGATCCCGCCGGGGAAGCTGCCGCCCATCACCACGACGTCCGCCAGGCGGAAGAAGAGGCCCATCTCGCCCAGGGTGTCGGCGATCCATACCGGAGTCTCGGGGGCCGGGTCTTCGCCCAGCGCACGGCGGGGCGCCCTGAGGGCGGCGGCGATGCCCGCCCCCCGCTCCGGATGCCGGGGGGCGATGACCAGCAGGGCGCCCAGGCCCTCGGCGGCTTCTGCGATCAGGGCGTCCTCGCCCGGGTGTGTGCTGGCGGCGAGGACCACCGGGCGACCCGCTGCGAGCCCCTGGAGTCGCGCGAGTTCGGCGGGGTCGAAGATCAGGGGCGCGCCGGCCCGCTTGAGGTTCAGCTCGCGACCGCAGTCGGCGCCAAGCCCCCTGAGCCGGTCAGCGGTGGCCCGATCCTGGGGCAGGATCAGGTCGAACGCGGACAGGAGCCGGCGAGCGCTCGCGGGGGCCCGTCGCCAGGTCCGGGCCGTGCCCTCCGTGATCCGCGCCGAAGCCAGGACCAGGCGGGTCCCGCGCCGCCGGGCGGTCAGGATCAGGTTGGGCCAGAGCTCGCTCTCGGCGAAGACGCCGAGGTCCGGGCGCCAGTGGTCGAGGAAGCGGGCTGCGGCCCGGGGGCCGTCGATGGGGACGTACTGGTGGATGACCCCCGCAGGCAGGCGGCGGGCGAGGAGGTCGGCGGAGGTGCGCGTCCCGGAGGTGACGAGGAGTGCGAGGTCCGGCCGCCGGGCCCGGAGCCCCTCGACCATGGCGAGGAGGGAGACGGACTCCCCGACGCTGACCCCGTGGAGCCAGACCAGGGGGCCGTCAGGCCGAGGCTGGCCGGCGCGGCCAAGGCGCTCGCCGATCCGGGCAGGATCCTCGCGGCCCACCTTCGCCCGCCGCTTCAGGATAAAAGGGGCGAGGGGCTCGGCCACCCCGGTGGCGAGGCCGTAGAGGGCGAGGGGCAGGGTCACACCACCTCGTCGGGGGCGAGGTCGCAGTCCAGCTCCCCGGTCTCGACCTGGAGGGTGGCGTGGTCGATGCCGAAGGTCTCCGAGAGTCCCCGGGCGGTATCGGCGAGGAAGACGTCGGGCGACTCGCCCGAGGGACGGACCAGGTGGGCGGTCAGAGCGGTGCGGGTGGTGGACAGGGGCCAGACGTGCAGGTCATGCACCTCGCGGACCCCGGGGCGGGCGGCGAGCCAGGATCGGACCTGCGCCACGTCGATCCCCGGCGGTGCGGCGTCCATGGCCATGGCCGCGGACTCCCGGAGCAGGCCCCAGGCGCCGGACAGGATCACCGCCACGATGACCAGGCTCAGGGCCGGGTCCAGCCACTGCAATCCACCGGTCAGCAGCATCAGGCCCGCCGAGACGACCACCGCCGCCGAGACGGCCGCGTCGGCCACCATATGAAGGAAGGCGCCCCGGACATTGAGGTCGTGCTGCCCGCGCAGAAAGAGAAGGGCGGTCAGGGTGTTGATCACCACGCCGATGGC
>NZ_JADBZL010000170.1:0-3966 GCF_020402505.1 Phenylobacterium sp. | reverse complement strand
CCGCTGACGCCTGCGCGTGGCTCTTGAGCCTCTGCTTGTAGCGGCGGACCCGGCTCTCGATCTTCTGGAGGGCGGCGCTGAAGGCGGCGTGGGCGTCCGGCGCCAGAGCGTGGCTCTCCAGAGGCTGGCCGGACGCCAGCAGAACGGAACAATCCACTCGGAAGGCGTGGCCCTCCCGACTGACGACGACATCGGCGGAACCCCCACGGTCGAAGACTCTGCCGATGGACTGATTGATTTCGTCGACAACCCGCTCCCGCAGGGCCGATCCGACGTCGACATGCTTGCCGGTGACCTGGACTTTCATGCTCTCAGAACACGCGCGCAGACCTGGGAAGTCAACTCCGGGTCAACCCGCTATCGCCATCAGCCGCCGACGCTCGGTGGAGGAGGGAATGCGCATGGCCTCGCGGTACTTGGCGACAGTGCGGCGGGCGATGTCCACGCCGGAGTCCTTGAGGATTTCGACAATCCGGTCGTCTGAGTGGACGTCGTGCCCCGGGCGTTCGGCCTCGATCAGCTGACGAATTCTGTGCCGGACGCTTTCCGCAGAGTGCGCTTCCCCGCCGTGCGTCGCGGCGATGGCTGCGGTGAAGAAGAACTTCAGCTCGAAGACTCCCCGGGGCGTCGAGATGTACTTGTTGGACGTCACCCGGCTGACCGTGGACTCATGCATGCCGATGGCGTCGGCGACGGTGCGAAGGTTAAGCGGCCGCAGGTGGCTGACTCCGAAGGTGAGGAATCCGTCCTGCTGGCGGACGACCTCCGAAGCGACCTTCAGTATGGTCCGGGCCCTCTGGTCCAGGCACCGCACGAGCCAGTTGGCCTGCGAGTAGCAGTCGGCGACAAAGATCTTCTCGGCTTCGGTGCGTGCGCCGGCGGAGACACGGGCGAAGTAGCGACGATCGACAAGCAGCCGGGGCAGGGTGTCGCTGTTCAGCTCTATGCTCCAGAGTCCTCCGGAGCCTTCCCGGACGATAACATCCGGGGTCACAGGTGATAACGGCTCTCCGCCGAAGGCGATCCCTGGCCTGGGCGTCAAGGCCCGGATCTCGGCGATCATATCCCTCAGGTCCTCGTCATCGACGCCGCAGACACGCCGGAGGGCGGCCAGATCCCGGCGGGCAAGGAGATCCAGGTGGTCGAGCAGGGCCATCATCGCCGGGTCGCAGCGGTCGCGCTCCTTAAGCTGGAGATAGAGGCACTCTCTGAGGTCCCGGGCGAACACGCCGGTGGGCTCGAACCCCTGCAGGACGCCAAGGACAGAGTCCAGGAAGGGCGGATCGCAGGCCAGGCGCTCGGCGGTCTCCTCAAGGTCGCAGCGCAGGTAGCCGGACTCATCCACCGAATCGATCAGGACGAGGGCCGCAGCCTGGCGGGCGCCCTCAAGACCCGCCATCGCGAGCTGCTCCGCCAGGTGCTCCCGAAGGGTCCTGGCCTCAGGAAGGCGCTGGGAGAGGTCCTCTTCGCCCTCGAAGCCAGACCCACCCGAGCCGGCCCGGCTCCAGTCGATGGCGCCCCCCGCCTCCTCACCTGGCGAAAGGTCGCCAGTGGCCCGCTCTCCGGGAGAGGCCTCCGCCTCATGGCTGATGTCGAGGTCGGGACCGGCGCCGGATTCCGGGATACGGTCCGCGGCGAAGATCTCGTCCCTGCGGGGATCGAGGTCCGCGGCTTCGGCGTCGGGGTCCACGTCCTCACGAACGAGGAGGGGATTGCGTTCGAGCTCCGTCTCGACATAGGCCTCGAGCTCGACATGGGTCAGCTGCAGAAGCTTGATCGCCTGCTGCAGCTGAGGCGTGATGACCAGCCCCTGTCCCTGACGAACCTCAAGACGCGCGCCGAGCGCCACTCCCGCCTCCTTGGCCTGCTTCTTGCTTGCAGATTGGGGCAGGATCGCAACTGTTTGGTTAACAGCTGATCACTTTTCCGAGGTTCGCGTTGCCGGAAGGGACTCGATGAAGGACCGGACGTCGGCGGCGGAGCGATCCGGGATCTGTTCCATCGGCACGTGTCCGGCCTCGGGATAGATGACCAGGCGGGCGCCAGGGATCAGCTCGGCAAGCCGCCGCCCCACACCCGGAGGCACAACCACGTCCTTCTCTCCATGCATGACCAGGGTCGGGGTGGTTACGCCCTTCACCGCGTCTGGGGAGGCGTTGGGAGGTCCCCGACGGCCAGCCAGGATCATCTCGCGGCGTCCCGGCGCAAGGGCCAGATCGACATAGCGGTCCACGAGGGCCGGTGTGACAAGCCCCTCATCGACGTAGGCCTTCTTCAGCCCGGGCTCGGCAAGGGGACGGGGGTTGAGTGAACGCAGGGCGGCCCGGCCCACGGGATTGGCCATGATCCGGAAGACGGCGGGCGGTCCCTCGCGGGGCGGTGAGCCTTCTGGCTCCGGAGGGCGGGGTCCGACAGAAGCCACCAGGATGAGCCCCCGAAGCCGGTCGGGATGGCTCAGGGCGAAGTTCCAGGAGGCGCCTCCGCCCATGGAGTTGCCCGCAAGGACGAAGGGCCCGAGCCCCAGTTGGCGGGTGAGCTGGTCGATGACCTCCACCTGGCCGGCCGTGGACATCTGGTAGCCGGGAGGCGTGACGGTCAGACCGTGCGCGGGAAGATCCAGGGTCACCACCCGGTAGGTGTCTCCCAGGCGCGCGACCCAGGGCTCCCAGGTGTCGAGGTTGGCGGCGAAGCCGTGAACCAGGACCAGGGGCGGGCCATCGGCGCGCCCCTGGTCCCGGTAGTGGACGGTGACCCCGTCCGGAAGGGTGACGAACTTCGAGGTCGGGTTAGCGTACTTGGCCTTCAAGGTTTCATAGGGGATGTCACGGGCGCATCCGGCGAGGGCCGCCGCCAAAAGGGCGACCGCCAGGAGGGCGAGGGGTTTAAGGGCCATTGGCATCTCCTAATCAGTCCAAACCCAGGCGCACGAACTGCGACTCCGGGGCGTCAATCTCCTTGAGAGCCTGGGCCAGGCGGCGCGCCGCCCCGGCTTCCTGCGCGCCCCCGGCGAGGTTGCGGACCTCATCCGGATCGGCGGCCCTGTCGAACAGATAATGTCCCGACGACCGGGTGCGGGCCCAGAATGGCAGTGGATCTCCCGCAGCGTAGGTCTGGTGGATGACCGGGATGTCCGACCCGGGCATGCGATCCAGGAAGGCGCGGTGATCCGGAGGCGGCAGGGCGACGTGGCGGTCGATCAGGTGGGTCGGCATGGTCGACCAGCGGTTGGACATCATGGACAGGGGCGCATTGGCCCCGGCGGCCGCCCGGGCGTACTTCCATTCCCGGGTGAGGAGGTGGACCTCACGCCCCCAGACGCCGGTCAAGAGGTGCTCGCGGACCGATCCGACCTCACCGCGCATCAGAGGAAGGAGGGAACGGCCATGGGTGCGCTGGCGGACCTCCACGCCGAACAGGTCGGCCAGGGTGGCGAACAGATCGACGCTTGTGGTGAGGGCGTCGCAGGCGCCAGGCGCGATCCCCGGATGCCGGATCATCAGGGGGATGTGGCCGAGGGTGTTGTAGATGGGCACGCCGGGCTTTCCCCAGATGTCCTTCTCGCCGAGGTAGTGCCCGTGGTCGGTGCAGACCATGACGAGGGTGTCGTCGGCCAGGCCCTTCTCCTCGATGGCGCCGAGGACGCGGCCCAGCCAATGGTCGATCATGGAGAGCTTGGCGCCGTAGCTGGCCCGCAACCGGCGCGCCGCCGCCGGACTCAGAACTCCCTTCTCTACCGCGCCCTGCATGTAGGGCGGCCAGATCATCGGCGGTCCCTCGTAGTCCGGGTCATACATCGAGGCCCAGGGCTCCGGCGTATCGAAGGGTTCGTGGGGATCGAACTCGTCGATGAAGAGGAAGAACCGGTCGTGCCAGCCGGCGTTCTCCTCGATCCATCGGGCCGCAGCCGTCATGGTGCGGGGGCCGGGGAAGTCCGACTCGTCCCGGAACCAGCCGCGGCTATCATGG
>NZ_JADBZL010000017.1:0-2644 GCF_020402505.1 Phenylobacterium sp. | reverse complement strand
GTCGCCGAACTGATTCCCGGCGGACCCGCCGAAAGGGCGGGCCTGGTGATCGGCGACATCGTCCTTTCGGTCAACGGCGTCCGGGTTCGTTCCTCCTCTGAAATGACGCGTCAGGTGGCGAAGGCCTCACCTGGCGATTTGCTCCGGCTGGAGATCATCAGGGGCGGCAAGCCTCGCACTATCGAGATCCGCTCGGGGGTCCGCCCGCCCGAGGCTCAACTCGCCGGCGGTCCCGGCGGACCGAATGGCGCGACGCCGGGTCCAGGCCGGCTGGGGCCTTCCGCTGGCCAGAGCCTTCTGGGCATGACCGTCGCGCCCCTCGATGACGCCGGTCGTCGCCGTGCCGGCCTGCCGGCCGACGCGCGCGGGCTGCTGGTCTCATCCGTCGAGCGGTCCTCGGATGCGGCCGAAAGGGGCCTGCAGGCGAACGACGTCCTGTTGCGTGCGGGTGACCGGGTGCTCGCCGCGCCAGCCGACCTCGCCGCCGTCATCGACCAGGCCCGCAAGGCTGGCCGGCCCAGCGTGCTGGTGGCGGTGTGGCGCGGCGGCCGCACGATCTTCCTGCCCATCAAGATCGCTGATTGAGCGGGACGGGGGCATGCGCATCCTGGTCGTGGAGGACGACGTCTCCGGAGCGGAGGTGATGGCCAGAGGCCTCTCAGACGCCGGGTACGAGTGCGTCGTTCGCCACGATGGCGCGGCAGGGCTCGAGGCGGCCCGGAAGGGCGGCTTCGACGTCATGATCATCGACCGGATGATGCCCTGCCTGGACGGGGTCGGGCTGGTCGAGACCCTTCGTCGTGACGGCGATGAGACGCCGGTCCTCTTCCTCTCGGCCCTGGGCGAGATCGAGGACCGCGTCACGGGACTGAGGGCGGGCGCCGACGACTATCTGGTCAAGCCCTATGCCTTCGCCGAGCTGATCGCCCGGGTCGAGGCCCTCTCCCGTCGTCGCGAGACCGGCTCTGTGCTCACCCAGCTGCGGGTCGGGGACCTTGAGATGGACCTCATCGCCCGGCGGGTCCACCGGGCGGGCCGGGAGATCGACCTCCAGCCCCGGGAGTTCCAGCTTCTCGAATTCCTGATGCGCCACGCCGGCCAGGCCGTGACCCGCACCATGCTCCTGGAGAAGGTCTGGGAGTACCACTTCGACCCGCAGACCAACGTCATCGACGTCCACATCTCGCGCCTCCGGTCCAAGATCGACAAGGGCTTCGAGCGCGCCATGCTCGAGACCATTCGCGGGGCGGGGTATCGGCTGGATGCCTGACAAAAGGGATGCGCCCGTCGGGGGGCTTCTGCGTCTCTTTCGCGCCGCGCCCTTCCGCCTGACCCTTCTGTCCCTGGCCCTCTTCGCGTTCGCGGGCGCGGCCTTCCTGGCCTATGTCTACGTTGCGGCGGCCGGTGAAGCGCGCCGGCGGACGGACGCGGAGATCCGGCGGGAGGCCGACAATCTGGTGGAGGTCTATGACCGCGCCGGCGCCGCGGCCCTGAACACCGTTCTGGTGAGCCGGATGGCCGGAGAGCGCCGTTTTCTCTACCTTCTTCTGACCCCCGACGGACGCAAGATTTCCGGCTCTCTGGCCCGGAGCCCGGTGGAAGGCTTCAGCGGCGAGCCGACCTGGATCCGGTTCAGCCTGTCCGGTTTCGACGAGGACGGGCGGCCCCGCTCGATCCCGGCCCGGGGCTTCCAGCAGCGGCTGCCAAACGGTGGCGTTCTCTTTGTGGGCGCCGATACGGGGGATGACCAGGACTTCATAGTGACCATCGTCCGGGGGCTCTGGGGCGCCGGAGCCCTGGTTGTTGTGCTCGGCATCACCTCCGGCCTGCTGGTCAGCCGCAACTTCACCCAGGCCATGACCGGGCTGACCAATGTGGTGGCCTCCGCCCGGAATGGCGACCTGACCGCCCGCGCCGCCGTGCGGGGGGCCGGAGACGAGCTCGACCAACTGGCCGAGGGCCTGAACGACATGCTGGACCGCCTCGATCGGTCCATGTCGGCCCACCGGCATGCTGGCGACGCCATCGCCCATGACCTGCGCTCGCCACTCACCCGGCTCAAGGCGCGCCTGGAGTCCGCCCTCCTGGACATGGAGGCCGGCCGGGGCGACGCCCGGCAGGCCCTGCGACAGGCCCTGGACGACACCGACGGCGTCCTTCGGACCTTCTCCGCGGTCCTGGCCATCTCCCGGCTGCAGGCGGCCGGCGAGGCCCCCAACGCGGTGGTCTTCGACCCGGCCGGTCTGGTGGGCGACATGGCCGAGCTCTATGGTCCCCTGTGCGAGGACAAGGGTCTGGAGATCGCCTCCGACATCGCCGCCGGCCTCACGCTCCGGGGCAATCCGGCCTTCCTGGCCCAGGCCCTGGCCAACCTCGTGGACAATGCGGTGAAGTACACGCCTGCGGGAGGCGCGGTCATGGTCCGCTTGCGCCGGCGCGCCTGTGGCGACACAGAGATCTCCGTCACCGATACGGGCCCCGGGGTGCCCGACTTCGACCGCGATCGGGTGGTGGAGCGGTTCGTGCGCCTTGAGAACAGCCGCAACCTCCCGGGTGCGGGTCTCGGCCTGTCCCTCGTCGCCGCCGTCGCTCAAGCCCATGGCGGCCGCCTCGAGCTGGGGGAGGGACCGGGCGCTTATGATGG
>NZ_JADBZL010000169.1:0-2770 GCF_020402505.1 Phenylobacterium sp. | reverse complement strand
GGGTTCATGTCCTCGAGCTTCATGCCGAAGGCGCGGGCGCGCGCCTCGTCCAGACCGATCGCACCGTCCGCCATGGGCCTTCCTCCTCAATCCGAGACCCTTTTCCGTCTCTTGCGGGAGAGGAGACCCCAATCCGGTCTCTGGAGCAAGACGGGTCCTCAGTCCTGCGCCTGTGCGGCGGCGATCCGGGCCGCCAGATCCGACGGCAGGGCGAGGCCGGAGGCGGCGACGCAGTCCTCAAGGTGCCCCACGCGAGTGGTCCCGACGATCGCGGCGGACACCCCGGGGACGCCCAGCGTCCAGGCCAGGGCCGCCTGGGCCCCCGTGATGTCGGCACGCCCGTGCAGGAACCGGAAGCGGCGCCCGGCGGCCATGTCGGCGCGGTGGTTCTTCAGGGCCCGGGCCAGGTACCAGGCGTCCCGGAACCCGAGATTCCGCCAGGCGCGGGGTGCGGTGTGGCCCATGGCGAGGGGCATGCCCGCCAGCACCCCCTTCCCTGCGGCCGCGGCGCGCGCGGCCAGGCCCACGCGCGCGGGCCTCAGGACGTTGATGTCCACCATGACTGTGTCGATCTGCGGGTGAGCCAGGGCGGCGTCAATGACCTCGGGGTTGAAGCTGTTGACCCCGAGGCTCTGGAAGAGGCCCCGTCTTCGCAGACGCTCAAGCCCGCCGACGAAGTCAGGCGTCAGTTCCTCGGCGGCCGGACCGTGAAGGTGGACCAGGGGCAGGACATCCAGGCCAAGGCGCCGGAGGCTCTCCTCCAGGCTGGCCTCGATGGCGGAAAGCGACATGTCCCGCCGCACCCTGCCGCCTTCGAACCGGGTTCCCGCCTTGGTAGCGATGACCAGACTGGAGGCCTCCCGTCCGGCGAGGGCCCGGCCAAGCCGCCCCTCCGCCCGGCCTCGGGAATAGGCGGGGCCGGTGTCGAAGAGGGTGAGGCCGAGATCAAGGGCGCGATGGACCAGGCGGTGCGCCTCCGCCTCGGAGAAGGCCGGGTGTCCCCAGAAGGACGCCGCGCCGAAGCCGATCTCCGAAACCTTCAGCCCCGTGCGGCCGAGCGGGCGGGTCAGCATGGCGTCCCTCCGGCGAGCGGGTCGGCGAAGTGGTGGGCGGCGAGGGGTTCGAACCCCCGACCCCCTGGGTGTAAACCAGGTGCTCTGACCAGCTGAGCTAGCCGCCCTCCCGGCCCGCAGGCCGACACCTGTTTACCCCTCTTCGCGCAGGTGGGAAATCCGCTACGGCTTGCGCCCGCCAGAGCCTCAATTCAGGGCGCGCCTGAGCCCCTCCCCGGCCCGGAATCTCACGGTCCGGGAAGCCGGCCGCCGGACAGCCTGACCCGTGCGTGGATTCCGCGCCAGGCCTGCGGGCCGGACAGCCGACAAGAAGGTCCCGAAACCGACCAGGCGGACCTCGTCTCCCGCGACGAGAGCGTTGGAGACGGCGTCGAGAAGGGAGTCCAGAGCGGTGCGGACCTGAGCGCTTGAGAGACCTGAGCTCTCGGAGACTGCGGCGATCAGCTCGGCCTTGTTCATGGTCGCCCCCCAGGGTGTTGTTTCAAGCCTCGCCGCAAACAACATCCATCCCGGGCGAAGCCACAGGCGGACATCATGCCCCGCCCCGGCGGCGTGTCAAACGCAACCAGGGGCGGGGCCGACGTCAGGCGTCCCCGACCGGGACGATCAGTGGGTCAGGACCTGCTCATCCCCGGTGTCCCCGGTCGCAGGCGGCGGCGAGGCAGGCTCAGTCCACTCGATGGGAGTGGGCGGCCGGACCAGAGCGTGACCGAGGACCTCGTCCACGGAACTCACCGCAAGAATCTCCAGGCCCGACTTCACAGTGTCAGGGATGTCCTGCAGGTCCTTGACGTTCTCCTGAGGGATCAGGACGGTCTTCACGCCGGACCTCAGGGCCGCCAGGAGCTTTTCCTTCAGGCCGCCGATGGGCAGGACCCGGCCGCGCAGGGTGACCTCGCCGGTCATGGCGATGTCCCTGCGGATCGGGATTCCCGTCAGCACCGAGACGATGGCCGTGGCCATAGCCACCCCTGCAGAGGGACCGTCCTTGGGCGTGGCGCCTTCGGGTACGTGGATGGCCACGTCGGTCCTGTCAAAGAGGGGCGGCTCGATGCCGAAGTGGGTCGCCCGGCTGCGGACATAGGCGTGGGCGGCCTGGACGGACTCCTTCATCACGTCCTTGAGGTTGCCGGTGACCTGCATCCGCCCCTTGCCGGGCATGCGCACGGCCTCGATGGTCAGGATGTCGCCGCCGAAGTCGGTGTAGGCCAGGCCGGTGATGATGCCGACCTGGTCCTCGCCATCCATCTCGCCGTACTTGAAGCGGCGGACGCCGGCGTAGTCGGCCAGGCGGGCCTCGTCCACGACGATCGGACCCGACTCCGCTTCCGGCTTCCGACGCATGAGGTCGCGCACCGCCTTGCGGGCGAGGTTGCCGATCTCACGCTCAAGCGACCGGACGCCGGCCTCCCGGGTGTAGTAACGGATCAGGTCGCGCAGGGACGCGTCGGGCAGCTCGAACTCGGCCGCGGTGAGCCCGTGGTCCTTCATCTGCTTGGGCAGCAGGTGACGGCGGGCGATCTCGACCTTCTCATCCTCGGTATAGCCGGGGATGCGGATGATCTCCATGCGGTCCAGAAGGGGCTGGGGCATGTTGAGGCTGTTCGCCGTGGTGACGAACATCACCGGGCTGAGATCATAGTCCACTTCCAGGTAGTGGTCGGCGAAGGTGGCGTTCTGCGCCGGGTCCAGCACCT
>NZ_JADBZL010000168.1:0-5640 GCF_020402505.1 Phenylobacterium sp. | reverse complement strand
GGGTCACGATCGGGAACCCTCCAAAACGTAACGTCCCCGCCGCGGGGCGACGGGGACTGGAAGGCTGCGACTTCTCCGCCCAATGGGCCGGAATGTCAATGTTTGCGGGCTCAGCTCTTGATCTTGTAGCCGGTGTCGAACATCCAGAGGCAGACGCAGGTCAGGGCCACGACGAGGCCCGCCGTCATCACCGCCCCGGCCAGGACGGAGCCCTCGGCATAGCCCAGGAAGCCGTACCGGAATCCGTCAATCAGGTAGAAGAACGGGTTGTAGTGGCTGAGGGTCCGGAAGGGTTCAGGCAGGCGCTCCACCAGATAGAAGGTGCCCGACAGGAAGGTCATGGGCATGATGATGAAGTTGGTCACCACAGCCATGTTGTCGAACTTCTCGCTCCAGAGCCCGCCCATGATCCCCAGGAGCCCCAGGATGAGGGCCGCGCCCAGGCCGAAGTAGAGGATCGCCCAGGGCTGGCTGACCGGAAGGTGCGAGAAGGGGATGATCACCGCGGCGGTCACGGCGCCCACCAGAACGCCCCGGGTCGCAGCGCCCAGGCCAAAGGCCGCCACATGCTCCGCCGGGCTCAAGGGCGGCGTCAGGAAATCCCCGATGAGCCCGTTCATCTTCGCCTGGAGCAGGGAGGACGAGGAGTTCGCGAAGGCGTTGTTCAGGATCGCCATCATCACCAGCCCGGGCGCCACGAAGGCGGCGAAGTCGTATCCATGCACCGGGGGACGGGCGCCGTGGGCGGCGACGACAAACACCATCATGTAAAGGAGGGATGTCACGACGGGGGCGGCCAGGGTCTGCATGCCCACCTTCCAGAAACGCATGACCTCACGGACGTAGAGGGTCCGGAACCCCGCCCAGTTAAAGCCGGGATAGGACCGCGGCTCCGGGGGGATCACAGGCGACGGGGACGAGGATGTATCGGTCATGGCCCAGATGTGCGCCGGGTGGCGAGCGGTGGCAAGCGCTCTCGTCGGCCCTTGCCCCCGGCGCGTCCGCGTCTAGCCTTGGGCCCAGATAACAGGAGACCACCCCATGTCCCGACTGCCGCTGATCGAGCCCGAGGCCCTGCCGCCCTACATGAAGGCCATTCATGACGCGACGCCGGAGGAGAACTGGCTTGGCCGCCATTTCGCCCGCGCCTTCGCCCCGGCCGAGGACCTCGTCCAGGCCTACCAGGCCTTCTATCATCCCTGGCACACCGGCGGGGCCGGCGTGCTGCCGCCCCGGCTGAAGGAACTGATCCGCCTGCGCATCGCCACCCTCAACGGCTGCGTCCTGTGCAAGACCGTCCGCATGGCGCCGGAGGTGGTGAGCGAGGAAGAGGCCGCGTCCGGCGTCGACAGGGTCGATGAGTCCGGCTTCAGCGCCCGCGAGCGCGCCGCCATCCACTTCGCCGAGAAGATGGCCGTGGACCACCACAACATCTCGGACGACGACGTGGCCAACATGCGCCGGCTGTTCACGGACGCAGAGTTTCTCGAGCTCTCGATGATGGCCGGACAGTACATCGGCTTCGGCCGGGTCCTGGCCCTGCTGCAGCTTGAGGTCGCCGCCTGCCCCATCTGAGCCGGCGCCGGGCTACATCTGGTTTCTGTGGATGGACGCCATGGCGCCGATTGTGGTCTGGCCCGCTTCCATTACGATATGTTGTGGCAGGGCGAGGTTGGGCGTAAGCTCTGGCACAAGATATTGATCCCGGCGACGCTGAGCGTTCAAGCCGGGCAGGATGGTGGAGCGAACCATGGGTTGGACCGACGAGCGGGTCGAACTGCTCAAGAAACTCTGGCAGGACGGATTGTCCGCCAGCCAGATTGCCAAGCAACTCGGCGGCGTGACCCGCAATGCGGTCATCGGCAAGGTGCACAGGCTGGGGCTCTCCGGCCGCGCCGCACCCTCGAAGCCGGCGCGCCCGGTGTTCAAGGCGCCGAGGCCGGCGCGCCAGACGGCCGCCCCCGCAGCGCCGCGCCGGATTGCTCCGCCGCCCCTTGCGACCGCCGCCCCGGTGACCCAGCCGCCCGCCCGCTATGTGGACGAGGCGCCCGGCTCCGCGACCGTGCTGACCCTGGGCGCGCACATGTGCAAGTGGCCGATCGGCGATCCGTCCAGCGACGACTTCACCTTCTGCGGTCGCCGGGCCAGCGAGGGGCCCTATTGCGTGGAGCATGCCCGGGTCGCCTACCAGCCCGCTCAGACGAAGAAGCGCTCCAGCGCCAACGAGCTGGCGCGCAGCCTGCGTCGCTACATCTAGGTCCGGCATCCGTTGGGGATGGGGGGCGCGCCACGACCCGGGGCCGGTTTCTGCACTTGCCTTGACGTCGCCGGGCGCGTCCCTTTCCAGCCATGACCGACCTTCGCCCCGACCCCGCCGCGGCCGACCCGGACAACGCCCGGGCCTACTCCGTCTCGGAGCTGGCCTTCGCCCTCAAGCGCACCCTAGAGGACCAGTACGGCTTCGTCCGCCTGAGGGGAGAGCTCTCGAAGGTCACCTTCCACTCCAACGGCCACGTCTACCTGTCCCTCAAGGACGAGAAGGCGGTGATCGACGGGGTGGTCTGGAAGGGATCGGTGCGCAACCTCTCCGTGCGCCCCGAACAGGGCCTGGAGGTCGTGGTGACCGGTCGGATCACCACCTATCCCCAGGGCTCGCGCTATCAGATCGTCATCGAAAGCATGACGGCCGCCGGCGTCGGCGCCCTGCTGGCCCAGCTGGAACGCCTGAAGGCGCGGCTGGCCGAGGAGGGCCTCTTCGATCCCGCGCGAAAGCAGCCCCTGCCGGCCATGCCTTCCGTGGTGGGCGTGATCACCTCGCCCACCGGGGCGGTGATCCGGGACATCCTGCACCGCATCCGTGACCGCTGGCCGTGCCAGGTTCTGGTCTGGCCCGTGGTGGTCCAGGGTGAGGCCGCCGCCGCACAGGTCGCCGCCGCCATCCGCGGATTCAATGACCTGCCGTCGGACGGTCCCGTCCCGCGTCCCGACGTGGTGATCGTCGCCCGGGGCGGCGGCTCGGTCGAGGACCTCTGGCCCTTCAACGACGAGGCCCTGGCCCGCACCGTGGCCGCGAGCAGGATCCCGCTGATCTCCGCGGTGGGCCACGAGACCGACACCACCCTGATCGACTTTGTCTCGGACCGGAGGGCGCCCACCCCCACGGCGGCGGCGGAAATGGCGACTCCGGTCCTGGCTGAGCTGCGGGCCGGACTCGCCGACCTGTCGGGACGCCTGCACCGGTCCGGCGGCCGCCTGGTCTCTGACCGCCGAGGTCGGGTGGAGACCCTGGGCCGGAGCCTGGACCGGGTCCCCGACCTCGTGGAGCTGGCTGAACAGAGACTGGGACTGGCCCGCAATCGACTCGCGGCGGGCCTGTCTCGGAATGTCGGGGCCCATGAGACCCGCCTGGCCCGGGTCGCCGGTCGGTTCCAGCCGGGACTCCTGTCACGTCCGCGCCAGGCCCAGGCGGAGCGCCTGGCGGCGCTCTTTCCGCGCCTCGCCCCCGCCCTGGGGCGGAGCCTCGCCCTGTCCTCGGAGCGACTGGCCGCCCTGTCGGCGCGCCTGAGGTCGGCCGACCCCGGCGCCCCGCTCGCCCGCGGTTTCGCCAGGGTCCACAGGGCCGATGGCGGCCTCGTCCGCCTGGGGGCGGCGCTCGCCCCCGGCGAGGCGGTGCGTCTGGTCTTCTCGGACGTGGAGCGCGGGGCGGTGATCGAGCCGCCGCCGGGTCCTCCCCGGCAGGGCGACCTCTTCTGATCCGACGCCTTTTCGCGGCGCCCGACGGAGACTAGACTGCCGCCATGGACGCATCCAACAAGACCGGCGGGCCCGACCTGGCCGTACTCCACTACGGCGACGGCGATTTCACCGTCGTCCGCCCGGGCCGATTCGTCCTCTGCGCCGTCTCCGGGGTGAAGATCCCGCTTGAGGCGCTTCGCTACTGGAGCGCCGTCCAGCAGGAGGCTTACGCCGGGCCGGCGGAGGCCCTGACCCGTTGGCGCGGGCTGAACCCCTGACCGGTCGCATGGACCGCCGCACCCTGGTGGGCGCCCTGGCCTCGGCCGCAGGCCTCGCCGCTGCGCCGGCGCGCGCCGCCGACCGCGATCCGGTCCTTCGCCTGGCCGGAATCCCCCGGCAGGGGGGAACACTGATCGGACGCACGCTTCCCGGCGCCGCGATCGCCGTGGACGGCGTCGCCGTCGGCCAGGCCTCGCCCGGCGGGCTGTTTGTCGTCGGCCTCGACCGGGACAGTCCTGCAGACGTCGTGATCAGCGTCTCCAGCGCCGGCAGGCTGGTCGGCGAGCGGCGACTGGCGGTGGCGCCGGGGGTGTTCGATATCCAGCGGATCGACGGCCTTCCGCCCCAACAGGTCAAGCCACAGGGCGAGGCCCTGCTGACTCGCATCGCCGCCGAGGCCGAACGCAAGGCGAAGGGCTGGGCCAGCCAGGTCGCGACCGAGGACTTCGCAGGCGGATTTGCCCGCCCCCTCCGCAAGTTTCGCCTGTCAGGCCGGTTTGGCGGTCAGAGGATCCTCAACGGGGAGCCGATGACGCCGCACTACGGCGCCGATCTCGCAGCTCCCGCCGGGACGCCAATCCTCGCGCCGGCGTCAGGCCAGGTCTGCTTCGCCGAGACCGGCCTGCACTACGAGGGCGGCCTGACCATGATCGACCACGGCCAGGGCCTGATCACCGCCTACCTGCACCAGTCAGCCGTGCAGGTCCGGGAGGGAGACGCCGTGGTCCGCGGGCAGGTCATCGGCGCGGTGGGCCGCGAGGGGCGGGCGACCGGTCCTCACCTGTGCTGGCGGATGAAGTGGCGCGACCGGCGGCTGGACCCGATGCTCCTGCTGGGCGTGCGCGCGCCGGCCTGACCTCAGGACCTGTCCCGGCGGTAGACCTCATTGGGCCATCGTTTGTGGACCCAGAACCATTCCTCGGGGCGGTCGCGGATCCGCTCTTCCATGAAGGCGTTCACCCGCCGCACGCCGGCGACGATGTCCGCATTCCGGTCGCCCGTGTCCTGCAGACGGATGTCCTCATGCACGACAACCCGGAAGCGGGCCTTGTGGATTCTCTGGACCGACATGGGAACCAGCGGGATGCCGAACCGCAGGGCGAAGCTGGAAGGCCCCGGCGCCGTATGGCAGTCGACCCCGAAAAGGGGCGCCAGGACCCCGCCGTTGAACTTCTGGTCGTTCATCAGGGCGACGCACTCCCCCCTCGCCAGGGCGCGGATCAGCTCGCGGGCGCCGTCGCCGCCCTTGGGTGCGAACAGGCGCACCCCGTACCGGAAGCGGCTTGCCCGGATCCGGGCGTCGACGTGGGGGTTGTTGGTGGCGCGATAGGTGATCTGGCAGGTGATCCCGGCGTGGATGATCACCGCCGGCATGATCTCCATCGAGGAAAAATGTCCCGAAATGAACACAACGCTCTCGCGATTGCGGGCGATCGCCTCCAGCCGTCCGGCGTTCACCACCTCGACTCGGGCGGGGTCGGCGATGATCTTGTCCAGGATGGGGAACTCCGCCGCCCACCGGCCAAGAGCCCGCCACTGGGCCCTGAGGAGGGCCTTGACCTGTGCCGGCGGCAGGTCCGGGAAGGCGATCCGGATGTTGGTCTCCGCCACGCGGTGGGTGGAGGT
>NZ_JADBZL010000167.1:0-9805 GCF_020402505.1 Phenylobacterium sp. | reverse complement strand
GCTGCGCTATGCCGGTCAGCGGATCGACTATCTGGTGTCCGACCGGAACATCAACGACGACATCATCTTGCTGCGGGAACTGACTGGCTCTTCCCTGACCGGGGATGCGGCCATGTACGACGCCGGGCTGGAGGTCGCCGCCGCCTACGTCCAGGTGGACAGCGAGATCCGTCCCCTGCTCCGGGGCAGTATTGGACTGCGCTACGAGACCGCGGACCAAACCGTGAAGACCCTGGACATCTTCAGCCCCTCGGCGGCGCCGATCTTCAGCCGGACCGTCTCGAAGGACTACGTTCTGCCGGCGGCGACTCTGACCTGGAACTTCGCCGAGGACCAGCAGCTGCGCTTCGGCCTGTCCCAGACCATCGGCCGGCCGCAGTTTCGGGAACTGGCGCCGCAGCGCTACCGGGACACGGAGACCGACCGCATCCTCTCAGGGAATCCCTACCTCGAGGACACGACCTTCGTGAACGTCGACGCCCGCTACGAGCACTACTTCAGCAAGGGTCAGTACTTCACCTTCGGCGCCTTCTACAAGAACATGGAGAAGCCCATCGAAGCCCTCGCAGTCCTTGGCTCCGACGGTGCCTTCCGCCAGACCTTCTATAATGCGCCCGCGGCCGACATTTACGGCGGCGAGGTCGAGTTCAAGAAGCTGTTTGAGCTGGAGACGGGGACGACCTGGGTCGACAACAGGCGCTGGCTGGTGTCCCTCAACTACACCTACACGACCTCACAGCTGAAGGTGTCGGATGGCGACACCATCATTCTCGATATCACCGGCGTCCCCACGACCCCTCCCGCCCGTGACTACCTGACCGGGGGCGAGAAGCTTCAGGGACAGTCCGATCACCTGGCCAACCTGCAGCTGGGCTTCGAGAACGACGAAGCCGGATCGCAGGCCACCTTCCTGGTGACCTACACCAGCGAGCGCGTTTCGGCCCGTTCCAGCAGCGTCGACCTGCCGGACCTGGTCCAGAAGCCCGGCATGAGGGTCGACTTCGTCTACCGGCGCAATTTCGAAATCCAGGGTCGGGAGTTCACCGGTTCCTTCGAGGCGCGGAACCTGACGGGCACGGACGCCGAAGAGTACCAGGCGGCGGGTGGAAAGCGGTTCGATACCAACAGCTTTGATATCGGCCAGTCCTTCTCCCTGGGCCTGTCCGCCCGCTTCTGACGAAAGTCCTGGGGCCGGGCGGGACCTTCCGCCCGGCGTCCTCAGGCGCGCCGGCCCAGGAATTGGATGTCCGAAATCCGGCGGGCGCCTTCGGACCGCTCAATCTGGACCACGACGTCGATCACCCGCGAGACATAGGCCTGGACCTTGTCCCAGCCCAGCTCAAGGCCCGAAGTGAGGGCCAGGAGGCCGATCTGGTCGAGGGCGCCAGCGGGGCTGTCGGCGTGGATTGTGGTGATCGAGCCTGGATGACCGCTGTTCACCGCCCGCAGAAAGGCGAAAGCCTCCGATCCTCTCAACTCCCCGAGGAGGATCCGGTCCGGCCGAAGACGCAAGGCTGCGGTCAGGAGGGCGTCCGCATCGACCCGCGCCTCGCCCATGTCGCCCCTGACGGCGATGAGGCCGACGCTGTTGGGATGGTCCAGGCGGATCTCCGGGGCGTCCTCGATGACGACCAGACGCTCAGACTCGTCGATCTCCTTCACGAGCGCATTAAGCAGCGTGGTCTTGCCGCTGCCGGTGCCCCCCGAGATCACGATGGTTTTCCGCCGGCGCACAGCCTCGCGCAGGAAGCCCAGCCGGTCACCGGCCTCAAGCAAGGCCGCCAGGATTCCGTCGCTGGACGCCTCGGCATCCTCGCCGGCGGGGCGCACGAAAAGTCCGCTTGCCGAGAGGTCCTCGAGGCTGAGGTCGGAGATCAAATGCTTGCGCACGGCCAGAACCGTACCGCCCCGGGTCGCCGGCGGCGCCACCACCTGTACGCGGGCGCCATCGGGCAGGGTTGCCGACAGGAGCGGCTGCTCCCGGTTCACGCCCTGGCTGCTGTAGGCCGCAATCTGGCGGACGAGGCGCTGGAGGGTGGTCTCATCCAGCCCAGGCGCGGCCTCGCGGTGCATACCTTCCGTCGCAGTCTCGACCCACACTTCGCCCGGGGCGTTGACCAGAAGGTCTGTCACTTCGGGCCGGCCCAGCCAGGGCGAGAGGGGAGCCAGGAAGGCGCCGAGATAGACATTGGCGTTCATCAGCGCACGACGCCCGCGAAGTCGAGGTCCCGGGCCACATAGACCTGGATCGCCGCTCCCTGATTGACCTGCAGAGTCGCAGGGATGTCCGCCGGACGGACGGTCGAGACGGCCGCCTGCCCCGCCCCCCCCAGGATCAGGGTGGTGTTACTGTTGTTGGAGCCGCTGTTGGCGGCGGCGGTGACCCCGGCGTTGAGGACCGTGAGGAGGATTGAGGCGCCGAAGCGCTCGAAGAAGTGATTGTCCACCTTGCCTTCGACTCCGCCCCGGCCAAGGCGATCCACGGCGGGAGAGGCGATGTCGATGCTGACTCCTGAGGGGCTGATGATCCGGCTCCAGACGACGAAGGCGCGGGTTTGCCCGACGGAGGCTGCAGACTTGTACTGTCCGACCAGCCGAGAGCCTCGGGGAATCAGGACGCGACTGCCGTCGAAACTGCGGACATCCCGGCTGACGACCCCACGCACGGCGCCCGGCAGATCGGAGTTGATCGCCGATTCGAGGACGGCGGCGATAAGGGTGCCCTGTGGAACGACCCGGCTAAGGTCCTGCATCTGGACCGCCCGGGCGCCGTCGCTGGTTGCGCCCATCGTCCGCGCGGCGAAGCGCTCCTCAGGTGAGCCAGGCGGTTCCGACGGCGCCGGGGCCGCGACGGTTGGATTGCCCGGCGCCACCGCCGGCGCTGCGCCCTCGGTGGGCGCAAGGTCGACGACCAGGGCCGGCGCCCTCAGGTAGGTGTCCTCCGGGGTGGCGACCGCTACGGGTGCGCCCGGCGGGACCGCCGGCGACGAAAGCGGCATGGGGGCCGGAGCCGGCTTCGCCGGCGCCGGGGTGGAGGGCGCGGGCGGCGGAGCCGGGGTGACCTGAGCCCGCGCGCCCCGCGAGGCGTTGAGCCCGTTGAACACCAGCAGGCCCGCCAGGACGGCGCCGCCGATGCCGCCCCAGAAGACGACCGGTGAGTCCGGGGCCCGCACCTTGGGCAAGGCGTCCTCGGCGCTTGCAAGGACCTGGCTGGCCGGCTCGGCCGAGGCCTTCCGCGTTTTCTCAACCATCTTCATCTCCGCCAGAAGGACCGGCGCTTTTCCGGGACCTGGCTGGTCTCGGTCCGGCGGTAGCCGTCATTGAACACGCGGGTGACATCGCCGCCCCGTCTCAGGACAAAACCCTGAGCAACGCGGTCCGCCACGAAGAGGCCGTCCCGGAGCCGGAGATTGATCACCGCCTCGGCGCCATCCGGCTCTACGGCGAAGATGGCGGGCAGGTCTTCATCCCCGGAGAAGGCGAAATAGGTGTCCCGACCATCGTCGAAGATGCGAACCGGCAGCAGGGCCCGGGACCCCTGGAAGGAATACGCCGCATTGCGCACTTCCGGCGGCGGGTCGGGCGGCGGCGGCGTCGGCACGAGGACGACCGGCGGCGCATAGACGAACCGGACGGTGAAGGGCATTCCGCGGGTCGGCTGGGCCAGGGAGGTCAGCCGGAAGTTATACCGGCGCAGGTTGGTGACCACCGTCATGTTGGTGGAGGGCCGGCGGGCCATGGGCTTCAGGAAGAGGAGGTTCGCCCGGCGGTTGGGGGTGACCTGCCATGCCAGGCTGTCGCCGATCGCGACGTTCTCGATACGCTCGGCAGGATCGAACTCGACCGTCAGCTGGTGACGAAGCGCGCCCTTGAGCTCGACCACCGCGACAGGATCGTAGTCGACGAAGTGGATGCGGGGATCGCCCCCGCCAGGGCGGGGGGTGACCGCAAAGGCGGTCGCCGACGACAGGGCGAGGCAAACCGCAATGAGGATGGAGCGAAACATCATGCGCCTCCACGCCGTCGCGTCGCGACGGGCCTTCTATAGCCGCCGCCAATTGTGTCCGCGGGTCGAGGACCGGCGACCTGGACCGGCGCCTGTCGCGCGGCGGCGCCCGCCAGGGTGATTTCCCGGACCCGGCTCTCAAACCTCTGACCATCCTGCGTCAGCGCCTGGGCGAGACGGTCGGCGCGGGAAGCGACCTGCAGGACGGCGGCCGGTTCGGGCCTCGTCGTCCCGACTGCCGTGGATGCCGGAGTTGCGGGGGGCGTCCCCATCTTCAGGCCGAGAGCGGCCACCCAGGCCGCGAGGATCAGGACCCCCTGCCCGACCGCGAAGACCAGGATCAGGGCTGCAAGACTGGTCGCCGTACGTGGGTCCAGCACCTGCGCCTGCCTCTGTTCCGCCAGCGCCGCCAACCAGGGGGCGAGCACGACCAGGAGCATGATCAGAAGCGCCCAGCCCACGAGCAGGCTGAGGGCGGACCCGGCGAGGGCCCGGACCCAGCCGAAGAAAACCCCCCGGGTCACATTCAGGAGAGCCAGGGCGATGAAGACCGGGCCCACGGCGGTGAGCACCCCGATGGCGAGCTTGGAGCCGCCAATGACGCCGACGCTCATCACCATCAGGGCGTCGGCGGCCAGGGACAGCGCCTCCGCGGAGGCCGCGTCCGAGCTCGCATAGGCCTTGGCGTTAGGCGGCGCCAGGACACCGAAGGCGGCGGCGGCGCCCCGGAGCTCGGAATGCGCCCGTTCGAGGCCCGCGACGGGGCGGGCCGCCAGGCTCCTCCCCTCGCCTCCGGAGGTCCAGGGCGCCGAGACGGCGGCGGCGATCTGCACCGGGGCCCGGTCGGCGACGTCGAAGACCAGGGTCTGGAAGACCGACCAGTTGGTCACAAGGGCCAGGATCGCACCGATGCGCAAGGCCACGCCCGGCGCTTCCGACAGTCGTGCGCCTTCAGGGGCCACAAGGAGGCGCCAGCCGATCAGGGCGACATAGATGGTCAAGAGGAGGGTCAGAGCCGCCCCGAACAGGCCCGAGCCCTGGGTCAGGGCCTCGTAACCGCCCTGGGCGTAGACGCGCGTCTGGCAGTCGATGGTGGCCAGCACGCCATCGATAGGGCCGGCGTCCATGTAGGAGGGGCAGGCCTGGATCATGGCGCGGCCTTCCCCGCCATGAAGGGCTCCAGCCAGGCCGAGGGCGCATCGCCCACCGCCGCCCGCAAGTGGTCCAGCCGGCGCACCGACCGCTCCGTCCCCGCCAGCACCTGCAGGGGCCCGGAAAGCCCGGAGAGATCCAGCCGCGCCACCACGCTGTGGTCGCCCCGCTTGACCAGGAAGCACCGGGAGGTGTCGGGCAGGGACTTGACCAGCGAGAACTCATGCTCGGAAAGACCGAAGCCATCGATGTACTCGTCCGGCTTGGCCCGGGCGTTGGGGAAGAAGATCTGGGTCGCGGCCTGCTCGATGATGGCCGAGGCGATCCGGCTGTCGAGGGCGTCCGAGGCGCTCTGGGTGCAGAAGCCCACGAGGCCATTGCGTTTGCGGATCGTCTTCTCCCAGTCCTTAATCCGGCGCACGAAAACGGGGTCATCAAGAACCTTCCAGCCCTCGTCGACCACGAAGATGGCGGGCGATCCGTCCAGCCTCTGCTCCAGCCGGTGGAACAGGTACATCATGGCCGGCGTCCGCACCTCCGGTGCATCAAGGACCCGGGTCATGTCGAAGCCGAGGACGCGCGTCTCCAGGCTGAGCTGGTCTTCGGCATTGTCGAACAGCCAGGCGTGCTCGCCCGTCTCGCACCAGGGTCCCAGCCGGAAGGCGAGGTCCCCGGGGGTGGGGCGACGGCCACCGCGGAACAGCTCGCGCAGGAAGCGGAGCCTGCGATGGCTGGTAGGTTGGGCGAAATTGGCGTCGATGGCGTCGGCGATCACCGCCCGGTCATCGGCGCTGAGGGTGGAGCCGTCCGAAGACAGGAGCTGGGCCAGCCATTCCGCCAGGAAGGCGCGGTTGCCGGGTTCGTCGGGCAGGAGGAGCGGGTTGAACCCGGTGGGCTCGCCGGGGCGCAGGACGTCGTAACGGCCGCCGATGGCGCGGATGAAGGGCTCGGCCCCGCGGTCCTTGTCGAAATAGGCGACGCGCGGCCGAACCCGCTCGGCCTGGGCCAGCAGGAAGGTCAGCAGGACGGTCTTGCCCGACCCCGAGGGCCCGATGCAGGTGAAATTGCCGAGGTCGCCCTGATGGAAGTTGAAATGGTAGGGCCCCGAGGCGGTGGTCTCCAGCACGGAGATGGCCGGACCCCAATGGTTGCCCGTCGCCTCACCGGTGGGGTGATTGTGGAAGCTGGCCAGGCTGGCGAAGTTGCCGGCCGAAATCAGCCCCTTCCGCGCGATGAACCGAAAGCCGCCCGGAAACTGAGCCCAGAAGCTCGGCTCCAGGTTGGCGTCCTCCCGGACCGCCAGGGCGCCGGCTTCGGCCATGGCGGACTGGATGTCTGCGACCGCGTAGTCGAGCGCGGGAAGGGTCTCGGCGCGGACCAGGATCGACAGGTGGTGCTCGCCATAGGCGGTGCGGCCGGCGCCGACGTCATCCCGGGCCTGGGCAAGTTCGCCCCTGAGGCTGAAGGCGTCATCGTCGGCCGCCTTGAGGCGGCGCAGCGCCACGCCCATCCGGTCCAGCGAGGCCTGCCGGTCCTGAAAGGCGAAGCTCTCGGTCAGCACCATTTCATGGGGCAGGCGCAGGACGCCGTCGAGCACGCCCGGTGCGGTCCGTGCGGGATAGTCTTTCAGCCCTACAATGGCGGCGTAGCTGCGCGCGCCGCCATGACCGGTCCCAAGCTCCATGGCGTCCAGGCCGAAGGTCAGGCGGCGCTGGCCGACCGCGGCGGCGATGTCCCCGGACGGGGTGAGCACGGGCCGGCCCTCGCCGTTCAGCAGGAGGGCGAAGAACTCGGAGGGCTCGGAGTACTGGGCGCCGCCGGGCCCACTGTAGAGGCTGAGGGTGCGGACCCCGTAGGGCGACAGGGCGGCCGCGAAGGACTCGCGAATGGCGTGCAGTTCGCGCAGGTCGCGGGTGGTCTCAGACTGTCGCTGGCGAGGTCCCCGCAGCACTTTCTCGACCAGACCGGCCCGCCCCTGGGTGGGCCTGAGGACGAGGGTCAGGAAGATGTCGTTCACAAAGAGCTGCCGGGCCTCCAGCTGCTCTCGCCACTTCTGGTCGAGGTCGGCGCAGAAGGGCTCCTCCGGCGGCGGCGGGAACTCAGGGGTGACCCGCCGGCGAACCACGTGGTGCCAGAGGGCGAGCCGCGAGGTGGCGGCGCTGCGCAGCACCGTCTCGCGGACGGACTTTCGGTAGTTGAGGTCCTCGTCCGACGCCGTCTCGAAGGGAAAGCCCGAGATGTGCAGGGTCTGGACCAGCAGCCCGTCCCGGGTCGACACCGTCTGGGCGTCCAGGTGCCGGGCGTAGGGCAGGCGGTCGGTGATGGCGACCTCCCGGGGCGCCAGGAGGCGGGCGGCCTGGGTCGTGATGAACCTGTTCACGGCGTGTACGAGTTCCCGCCCCAGAAACTGAAGTTCCGGACCCGCGGGCAGGACCGGACCCGGGTGATCCAGATGTCGAAGAAGCGCGGCTCGCGCACCGAACCGGCATAGCCGATGGCGTGGATCACCAGCGCGACGCCAAGGACCCAGAACGACTTGGTGATCAGGAAGAGCTCCCCGGTCACGATGAGGTTGAGGATGGCGTAGGTGTAGGTCACGCCGCCGATCATCTGCGGCCGCGTCAGGGCGGCGAAGACCGGATCCGAGGCCAGTCGGCTCATCCTACATGGCTCCGGCGAGGCTGCGGATGCCTGCCACGATGGAGACGGCGCCGAAGATGATGAAGGCGCCGACGATGACGATCACCCCACGCCGCCACTCCATCCGCCCGGACAACATGAGGAAGCCGACGATGGCGATGGCGATGACCGCAGCGCTGGTGGCCACCGTGCCCAGAAGGGTTCCCTGCACCCAGCTGAGGGCGGCGATCAGGGGAGACGAGCCGGCGGGGTCCGCCTGGGCCTGAGCCAGGGCGGGCGAGGCGCTCAAGGCGGCCAGCAGGGCGAAAGGGAGGGTCTTGCGGGTCATGGTCCTACTCGGCTCCGAAGGACAGGATGCGGGGCGCGCCAAGGCGCGAGACGATCGCCTGGACATAGGCGCGGGTTTCCTCAAAGGGCGGCACGCCGCCATAACGCACCACGGCTTCGGGTCCGGCGTTATAGGCCGCGAGTGCGAGCCGGACGTCGCCAAAACGCCGAAGCTGCCGGGCCAGGTAGTTCACGCCCCCGTCGATATTGCTGTGGAGATCGTCGGGGTCAACGCCCAGATCGCGGGCGGTGGCGGGCATCAGCTGCATGACCCCTCGGGCCCCCTTGGGCGAGACGGCGGACTGCTGGAAGCGGGATTCCTGCCAGGCCACGGCCGCGGCGAGACCCGGGTCGACGCCGTGCCGGGCGGCGGCCTCGGCGATCAGGCTGGCCACCGCTGCGGGGGCGGGCGCGGCCATGCGCGGGACGGCGCTGAGGATAGGCTGGGCGCCGGCGGAGGTAATGACCATGGGTCCGGAATAGGTCGTCACGGCGCCATCGTCTCCGATCTCGAGAACCTGGCCACTGGCGACATCCGGAACCGTCAGCAAGGGGACGAGAAGAACGCCGATACCGATGGCGATGGTCCTCACGGGAAATCCTGTCTGCGGCGCCCCTGAACGGGAACGGGAGTCGAGGCGCAAGATATCCCGAATTGGGCGGTGGGAGGATTACAAAGGATCAATGACGGTTGGATGACAGGGCTGGCCGCAGGATTGACATCGGGACGCCGGATTGCGTTCCCTCGGACCCAAAGGGAGGATGACGAATGACGGATCTGGTCCTGCGCGAACAGCGCGGCGCGGCGGTGCATCTGGTGCTGAACCGGCCTGACAAGCTGAACTCCCTGAACGTCCCGCTCTTCCAGGCCCTTGACGCCCACGTCCGGGACATCGCCGCCAAACCCGCCGGGGTCGCGGTGGTGGTGGTGAGGGGCGCCGGCCGCTGCTTCTCGGCCGGCCACGACCTGGGCGACATCGCCGTCGGCGAACGGCTGCCGGAGCCGAACTTCCAGTCCAAAGTGATCGAGCGCCTGGCGGCCCTGCCCCTTCCCGTGATCTCGGCGGTCCATGGTCACTGCTACACCGGCGCCCTGGAGCTGGCCCTGGCCGCCGACATCATCCTTGCGGCGGAGAGCGCCAAATTCGCCGACACCCACGCCCGCTGGGCCCTGACGCCGGTCTGGGGCCTCAGCCAGCGCCTGCCCCGGCGCGTGGGAACCAGCAAGGCGCGGGAGATGATGTTCACCTGCCGCACCTACTCAGGCCGCGAGGCCGAGGCCATGGGACTGGCCAACGCCTGTTTCCCGGACGAGACCTTCCTGGAAAGCGTCGACGCCTGGGTCGCAGAGATCGCCGCCAACTCGGCCTTCAGCCACGCCGCCAACAAGCGCCTCCTGGACCTGACCGACGGCCTGCCCCTGCCAGCGGGCCTCGCCCATGAGGTCTACCGCGGCGAGGGGGTCGGACCCGACATGCGCGAGCGCATCGCCGCCTTCGCCACCCGGAAGGGCGGCTGACCCCGGTTGACCCCTGAAGTCTAGCCCTTCGCCCCGTCCAGCATCTGGGTGAAGCCCGCCGGGGCGTAGGGGCCGATGCAGACCTGCTCCAGCACGCCGATGCCGGTGCGGCCCTCATTGTCGCGGGTGAGCACGATCTGCTGGGTATGCAGGTGCGAGGG
>NZ_JADBZL010000166.1:0-14912 GCF_020402505.1 Phenylobacterium sp. | reverse complement strand
TGGAATGCCTCCACCTTCCAGGGGGAGGTGGACCGCGAAGCGGGCCGGAGGGGGTCAGCGGAGGGGCCGTTGCGCCCCCTCAGTCGGCTTTGCCGACAGCTCCCCCTTGGGGGAGCAATTAAGACGTTGAAATTCCTCCACCTTCCAGGGGGAGGTGGGCCGCGTAGCGGGCCGGAGGGGGCTGCGGCGAGGGCCGGGAAGGCTTGGATGATGATATCAATGTGATTATAGTGATAGCGTTGAAATCAATCCAGGATCAACGCCATCATGCCTGCAGTCACCATCCGCAACCTTCCCGAGGAAGTGCATCGCGCCCTGAAGGTCCGGGCGGCCCTGCAGGGTCGCAGCACCGAGGCTGAGATGCGCGCCATCCTTGAGGCCGCCGTGCGGCCCGACGGCCGACTGCGGCTGGGCACGGCGCTGTCGGAAGCCAGCCGGGAACTGGGCCTCACCAACGCCGACATCGAGGCCCTCGAGCGCGCCCTCGAAGAGGTCCAGGACCGGCGTCCCGCCGAGCCCATGGGGTTTGAATGACGGGCCGCCGGGGATGATCCTCCTCGACACCAACGTCGTCTCCGAGGCGATCAAGCCGGAGCCTCACCCATCGGTCCAAGCCTGGCTGGACGCCCAGGTGGCGGAGACCCTGTTCCTGTCCAGCGTCACCGTCGCCGAGCTCCTGTTCGGCATCGGCGTCCTGGCGGAGGGCCGGCGGAAGACCCTCCTCGCCGCACGGGTCGATGGCCTGCTGGTCGTCTTCGCGGGCCGGGTCCTGTCCTTCGATGCGGCGGCGGCCCGGCGTTACGCCGACCTGGCGGTCCGGGCCCGCGCGGCGGGGAAGGGATTCCCGACCCCCGACGGCTACATCGCCGCGATCGCTGCGGCGAACGGGTTCGCCGTGGCTTCCAGGGACACCAGCGCGTTCAGCGCCGCGGGTCTGAAGGTGATCAACCCCTGGGAGGAATGAGGCGCGGCCGGAGGGCCGTTGACCCCCTCACTCGGCTTCGCCGACAGATCCCCCTCGGGGGAGCAATTGGAGCCTAGCCTGCCGTCCAGATGTCCATGATCAGGGCGAAGCCGCGCATGTCGCCGGTGGTGGTGGGGGCCATGCGGTTCATGGCGTAGCCGAAGGCGGTGCGGGCATCCATGTCGATGATGGCGAGGGAGCCGCCATAGCCGCCCCAGAAGAGGGTGTTGGGGTTGGGGGTCGGCATGGAGGCGCCGGCGAGGCCGAAGCCGAGGCCGAAACGGGCGGGGATGTGCATGACCAGGTCCTGACCCTCGATCTGCAGCTCCAGGGCGCGGCGGCAGCCGGCCTCGGAGAGGTAGCGGCGGCCGTCCACCTCGCCGCCATTGGCGAGGAGGGCGTGGACCCGGGCGATGGCGCGGGCGTTGCCGTGGCCGCCTGCGGCGGGGATCTCTGCGCCGCGCCAGGCGCGGGTGCGCGTCTCGGAGACCTCGACCCGGGGGTTGTTGGACATGTTGGCGGTGAGCTCGGGCAGGTCGTCGCCCTCGGCCATGCCCTGGCCGGGCGGGGGCGGGATGAGCTCGGCGACCCGGTGGTCCTCGCTGGCGGGCAGGCCGATGTGGAAGTCGGCGCCCAGGGGCTCGGCGATCTCGGTGCGGAAGACGGTCCCTAGGCTGGCGCCGGTGATGCGGCGCACGACCTCGCCCACCAGGAAGCCCTGGGTCATGCCGTGGTAGCCCGGGGCGGTCCCGGGCTCCCAGAAGGGGGCCTGGGCGGCGAGGAGGGCGGTGGCCTTCTCCCAGTCGTAGAGGTCCTCGACGGTGATGGGCTCTTTCCAGCCCGACAGGCCCGAAGCATGGCTCATCAGGTGGGCGACGGTGACGGCTGACTTCCCGTTGGCGGCGAACTCCGGCCAGTACCTGGCGACGGGGGCATGGACGTCGAGCTGGCCCCTGTCGGCGAGGAGGAGGGCGGTGAGGGCCGTCATGGTCTTGGTCGTCGAGTAGACGTTGACCAGGGTGTCGGTCTCCCAGGGCCGGGTCTTGCCCGCGTCGGCCCAGCCGCCCCAGAGGTCGACGACCATCTCGCCGTTCATCGTGACGGCGAAGGAGGCGCCGACGTCGGCGCCGCTCTCCAGGTTGCCGGCGAAGGTCCTGCGGACGCTTTCGAAACGGGGATCGCACGTCCCGTGGACTTCAAGGCTCATGACGCTCTCGCCTCGCCGGTTCTGCGCACGGTCAGGGCCAGGCGCCGAGGATGGCGCCGATCAGGGTGTATTGCAGGGTCTGGTATCCGCCGTTGATCAGGAACAGGGCCAGGGGTCTGCTCTCGAAGAGGTAGGTGATCCCGAGCGAGGCGGTGACCCAGCACAGGCCGGCGGTGAACCCGTAGAGGGCGCCGGTGGCAAGGTTGATCTCCGGACCCAGGAAGACAGCGAAGGCGGCGGAGGCGACCAGGGACAGCACGAAGGCTCCACCGAAGAGAACAACCGGATTGCTGGCCCGGATCTGTTCATCGCTCACACCGGCCGCCCTTTGCCAGGGCCTGGCGAAAAGGACCGAGTACCAGAGCCCGCCGAGGAAGAAGGCGCTCAGGGCAGCAGCCAGGATGGCAAACCAGTTCAGGTCCATGGAAGTTCCTCCTTTGAAAGACTCTCAGCCCGCAAGGGCGCCCCACATGCCCATGACGAGGCCGACGGCCCGGACATCGCCCGTCGTGGTCGATTCCATCCGGTTCATGGCGTAGCCGAAGGCCGCCCGGTTCTCCATGTCGATGACCGCCAGGGAGCCGCCATAGCCGCCCCAGTAGAGGACGCTGGTGTTGGGCGTCGGCAGGACCCCGCCGGCCAGGCCGAATCCGAGGCCGAAGCGGGCGGGGGTGTTGAGCACCAGGTCATGCCCCTCCACCTGCAGCTCCAGGGCCCGGCGGCAGCCGGCCTCGGAGAGGTAGCGGCGGCCGTCCACCTCGCCGCCATTGGCGAGGATGGAATGGACCCGGGCGATGGCGCGGGCGTTGCCCTGGCCGCCGGCGGCCGGGATCTCGGCGGCGCGCCAGGCGCGGGTGCGGGTCTCACGGACATCGATGCCGGGATTGGTGGCCATGTTGGCGGTGAGCTCGGACATGGCCCCGTCCTCGATGGCGCCGCCCCGCGGGGGCGGGATCAGCTCGGCGACGCGGTCGTCCTCGCTGGCGGGCAGGCCGATGTGGAAGTCCGCGCCGAGGGGCTCGGCGATCTCGGTGCGGAAGACCGTGCCGAGGCTGGCGCCGGTGATGCGCCGGACGACCTCGCCCACCAGGTAGCCCTGGGTGAGGGCGTGGTAGCCGGGGGCCGTACCGGGCTCCCAGAAGGGCGCCTGGGCGGCCAGCAGGGACGTGACCTTGTCCCAGTCGTAGAGGTCGGCCTTCGAGAGCGGTTCCTTCCAGCCGGAGAGGCCCGCCGAGTGCGCCATGAGCTGGGCGACGGTGACCGCGGCCTTTCCGTTCGCCGCGAACTCCGGCCAGTACTTCGCCACGGGGGCGTGGACATCGAGCTGGCCGCGATCGGCGAGGAGGAGGGCGGTGAGGGCGGTCATGGTCTTGGTCGTCGAGTAGACGTTGACCAGGGTGTCCTTCTCCCAGGACCGGGTCCGGGCCGGATCGGCGAAGCCGCCCCAGATGTCGATCACGAATTCTCCGTTCACCGTGGCCGCGAAGGATGCGCCGACGTCGAGGCCGTTTTCCAGGTTGCCGGCGAAGGCCTGCCGGACGGCTTCGAAACGGGGATCACAGGTCCCCTGGACTTCCATTCCCATGACTTTCCCCCCTTGGCGGCCCCGAAGGCCGCGTTTCCGGCGCAGGTTTGACAGGCTGTCGCAGCGCCGTCCAGTTTCCGGCGGCGCGGCCGCAGACCCCCTCCGGCCCGCTGCGCGGTCCACCTCCCCCAAAGGGGAGGAATTACAGTATCTTAATTGCTCCCCTGCGGGGGAGCTCCCCGCGAAGCGGGGTGAGGGGGCTTGCTGAGCCGCAGACCCCCTCCGGCCCGGGGCTTGCGCCCCGGTCCACCTCCCCATCAAGAGGTGGAGGAATTGAGAAGCCGCGGCTCCCCCTTTCCCCCGGCGGCGGGAGGGTTAGAATGGGCCCCGGCCGGTCGCCGGCGGCCCCGGGGCTTTTCCGTTCCGGGGTTCTATCGTACGCTGTAAACATTCAGGTCTCAGAACAGGAATTCGCCCGTGGCCCTGCCTCCCATTCTTTCCCAGCGCCTGCGCCTGCCCGTCATCGCCTCGCCGCTGTTCATCATTTCCGGTCCCGACCTGGTCATCGCCCAGTGCAAGGCGGGCGTGGTCGGCTCCTTCCCCTCGCTCAACGCCCGGCCGATCAGCCAGCTGGACGAGTGGCTGGCCCGGATCACAGAGGAGCTGGCCGACTGGGACCGTAAAAATCCCGACCGGCCCTCCGCCCCCTTCGCCGTGAACCAGATCGTCCACAAGACGAACAACCGGCTCGATGAGGATGTGGCCCTCTGCAAGAAGTACAAGGTTCCCCTGATCATCACCTCGCTGGGCGCGAACCCGGAGATGAACGCCGAGATCCACTCCTGGGGCGGCGTGATCTTGCACGACGTGATCAACGACAAGTTCGCCCGCAAGGCGATCGAGAAGGGCGCCGACGGCCTGATCCCCGTGGCGGCCGGCGCCGGCGGCCATGCGGGCGGCCTGTCGCCCTTCGCCCTGATGCAGGAACTGCGCCAGTGGTTCGACGGGCCCATCGCCCTGTCGGGCTCCATCGCCTGCGGGCGCTCCATCCTGGCCGCCCAGGCCATGGGCGCGGACCTGGCCTATGTGGGCTCGGCCTTCATCGCGACGAAGGAGGCGAACGCCGTCCAGGGTTACAAGGACATGATCGTCGAGAGCTCGGGCGAGGACATCGTCTACTCGAACCTCTTCACCGGCGTGCACGGCAACTATCTGCGCCCCTCCATCGAGCGGGCGGGCCTGGACCCGAACAACCTGCCCGAGGCCGATCCCTCGAAGATGAACTTCGGCTCGGGCGGCAACACAGAGGCCAAGGCCTGGAAGGACATCTGGGGCTGCGGCCAGGGCATTGGCGTGCTCAAGGACATCCCCTCTGCGGGTGAGTTCGTCGACCGGCTGGCGGCGGAGTACGAGGCGGCCAAGGCCGAGCTGGCCGCCAAGACGGCCCTGACCTCGGGGCGGCGTCTGGAGACGGTCTGATCCGACGGACGGATTTGTGAACGGGGGGCGGGGCGCAGGCTCCGCCCCATCTCTTGAGGACCCTGTCGGCCCAAAGCCCTATGGCGTCACCAGTGTGATCGAAAAAGCCGGCAGGTCCAGGCTCTCCCCGGAGATAAGGAAATCACGGCGGATCACGCCGGCGCCGGAAGAAACCCCCGCGCCATAAGGCGCGCTCAGCTGCCTGGCGCGTCCGTTCGCCCGCACGGCGACCGAGCCCGGAGTGGCGTTGAGGAAGAGGCTCCGGACCTCGCCATTCAGGCTGCGGAAGCGATAGCCGAAGAGCGGCTTGCTCGCCTCGTCCTGTCCAAGACCGAGGCGCTGCGCGGTTCCGCCCCCGCGAACAGCTTCACCAAGCAGACTGAGGGCTGCGCCGTAGGCGGTCTGGGCGAAGGGCGGCGCGGAGGTGACCAGGGGCCGACCCTCTGTGAAGTCGGCGGCAAGGCCGTCTGGCGTGACCAGTGCAGACCATTGGCGCTCTCCGATTGCGACATGGAACACGGAGAGATCGACCGCCGAATGATCAAGGAAGTTCAGGGCGCGGGCGGCGGCTCCCAGTCCGCCGATCCAGCTCCCGCCGGTGACCGGAGCGGATTGGATCTCGAAGACGTTCCACTCCGTGATCCAGATCGCCTTGCCCGCCGGGAGTCTCTGCCGGACCCTGGCCAGGAAGGTGTCGTCATGCCGGATCATCGAGGCGACGAAGGCTTCCGCACTCTGCGGGGACGCCAGAGGGGTCTGACCTGCAAGGTCGAAATAGGGGTGCACCGCCACCGCATCGATGGTCGCCCAGGCGCCGGACCGGTCCAGGGCGTCCATCCAGTCGTCAAAGGGGACGCCGACCGTCCGGAGGGGTGGTGGTGAAATCGCCGCGATCGACAGGCCGCCGACGTCACGCTTCATCTGCGAGGACCAGGCGGCGGCGGTCGCTGCGTACTGGTCCGCAGTCGGAAAGCGCGCCCTTGGGTTGGGGGTCCGGAAGTACTCCTCGTTCCCAAGCTCGAGGCGGGTAATGGGCTGGCCGACCGCCCGGAAGGCACGAATGTCGGCGATGTTTTCGTCAAGATCGGCGGTCAGCATATTGGCGGAAAGCAGGGCCGGCGTCCCGACCTGATCCAGGAGTCGATCCACCACCGAGGGCGTGAGGCCGCTGATCGCCTCGATCTCGGCGCTGAACCCAGACCCGGCGGGCAGGCCCGGATAGGGCGGAGGGCGAAGGCCGCCGCGGCTCCAACTCCAGGTTTCCCCCGGGGTTCCCCCCGGGATCCGCAAGCCTCCCGGGTTGAGGGCCCGGAGGCCCTGTACGAGCGCAGCGCTCTCCACCTGCCCGGAGACGCGCAGGAGGTTGAAGTTGTAGCTGGCGTAGTCGGCCGGAAGATCCCGTGCGGGTCCCTCAACCGGGACGATCGATGCGGCAGGCTGGGCGGGGGGCTGGGGCGAGCTCTGCCCCGAACCGCCACCGCCGCCACAGGCGGAAAGGGCCAAGGCCATTGGCAGAACAAGGCCGAAAGTCCGTTTCCGGTCCATGTGTCGCTCCGCAAGAGGGTCCTGCCGGTGAAACGCCGGCCGCAGGGATTTCCGGCGAAGAGTCGCTGAAAAGAACCGCCGGGCCCCCGGCCGCAGACGATCCGCAGCGCCCGATCAACCGGCCGCAGAGCGCCCGTTCATCTCGTCGCCCGCATCCTTTGGAAGGCGAAGGTAGAAGGCGAGGGAGACGAAGGTGACGGCGCCGATGACCAGGAAGATGGGGGCGACGACCTCGACGGTGAGGGTGGTGAGGCCCCGCGCCTGCATGGAGAGGTGCAGGAGGGTGGCGGCCAGGCCGATGCCGATGGACTGGACCAGCTGCTGGGCCATGGAGGACAGGGTGGAGGCGCGGCTCATCCGCTCGGGGTCGATGTCCGCATAGGCCATGCCGTTCAGGCTGGTGAACTGGAGGGAGCGGAAGAAGCCGCCGACCAGGAGGACCCCGACGATGACGAGGTGGGGGGTGGCGGGGCCGAAGGCGGCGCAGGCCATGAAGCTGAGGCCGACGATGAAGGTGTTGACCACCAGCACCCGGCGGAAGCCGAACCGGCGGAGGATGGGCGGCGCCGCGGTCTTCATCACCAGGGCGCCGGCGGCGCTGACGAAGGTGAGGAGGCCGGCCTGGAGGGCGTTCATCCCCAGGGCGACCTGGAAGAGCAGGGCGAGCAGGAAGGGGTTGGCCCCCATGGCCATGCGCATGAAGCCGCCGCCGACCACCGAGGCGCGGAAGGTGCCGACCCGGAAGAGGCTGGTGTCCAGGATGGCGTGGGGATTGCCGCGGGCGTAGCGGGCATAGGCCCAGAGGAGCCCCAGGCCAAGGGCGAAGAGGCCGGCGACGAGGAGGGGCGGCAGGACGTCGCGACCCAGGTTCTCGAAGCCGAAGATCAGGGCGGCGAGGCCGAGGCCGGTGAGGGCCACGCCCGGCCAGTCGATGGGCGCGACCTCCTGTCCGGCCACCCGGGGCACATGGCGCAGAACGAGGATGAGGCCGACGACGGCGATGGGCAGGTTGATGAAGAAGATCCAGCGCCAGTCGGCGAAGGTGACGATGGCGCCGCCGAGGACCGGGCCGATCACCGGGCCCAGAAGGGCGGGCATGGTCAGGATGGAGAGGGCGCCGACGAGCTGCGACTTGGGGGTGGTGCGCAACAGGACCAGCCGGCCGACCGGGCCCATCATGGCGCCGGCGGCGCCCTGGGCGATCCGGGCGGCCACCAGGGCGGGAAGGGAGCCGGCGAGACCGCAGGCGGCGGAGGCGAGGGCGTAGAGAAGGATGGCGGCGACAAAGACCCGCCGCGCCCCGAAACGGTCCGCCGCCCAGCCGCTGACCGGCAGGAAGACGGCGGCGGCGAGCATGTACATGGTGATGGCGAGGTTGAGCCGGAGCGGATCCACCTCCAGGGCGGTCGCCATGGCGGGAAGGGCGTTGGTCAGGACCGTGGCGTTCAGGGTCTGCATCATCAGGGCCGCGCCGATGATGGCGGGAACACGCCAGTCCGCCGGGGCGGTCTCTGCGGGAAGACTGTCTGGGGAGGACATCGCGTCCGGAAAACCTGAAACACATGACCCTGAAACGAGGTCAGGTTCCCCCGCTCCGCTCCCCCTGCCAAGTCATTCCGCGCGGGCGTCGAGGGCGCGGCGCGCCGAGGCGGCGATGCGGGCGAGACGGCGGGCGGCCAGGGAGAGGTCCTCCGCCGCCCGCCGGGCGTGACGGCCGCCGAGGTCGCCGACCGTCGGCGGCAGGCCGGAGACGAGGGCGGCGGCCTCTGCGGACAGGCGTTCCAGTCGTCCCGCCGGACTGCGCCGCCAGGCCCGGCGGTTGGCGAGGCGGCGGCGGGCGGCGGCGAGGATCTGGCGCTCGCTGCGCGGCGGGATGCGGTGCGGGTCGAAGCCCGAGAGGCAGGCGCCCTGGCGGCGGGCCATGGCCTCGGACCAGGCCTGTTCGAAGGCGGCGTCGATCCGGCGTTCAATGGCCAGGCATTCGCCCAGCTCGCCGGGCGGGTCGGGAAGGGTCGGCATGGCGGGACTGTAGCAAAAATACAGTCGCACGCCAGTTTCGACGGAGATTTTCCGGCTCACCCGCCCTGGATCAGGATGCGCCTCGCCTGCCAGGGCGGGACGATGGCGGTGATGTGGGCGGCCCAGCGCAGGCGGGCGTCGCGCCGGGTGGGGCCGGCGACGCTCTCCAGGTCGTACCGTCCCGGCAAGGCGCCGCGCAGGAGCCGCTTGACCAGGACCTCGCCGGTGTCGAGCTCGACCACCACCACCTGGCCGAGCATGTCGGGGCTGGGCGGGGTGCGCTGGTCCTCGAAATAGATGAGGGCGCCGTCGTCCGCGAGGCCGCGCATGGAATGGCCGCTCACCCGAAGGGCCACGGCGCGCTCCGTTCCGCCGGGGGGCAGGGGGGCGAATTCCGGCGGCGCCTGGCCTCCGGCCAGCAGGACCTCGCCGCCCGGATCGGCGCCGACGCGCCCGATGACCGCCGCCTGAGGCGAAGACCCGGCCCCGCCGCCGGACGGGGGACTCTGGGCGTCATAGAGCCATTCCGGCCGGACGCCGAAGGCCGCGGCGTACTCGCGGGCGCGACGCCAGGAATAGGGGGCGTTGCCGTTCTCGTTGGAGGCGTAGGTGTTGCGGTTCCAGCCGTGCGCCTCCGCCGCCGCGGCGGCGGTCTCGAAGCCGGCGGCGAGGCGGGCCTGGCGCAGGCGGGCGGCGCGGTCGTCCATGCGGGGACCCTAGCGATCCCGGGATGTATGTAAACTACAAAAAATGTTTGCACGTTCACTGTATGTTCCATACGTTTTTCGCCATGAGCCAGATCCGATCCCCCCAGCCCGGCGATATCCACGATTACGCTGCCCTACGTCAGAGCGGGACGCACCCCGAGCGCGCCCGAACCGAGCTCGATCTCCGCCCCGGTCAGGCCCGACGGCTGGAGCGAATCTTCAGGGCCCGGGCCCTGAGGGGCGAGGGGGACCGGCAGCTGCCCAAGTTCGCCCACCACGACCGGCATGTCCGGGCGGTGATGGCGCAGGGGGGCTTCTGGGCCCTGTCGGAGAAGCGGATCGGCCGGGACGGGGTGGCGGTCTGCCTGCCCCTCCTGCCGCCGGTCGCCGTGAGGCGGCGTTGACCCGCGTTGAGGACGAGGAGTCGCCGCCGACCGCCGCCGAACTGGTGGCCGAGTCCCTGCGGCGACGGCGCCCGGCCGGCCGGGGTCTGTTCCTGCGCCAGCTCATGGCCCACGCCCTGGCGGGCCTGACCCTGCTGGAGGGCGCTGGCGCGGCGAGCGAGGCCGCCTACCGGCTGGCCGACGCGGCCGCCAGCCCGCGGAGGGAGGCATGACCACGACGCGGACCCCCGCCTCCCGGGCGCCGGTGAGGCGGCTTTCCGGCCTTGAGTCCCTGCAGCGCCGGGGCCGGATCAGCCGAAGCCAGAGGGCGGCGGGAGAGGCCTATGGCGCCGTCTGGCGACGGTCGCGCACGGAGGCGAGCCTGCCCTCGTCCCTGGCGGCGGAGACGTCCATGGGCCTGGGCGGCGCCCGCCGTGCGCCGGACCCCGGGCGCGGGCTGACGGCGGCGGAGGCCCGGCTGAGGGCGCGCCATCACCTGGCCGCCCTGCGCCGGCGGCTGAAGGATCATCCCACCCTGGTGGCCGCCTGCGACCGGATCTGCGGCCAGGAGCTGACGCCGCGCGAGGCGGCGGGCGGCGACCGGGAGGCGGGCCGGCTGGAGGCGGTGCTGGCCATAGCGCTGGACCTGCTGCTGCGGGATTGAGGGAGGGAGCGGAAACCCCCTCCGGCCCGCTTCGCGGTCCACCTCCCCCTGGAAGGGGGAGGAATTACAGTATCTTAATTGCTCCCCTGCGGGGGAGCTCCCCGCGCAGCGGGGTGAGGGGGCTTGCGGGGGCGCCGCTGACCCCTTCCGGCCCGCTGTGCGGGCCAGGCGCCTCTTGGGTGAGGAATTGGAGGGCGGAAATTTTTGGCGCCTCGCGACCTCTGGGGTAGGATGCAGGTCTGATCCGGGGCTGCGCCTGCGGTCCGGGAACCTGACCCTCCGGGACACTCATCATCATGACCATGACGACGGCGACCGACGCCGGCGCGCCGGGAGGCTATTCCCGCGCGCTCGGCCTGCACATCTGCGACCGCACGGCGGCGGGGGCGGCGCCCCGGAGCCTGCGCCAGTCGCCCCTGAACGTTCGCCAGAGCGACCTGAGGGCCTGGCTGGACGGCGACCCCGAGTTCGCCGCCCTGTTCGGCCTGGCCTGCGCGGCGGGGGTGGCGCCCCAGCGCTACAGCCTGTCGCGGGCGGCCGAGTTCTGCCGGCGGGTGGCGGACGGGGCCATGGTCAGCGAGGCTTGCGGCCAGGCGGGCATGCCCTCGCTGGCGACGGTGCAGTGGTGGACGCAGCGGCGGCCGGAGTTCGCCGCCATGCTGGCCTCGGCCCTGGACGCCCAGTCCCGGCGGCTGGCCGACGAGGTGACGGCCATCGCCGACGCCGCCAGCCCCGAGACCCTGCAGATCTCGCGCATGCGCATCGCCGCCCGGCAGTGGCTGGCCGCGCGCCTGGCCCGGCAGACGCCGGAGGTCCCGGGCCGGACGGCGCCCGCCGAGACCGACGGCTGGCCCGCCGGCCTGGTGGTGGAGGCGGCGGAGTTCTGATGAAGATCCCGACGACCTGGACGCCGCGGCCTTATCAGCTGGACCTGTGGCGCTATCTGCAGGCGGGGGGCTTGCGGGCCGACGTGGCCGCCCACCGCCGGTGGGGCAAGGACGAGGTGGCCCTGCACTGGACGGCGAGCCGGATGGTCACCCGGCCCGGCGTCTACTGGCACATGCTGCCCGAGACCGCCCACGCCCGGAAGGCGATCTGGGAGGCGGTGAACCCGCACACCGGCCGGCGGCGGATCGACGAGGCCTTCCCGAAGGCCCTGCGCGCCTCGACCCGGGGCGGGGACATGCGGATCGAGCTGAAGAACGGATCGGTCTGGCAGGTGGCGGGCTCGGACAATTACGACCGGCTGGTGGGCGCCTCGCCCCTGGGGGTGGTGTTCTCGGAGTGGGCCCTGGCCAAGCCCGAGGCCTGGACCTACCTGCGGCCGATCCTGGCGGAGAACGGCGGCTGGGCCCTGTTCCTGTGGACGCCCCGGGGCCGCAACCACGCGGTGCGGGCCTTCGAGAGCCGCAGCCGGGACCCGGCCTGGTTCACCCTGAAGTCGCCTGCGACCGAGACCGATGTCTTCACCGCCGAGCAGCTGGCGCGGGAAGAGGCGGACCTGGTGGCGGAGACCGGCTCGGCGGAGGAGGGGCGGGCCCGCTTCGCCACGGAATACCTGGTGGCCTTCGACGCCCCGGCGCCGGGCGCCTATTACGGCGCGGTGCTGGCGGAGGCGGACAAGGCCGGGCGGATCACGACCGTGCCGCACGACCCCTCCCTGAAGGTCGACACGGCCTGGGACCTGGGCATCGACGACGCCACGGCCATCTGGTTCCTGCAGGAGGCCGGCCGCGAGGTGCGGATGATCGACTATTTCGAGGCCTCGGGGGAGGGGCTGCAGGCCATTGTCCGCCAGGCCCTGGCCGACCGGCCCTTTGTCTATGGCCGCCACTACCTGCCGCACGACGTGAAGGTGCGCGAGCTGGGGGCGAACGGACGCTCCCGGCTGGAGACCCTGGCGGGCCTGGGGGTGAGTCCCGTCGAGGTCACGGCCGCCGCCGCACCGGAGGACCGCATCCACGCCCTGCGGCAGATGATCCCCATGGCGGTGTTCGACGCCGCCCGCTGCGCGACGGGGCTGGACCGGCTGAGGGCCTATCGCAAGCGCTGGAACGGCGCCCTGCACGCCTGGTCGGGGCCCCTGCACGACGGGGCGAGCCACGCGGCCGACGCCCTGGGGCTCTACGCCCTGAACCGGCGGGGCGGGAGCGCGGTGAAGCGCCCGGCTCGCCGCCGCGAACATCAACTGGACTGGATGGCCTGAGGACCTGCGAATGACGGAAGACACGCGAGAGGACGAGGCGCGCCGGGACGAGCGGATCCTGGCGCAGGCGCGGGCGGACTTCGCCCGGGCGCGGGAGGCGGGCCGGGAGGACCGGCAGGCCGCCGCCGAGGACCTGCGCTTCGCCCGGCTGGGCGAGCAGTGGCCGGAGGCCATCCGCCGGGCGCGGGAGCTGGAGGGGCGGCCCTGCCTGACCCTGAACCGGCTGCCGGCCTTCATCCGCCAGGTGGTGAACGAGGCCCGGCAGAACCGGCCGGCCATCACCTGCCATCCGGTGGATTCGGCGGCCGACCCGGCGACGGCGGAGGTGCTGAACGGCCTGATCCGCAATATCGAGCAGTCGTCGGACGCGGACGTGGCCTATGACACGGCCCTGGACTTCGCCGTGACCTGCGGTTTCGGCGTCTTCCGCATCAACGCCCGGGCGCCGGAAACGGGGGGCGAGGACCTGGATCTCGTGATCGAGCGGGTGGCCGACCCCTTCACCGTGTACGGCGACCCGGACTCCCTGGCCGCGGACTCCTCGGACTGGGACGTGGCCTTCGTGACCCGCCGGATGGACCGGCGGGCCTTCGCCGCCCGCTGGCCGGGGGCCGAGGCGGTGGACTTCGAGGACGAGGACCTGGCGGGCGCCGGCGGGCGGATCGAGGGCGGGAGCCAGGTGCGGCTGGTGGAGTTCTGGCGGCGGGAGGCGGTGGAGCGGAGCCTGATCACCTTGACCGACGGCCAGGAGATGGAGGCGGAGGTCTTCGAGGCCCGGCGGCCCTTCCTGGAGGCGGCGGGCCTGGCGCCCGCAGGGCCGCCCCGCACCGCGCCGGGGGTGCGGGTGGTGCAGAGGATCCTGTCCGGCGCGGCGGTGCTGGAGACGGTGGACTGGCCGGGGAAGTTCATCCCCCTGGTGCCGGTCTATGGGGAGGAGATCCGGGTGGACGGCCGGCGGCGCCTGCGCGGCCTGGTGCGCGACGCCCGGGACGCCCAGCGCATGTTCAACTACTGGCGGACGACATCGACGGAGCTGGTGGCCCTGGCGCCCAAGGCCCCCTTCATCGGTCGCAAGGGCGCCTTCGACACCGACCAGGCCAAGTGGACGACGGCGAACAGCCAGACCCACGCCTTCATCGAGTATGACGGCCCCGAGCCGCCGCACCGCCAGCCGTTTGCGGGGGTTCCCGCCGGGGCCCTGCAGGAGGCGCTGAACGCCGCCGACGACCTGAAGTCGATCATGGGCCTGCACGATGCGAGCCTGGGCGCGCGGTCGAACGAGACCTCCGGCAAGGCCATCCTCGCCCGCCAGCGGGAGGGGGATGTCTCGACCTTCCACTATATCGACAACCTGTCGCGGGCGATCCGCCATGCGGGCCGCATCCTGATCGACCTGATCCCCAAGGTGTATTCCGCCCAGAGGATGGTGCGGATCCTGGGACCTGACGGGGCGCCGGCCCTCGTGGAGGTGAACGGCGAGGGCGCCGCGCCGGGCGGGCGGATCTTCGACCTGGCGGCGGGCCGCTATGACCTGACGGTGCGGGCCGGGCCCAGCTTCGCCTCGCGCCGGGAGGAGGCGGCCAGCCAGATGATCGAGCTGATCCGCGCCTATCCCCCGGCGGCGCCGCTGATCGGCGACCTGCTGGCCCGGAACCTGGACTGGCCCGGGGCCGAGGAGGTGGCCCGGAGGCTGGCGCGGGCGAATGGCGGGGGGTGAGGGGGTCAGCCCAGCAGTTCCGTGACCAGGGCGGGGCGGCGGTCGATCAGGGCCAGGAGGACGCGGGCGGGCCCGGTGGGGCGGCGGCGGCCATGCTCCCAGTTCAGGAGGGTGGCCCGGGGCACGCCGATGCTGCGGGCGAAGGCGCCCTGGGACAGGCCGGTGCGGGCGCGGATCGCCGCAACGTCGACCTCTGCCGGAACCTCGACCTGGCGGACGGCCGCAGGGGTGGTTTCGCCACGCCGGAAGGCGAGGGCTTCCTCTAGGCCGCGGATCAGGCTGTCAGCTTGGGTCATTGGGGATTTCGCGCTCGTGTTGCTGAAAGGCGTGAGTGTCGGCATGTGATGCGCCCTTGGTGTATACGTCAATGGCGTATAGCCCGCTTTGATCTTGTGACGCCTTTGACCCCCTCCGGCCCGCATTCGCGGTCCACCTCCCCCTGAAGAGGGGGAGGAATTACAATGGCTTAATTGCTCCCCCTCCCAGGGGGAGCTCC
>NZ_JADBZL010000165.1:0-6413 GCF_020402505.1 Phenylobacterium sp. | reverse complement strand
GATCGCTTCATGGTGACCGACATCGGCGTCGAGATCCGGAAGCCGCTGATCTTTGGCGGCTGCGGCATCCGTTGGCTGGTGGACCTGTTCCTGATCTGGCGCCGGGTCAAAGACGTCAACCGCCTCAAGGCCCCCAAGATTGTCGGTGACGTCAGGATGACCACCCCCGCAGCGCCCCCGCCCCCGCCTCCGCCACCCTTTCCGTCACCAGCGGCGCCGGCCGCCTCGATCCTTCTCCGGGGGGCGGGATCCGGCGATCCCTATCAGAGGATGAACGTCCATGGGTGAGCCCGGCCCGGAGAATCTCCTCGGCGGTGGGCCGAGCCGCGAAGGCGAGGCGCCCCTGTCCCTCGCGCGCAGGGCGGGTCTGAGGGCGCTTGGCGCGGCGGCCCTCGCCGGATCTCTGGCGGCGTTCCGGGCGGACGGGACCCGGCGGCCCGGCGCCGACGGCTGCAGTCCGGTTCCCGGCGACAGCCCCCTCGGCGCCGCCCAGGGCGACCTCGAGGCGGCGATGCGCCCCCTGCTCCTGGATCCGGCGACGGGGCGCCTGACCCCGGACTCCGCCGAAGCCCTCCCCGCCTGGATCTTCAGCCCGGCCACGAAGATCGTCGGGCTCGGCGAGGCCACGCATGGCACAAAGGAAATCAACGAGGTGCGCGCAGCGATCGTTCTGGAGATCGCCGCGCGGACGGAAGGGCCCCTCGTCTTCCTGATCGAAGACGAATTTGTCCGCGCCGCCGCCCTCGACGCCTACCTCGAAAACGGAATCGGAGACGCGGCGGGCGGCCTGAAGGCCCTGCGCAACATCTGGTGGAAGAACCGCGAGCTGGCCACACTGATGGAGCGGCTTCGCGCCCTGCGCCTGACCAGGCCCGACCTGCGCATCGTCTTCCGCGGCGTGGACATGCAGGACATCGACCGAATTCTGGCCCGGCTGGCCGAGGTCGCGCAGGCGCTGGGAGCGGGGCCGGCCGTCCTCGCCGAGCTCTCCGCAGTCGTGGCGGACACCGAGGTCTATGCGTCCGCCGCCGCCGAGATGTTGAAGGTGTACGCCCGGCGGCCCGCTTTCGATTACGCACCCATCGTCGCAGCCCGCCGCCGGGCCCTCGCCGGCCTCGCGCGCCTGCGCGCCGGGTTCGCCGCCGCCCCGGGCCCCGGCCTGTCTGCGCGCGAGCGGGCCCTGCACATCCACACGGTGCGGGTGGCGGAACAGAGCCTCTGGAAGATGGATCCGCTCGCCACCGCCAACTTCGTCTTCGGGGATGACCCCCGGGTGAAGGCCTGGCTGGACGGCATCGCCGCCCCGATCGCCGCAGCGGATCTCGCGCCAGGCCCCTGGGACGCCCGCGACGGGGCCATGGCGGAAAACGCAGAGGCGCTGGTGGCGCTGGAGGGCACGGGCGCACGGGGCGTTTTCTGGGCCCACAACGGGCACGTGTCGCACGAGCCGCGGCCTGAGGAAAAGCCGGCCGGCGCCTTCCTCCGAAGCCGGCTGGGCAAGGGTTACAGGGCGGTCGGAACCGAGTTCTACGCCGGAAGCTTCCTGTCTGCGCCCGGCGACAGGATCAGGACCTTCAACCTCCGAGCCTCCCCGTCCTCCTATTTCGCCAACGCGGCCGCGCGTCTCTGCCGACAGGCGGGGATGCTGGACCTGACGGACCTGAGCGGAGACCTTTCCCGGGCCCTCGCCCGGCCCTTCGATCTGCACAGCATCGGGGGCGACTACGACCCCTCGCGCCGCCCCTCCCGCGGCGTCCTGGGCGAGCACTTTGACGGGCTGGTCTTCCTCCGGAACACCTCCGCCGCCGAACTCCTTCCCTGGCGCCCTCCGAAGGCGGCGGGCGGGGCCTGACCGGCGCTCACCCCAGCCCCCGCAGATACCTCAAACTCGCCTCCACGCTCGGCCAGTAGGGGGCCGGCGGAAAGTCGTGTTCGACGAAGCGGTGTTCCACGCCGACGTCCGCGCCGGCGGCCAGGAGGGCGGGGAAGTCGAGGGTTCCGGCGCCCACATCGTCCATGCCCCCGTCGGCCTTGTAGTCCTTCAGATGCAGGAGGCGCACGCGGCCGGCCATCTTCCGGATCATGGCCAGGGGGTCCTCACCGCCGCGCTTCAGCCAGAAGACGTCCAGCTCGAAGCTGACGAGGGCCGGGTCGGTCCCGGCGACCAGGCGGTCGAAGGGGCGGGTCCCGTCGGCGTCCGGAGCGAACTCGAAGTCGTGGTGGTGGTAGGCGACGCGGAAGCCCTCGGCGGTCGCCCGGCGGGCGAAGGCGTTCAGGCCGGCGATCACCGCCTCCCAGTCGCGCTGGTCGGGCATGACGAAGGGCGGGACGATCCAGCGGCAGCCGAGGTGGCGGGCCATGGCCAGGACGGCGTCGGGCTGCTGGGCCATGTCGTCCAGGCCGGCGTGCACCGAGGGGCAGTCGAGGCCGATGTCGCGCAGGTGGGCGCCCAGGTCGGCGAAGTCCATGGACAGGGGGGCGGCGAACTCCACCGCGTCATAGCCGATCTCGCGGATTCGGCTGAGTGTCCCCTTGGGATCGGCGGCGAAGGGTTTGCGCAGGGTGTAGAGCTGGAGGCCGTAGGCGGTCATCAGAGGGCTCCGTCGCGAAGAAGGTCGGCCGCATGGTTCGCCGTCCGGGCGGACAGGGCCATGTAGGTCAGGGAGGGGTTCATCGAGGCGCTGGAGGCCATGACCGCCCCGTCGGAGAGGAAGAGGTTGGGAACCTCGTGCGCCTGGCCCCAGCCGTTCACCACTGAGGTCGCCGGGTCGCGGCCCATGCGCGCCGTACCCATCTCGTGGATGCGGTCGCCGGGCGGGGTGATGTCCTCGGCCGCCGCCTCCCAGGGGGTGATGTCGACGCAGCCGGCCGCCTTGAGCATCTCCCAGGCGTCGCGGGCGGCCTCGCGCATCATCAGGCGCTCGTTGCGGCCATGGGCGGCGTCGATGATCGGGACGGGCACGCCCCAGGAGTCCCTGCGGGTCGCAGAGAGGGTGACGCGGTTGTCGGGGTTGGGCAGGACCTCGCCGAAGGGCAGGAGAGACATGGACCAGGGCATGCCCCCAGGGACCTCGGCCCGACGGCTCCGCACGGCTCCGCCCTGCATGCCGAAGCCGCGCAGGTAGGGCTTGTCCGCCTCGGTCACGTGGGCGTAGCGCGGGATGTAGACGCCCGTCGGGCGCTCGCCAGGATCGTGCTGGTCTGCGAAGCCCGGCCAGCGGCCGACGACAGGCTTGCAGCTGACATGATCCATCAGGTTGCGCCCCACCTGGTCGCTGCCGTTGGCCAGGCCTCGCGGGAAGGCCTCCGACGTCGAGTTCAGGAGGAGGGCCGCAGTGTTGATGCTGGAGGCGTTGAGGAAGACCATCCGCGCCGAGTAGGTGCGGCCCTCGCGGGTGTTGCGGTCGACCACCCGCACGCCGGTGACGCGGCCCCGGGCGGCGTCATGCTCCACCGAGGCGACCACGGCGTCGGTCACGACGGTCAGGTTGCCGGTGGCCAGGGCCGCCGGAAGGGTGGCCGCCTGGGTGGAGAAGTAGGCGCCGAGGGGGCAACCGTGGGCGCAGGCGAGCTTGCCCTCGCAGCGCTTGCGGCCGAGATCCTGGTGGGTCTTGGTCGTCCGGCTGAGGTTGGCGACCCGGCCCATGATCATGCGACGGGTGGGGAAGGCGGCCTCGATCTTGGCCTTGGCCGCCTCCTCGACGACATTCATCGGCCAGGGCGGCAGGAAGTCGCCGTCGGGCAGCTGGCACAGGCCGTCATAGTCACCGCTGATGCCGGCGAAGGCCTCCACGTGGTCATACCAGGGGGCGAGGTCGTCATACCGGATCGGCCAGTCGACCCCGTGGCCGTCCTTCAGGTTGGACTCGAAGTCCTGCGGCGCCCACCGGTAGGACTGCCGGCCCCAGGTCAGGGAGCGCCCGCCCAGCTGGTAGCCCCGGATCCACCGGTAGGGCTTACCGGGCGCGGTCTCATAGGGATGGTCGTAGTCGCTGGCCCAGAAGGCCTTGTTGGATTCGAACAGGGCGTAGGACACCCCCACATAGTAGGGGTAGTGCTTCTCCCGCTCCTCCAGGGGGATCTGGTCCTCGCTGCGCCGGAGGCTGGCGGCGAGGTCATTGCTGTAGTCCTCGCCATGGCGGACCTCCGGCCCGCGCTCGAGCATCAGGACCTTCAGCCCCCGCTCGCACAGCTCCTTGGCGACCCAGCCGCCGCTGATTCCCGACCCGACGACGATGGCGTCAAACATTCTGAACTCCCCGGGCGGCGCCCGCGTTGAAGAGGGCGATGGCCTCGCGCAGGGCGGCGACAGGCTCCCCGCGCGGCACGAATTCGTGGCCGACCCACTGGCCATAGCCCTTGCGGGCGAGGAGGCCGGCGATGGCCCGCCAGTTGATCTCCTGTCGGTCATCGAGGTCGTGACGGCCGGGGGCGCCGGCGGTGTGGACATGGCCGATCAGGTCGAGATTGTCGCTGATGGTGCGGCTGAGGTCCCCCTCCATCAGCTGCATGTGATAGCCGTCATAGAGGAGGCGCAGGCCCGGGTCGTCCAGCTGGCGGACCACGGCGGCCCCGAAGGCGGTGCGGTCGCACTGCTGGCCGGGATGGTCGACCTTGCTGTTCAGGAGCTCGAGGAGCAGGCGCACGCCGGCGCCCTTCGCGTGCTCCACCACGGGCCCGAGGCCCTCGACGCAGGCGGCGATGGCCGGGCCGTCGGCGCCGTCGCCGATCCGCGAGCCGGAAAAGACGATCACCGCCTCGCAGCCCCCGGCCGCAGCGTCATCGATCCGGCGGCGCACCTCGTCGCGCAGGGCGGCGTGGCGGGCGGGGTCGTTGAAGCCGGTCTCCAGGGCGTGGCCGCTGAGGGTGACAATGGACAGGCCGAGGTCCTGAGCCACAGGCCACAGGTCGTCGGGCAGCATCTCCACCCCCTGGGCGCCGGCCTGGGCGGCCCCGGCGAGCAGGGCCCCGGGGTCGGTGGCGGGGTCCATGGCGAAGGACCACCAGGCAAAGCTCTGCCGGATCATGCGGCCTCCTCGGAAAGGGAAATCCAGGCTCCGTCCGCGGCGGCGCTGCGGACGGCGGCGGTGATGAAGGCCACGCCCTCGACGCCCTCGCGCACCCCGGGCAGGCCGGAAAGGCGGGCAGGGGGCGCCTGGCCCGCCCGGTGGGCGAGGATGAGGTCGGCGGCGTCGGTGTAGATCTGGGCGAAGCCCTCGAGATAGCCCTCGGGGTGGCCGGCGGGCAGGCGGGTGGCGCCCTCGGCGGCGGGGGACAGGCCCGGTCCGCCCCGGCGCAGGACCTGGGGGGCCTCGCCCAGCCGGGCGAAGCGCAGATAGTCCGGGTCCTCCTGTGACCAGTCCAGCGAAGCGTCGGCGCCGATGACCCGCAGGCGTAGGCCGTTCGAGGCGCCGATGGCCACCTGGCTGGCCCAGAGCTGGCCGCGCGCACCGCCGGCCCAGCGCAGGCGCACCTGGACGTCGTCGTCCAGCCGCCGTCCGAGGACGAAGCGGGAGGTCTCGGCGCTGACCGCCGAGGGCGTCTCGCCGGTCACGAAGGCCGCCAGGTGGAAGGCGTGGGTGGCGATGTCGCCGAGGGCGCCGCCGGGGCCCGCCCGGGCCGGATCGCCGCGCCAGTCGGCCTGGCGGTTGCCGGGCAGGTCGCGGGCCAGCCAGTCCTGGGCGTATTCAGCCTGGACCACCCGGATCGGCCCCAGGACGCCCCGCGCCACCAGGTCCCGGGCGTGCCGGACCATGGGATAGCCGCTGTAGTTGTGGGTCAGGACAAAGGGCAGTCCGGTGCGGGCGACGAGGTCCGAGAGGGCCCTGGCCTCCTGCATGCCGGTGGTCAGGGGTTTGTCGCAGACGACCGCGATCCCCGCCTCCAGGAAGGCCCGGGCGGGGGCGAAGTGGGCGGCGTTGGGGGTGACGATGGCGACGGCGTCGATCCCGTCCGGCCGGGCCGGCTCGGCCCGGGCCATCTCCGCGAAGTCGCCATAGCTGCGGTCCGGGTCTAGCCCCAGGCCCAGGCCGAAGGCGCGCGAGCGTTCCGGATCCGACGAGAAGGCGCCGGCGACCAGGGTCCAGCGGTCATCCAGCCGGGCGGCCATGCGGTGGACGGCGCCGATGAAGGCGCCCTCCCCGCCGCCGACCATGCCGAGCCGGAGGCGGCGCTCAGCGGTCAAGGCCGAGCATCCGGCGGTTGGCGGCGGCGTCTGCGCCGGTGGCGACGAAGTCGTCGAAGCTCTTGCCGGTCACGTTGATGATGTGGTCGCGGATGAAGGGCGCCCCCTCCCGGGCCCCATCCTCGGGCGCCTTGAGGGCGCACTCCCACTCCAACACCGCCCAGCCCTGGTATCCGTACTGGGCGAACTTGGAGAAGATGGCGCGGAAATCGACCTGTCCGTCGCCCAG
>NZ_JADBZL010000164.1:0-2577 GCF_020402505.1 Phenylobacterium sp. | reverse complement strand
GCTGGGCGAGACCCTGGCCGCCAAGGGCGCCGACGCCGCCGTCCTGACCGCCCCGGCCTCCATCGCCTGGCTGTTCAACGTGCGCGGCGGCGACGTCAGTCGCACCCCCCTGCCCCTGGCCCAGGCCATCCTGAACCGCGACGGCTCGGCCCGGCTCTTCCTCGACCCCGTCAAGGTGACGCCCGAGCTCCCGGCCTGGCTGGGCAACGGCGTATCCCTCGAGACCCCGTCGGACCTGGCCGGCGCCCTGGCCGACCTGAAGGACAAGGTCGTCCTGGTCGATCCCGCCCAGTCCCCGGCCTTCTATTTCGACGCCCTGGAGGCCGCCGGCGCCCGGGTGCTGCGGGGCGAGGACCCCTGCGCCCTGCCCCGAGCCTGCAAGAACCCGGTGGAGATCGCCGGCTCCCGCAGCGCCCATGTTCGCGACGGCGTCGCCCTGACCCGCTTCCTGCACTGGGTGGCCACCGAGGCCCAGGCCCTCTTGCCCGACGAGATCGAGGTCGCCAGCCGGCTGGAGGCTTTCCGCGAGGAGGTCGAGGGCCTGGCGGACCTGTCCTTCGACACCATCGCCGCGGCCCTGGGCAACGCGGCCCTGCCGCACTACCACCCCACCGAGAAGACCAATGCGCGCACCGCGCCGGGCACCCTGCTGCTGGTGGATTCCGGCGGCCAGTACCCGGACGGCACCACGGACGTCACCCGCACCCTGGCCATCGGGACCCCGAGCCGGGAGATGTGCGAGCGCTTCACCCTGGTGCTCAAGGGCCACCTGGCCCTGGCGGCCCTGCGCTTCCCGGCGGGGACGACGGGCTCGGCGGTGGACGCCTTCGCCCGGGCCGCCCTCTGGTCGCGGGGCCTGGACTACGACCACGGCACCGGCCACGGCGTGGGCGTCTTCCTGGGGGTCCACGAGGGCCCGCACCGCATCGCCAAGGCGCCGAACACTGTGGCCCTGCAGCCTGGAATGATCGTCTCCAACGAGCCGGGCTACTACAAGGAAGGCGCCTACGGCATCCGGATCGAGAACCTCCAGTACGTGACAGAGCCCAGGACCATTCCCGGCGGCGAGCGGCCCATGCTGGGCTTCGAAGCCCTGACCCTGGCCCCGATCGACCGGACCCTGATCCTTCCGGATCTTTTGACCTCGGAGGAGCGCGCCCAGCTGGACGCCTACCACGCCCGGGTCCTGGCCGAAATCGGCCCGCACCTGGACGCCCCGGTCCGCACCTGGCTTGAGGGAGCCTGCGCGCCGATCGGGGGGTGACAGAGGGGCGTTGGGGGGTGGCCGCACACCTCTCTTGCCCGCACCCGCCCCGATGCGCCCAAGGGCGGAGGCGAGGCACGATTTGTTAGCGATGCATCCGTTAGCCGAGGTCCGCCCGGTTCACTTTCGTCGGAGGCTTGCCGTCTGATGAGGTTTTCGCCCCTGTTTCGCCTCGGCCTGATGGTGGCTGGGCTCGCTCTTTCGCCGACTGTCGGTCAGGCGCAGGAGAGCGGGTCCCTGTGCGCGCAGCGCCCCGGACAGACGACCCCACCCTGCGCTGTCCCGCGCGGGGGCCTGGTGCTCGAGACGGGGTTGGCGACCTGGACGTCCAGCCGGGATGGAAGCACGACAAACCTCCTCGCCCCCCTGCTCCGGGTCGGTCTGGGGTCCGGTCTGGAAGCGGAGCTGGGTTGGACGGGGCTGACGAAAACGAAACCCTCAGACAGTCCGGCCGGGACTGCGCGTCAGAGGTATGAGGCGGGGGATGTTGTTGTGGGCGCGCTCTTCGGGTCCCGGACTTCAAGCCTGGCCTACGGCTTACAGAGCTTCATCGTCCTTCCCACGGGAGAGGGGCGCGCAACCGGCGGCGATTGGGGCGCCGGGGTGCGCCTTCCGCTCAGCTGGACTTCGGGCGGCGGCTGGCAGGTGTCGCTGACGCCTGAGCTTGACCTCTCGGTGGATGCCGACAGGCGCGGCAGACACGTCGCGACAGGGGGGGCCGCTGGCCTCAGTCGCACACTGAGCGAATCCCTCTCCGCCGGGCTCGACATCAGTCTCTATCGGGACTGGGACCCAAGAGGGGCCTCAACCCGCTCCATCCTGGCGACCTCTCTCGCCTGGCAGGTCGGCTCGAACGTCCAGTTCGATATCGGCGCGGGCTTCGGACTCACAAGCGACAGCCCGCACACCCTCGTTTCCGTCGGAGTCACGCGGCGGCTATAGGCGTTGGCGGAGACCCGGCCGGCCATGACCCTCGCGGTGGTATCGCGTATGCGCCAGCCGCCTTTGCGACCAAGGTCTTGGCCTCGTCGGCGGTCATCTCCTCCAGGGCGCCGGTGAAGAACCAGGTCTTGGCGGCCGCGGCAGTGCCGCTACGGGGCGCCTCGGCGTCGCAGGGAAGCGCGCCTCAGTCGGCGCCCAGCTGGACGCCTATCACGCCCGGGTCCTGGCCAAGATCGGCCCGCACCTGGACGCCCCGGTCCGCACCTGGCTTGAGGGAGCCTGCGCGCCGATCAGGGGGTGACAGAGGGGCGTTGGGGGGTGGCCGCACACCCCCTCCGGCCCGCTTCGCGGTCCACCTCCCCCTCAAGAGG
>NZ_JADBZL010000163.1:0-3487 GCF_020402505.1 Phenylobacterium sp. | reverse complement strand
CGCGACGGCGCCGACGTAGACGACCACCAGCAGCATGGCCAGGAACTCCGCCCCCATGAGGACGAAGAGGCCCGCCGCCGAGAAGAAGGCGAGGATGAGAAAGAGGACCGAATGCACGGGGTTTCGGGCGGAGACCACGCCGAACCCCGCCGCGATGGTCACCGCCGCCAGCAGATAGAATGCGATTGCCTGCAAGGCCACCGGGTTCAGCCCCTCTTCTAGGACCGCCGCGCCCCGGAGGGACCGGCGGGGTTTCAGTGCGTTCGGAATCGCCGCCCGGGTCTACCGGTAGGGCGCGTCCAGTTCCAGATTCTTGGCAAGGACCCGCTCCCAACGATCACCGTTCTCGAGCAGACGTTCCTTGTCGTAGTAGAGTTCCTCGCGGGTCTCGACCGCGAATTCGATGTTCGGACCCTCGACGATGGCGTCCACCGGGCAGGCCTCCTGGCACAGGCCGCAGTAGATGCACTTGACCATGTCAATGTCGTAGCGGGTCGTCCGGCGGCTGCCGTCCTCGCGGGGCTCGGCCTCGATGGTGATAGCCTGGGCCGGGCAGATGGCCTCGCAGAGCTTGCAGGCGATGCAGCGCTCCTCGCCGCTGGGATAACGCCGCAGGGCGTGCTCGCCGCGGAAGCGCGGGGACTGGGGACCGCGCTCGTAGGGATAGATCACGGTGGCCTTGGGCCGGACCATATAGACCATGGCCATGCCAAAGGCGCCGATGAAGTCGGAGAGGGCCGCGCCCCGGACCACCTGGGAAATGCGCTTCAGCATGCGGGCCTACCTTCCCTTGCACTCGTAACCGGACAGACGCCGTTCGTTGCCGCCCGGCTTCGGGGCCAGGTCCTTGCCCTGCGCCGTGCACCGCTCGCGCAGCTGACGCAGGGCATCATAGGTCGCCACGTCCCCGTCGGGCGTGCTCGTGGAAGCGCAACCCGCCATGAAGAGGGCCGCTAGACCCAGAAGAGGAAGCACCGCCCGCCTCATGCGCCCGGGTGCCCCAGCACGCGCCAGCCGGCGACGAGGGCCACGGCGACCAGGGAGATGGGCAGGAAGACCTTCCAGCCCAGCCGCATCAGCTGGTCATAGCGGTAGCGGGGCACGATGGCCTTCACCATGGCGAACAGGAAGAAGAAGAAGATGATCTTCAGGAACAGCCACATGAAGCCGTAGAAGCTCTGGGCCGTAGGAGACCACTGCGACACGAAGGCCAGGTCCACCGGGGCCTGCCACCCGCCGAAGAACAGGATGGAGATCATGGCGCACATCAGGACGATGTTGGCCAGTTCGCCGATCATGAAGAGCAGGAAGGGCGAGGAGGAGTACTCCACCTGATAGCCGGCCACGAGCTCGGACTCGGCCTCGGGCAGGTCGAAGGGCGGCCGGTTGGTCTCGGCCAGGGCCGAGATGAAGAAGATCACCGACATGGGGATCATGACGAGGGCGATGGGCAGGTTCTGCAGGCCGCCGCCGAAGACGTTCCAGTTCCAGAAGCCGCCGGCCTGCTTCTCGACGATCTGGGTCAGGTTCATCGTACCGGCCAGCAGGATGACCGTGATGATCACGAAGCCGATCGAGACCTCGTAGGAGACCATCTGCGCCGCAGACCGCAGGCTGCCCAGGAAGGGATACTTCGAGTTCGACGCCCAGCCGCCCATGATGATGCCGTAGACGCCCAGGGAGGAGATGGCGAAGAGGTAGAGGACGCCGACATTGATGTCCGACACCACCCAGCCGGGGGCCAGCGGGATCACCGCCCAGCCCACCAGGGCCAGGGCGAAGGTGAGGACCGGGGCGAGAAGGAAGACGAACTTGTCCGCCCCGTCGGGGATGACGATCTCCTTCAGGATGAACTTGATCAGGTCGGCGAAGGACTGCAGCAGGCCGAAGGGGCCCACCACGTTCGGGCCCTTCCGCATCTGGACGCCGGCCCAGATCTTGCGGTCGCCATACATGAAGAAGGCGAGCGACATCAGCAGCCAGCCCAGGACGGCCAGGATCTGCAGGACGGTGATCAGGGTCCAGCCGCCCGGCGTGGCCCAGAAGGATTGCGCCGCGTCCATGCCCTACTCCGCCGCCAGTTTCGCCGGGCCCGCCGCCAGGGCGGCGCATTCGGCCATGGTCACGCTGGCGCGCGCGACCGGGTTGGTGAGATGGAAGGCCTTCACGGCGCTGGCGAGCGGCGCGCCGCCGAGGTCGCCGGCTGCGCCGATGGCCGACAGGTCCGCCTGGCCCTTGGGCGCCCAGTCGATCTGGCCGAAGGTGGGATGTTCGGCGAAGAGCCGGGCGCGCAGCTGGTCGAGGGTGTCGTAAGGCAGGGTCTTGACGAGGCGCTCGGACAGGGCGCGCAGGATGGTCCAGTCCTCCCGGGCCTCGCCCTTGGGGAAGACGGCTCTCTGACCCATCTGCACCCGGCCCTCGAGGTTGACGTAGAGGCCGTCCTTCTCGGTATAGGCCGCGCCGGGCAGGATCAGGTCCGCCGCGTGGGCGCCGGCGTCGCCGTGCGAGCCAAGATAGATGCGGAAGGCGTCCGAGGCCGACAGGTCGATCTCGTCGGCGCCCAGCAGGAAGAGGACGTCGAGGGCGCCTTTGGCCGTCATGGCCCGGGCGTCGAGGCCGCCCTCTCCGGGGACGAAGCCCATGTCCAGCCCGCCGACCCGGGAGGCGGCGATATGGAGCACGTTCCAGCTCATGCCGAAGGCTTTGGCGACCTGGGCCGCAGCGTGGGCGACAGCGGCGCCGTGCGGGCCGGACAGGGCGCCCGCGCCGATGATCAGGGCCGGAGCCTTGGCCCCCTTCAGCACCCTGGCGAAGCCGGTCCGGGCCTTGGCCAGGGCGGTCAGGGCCGAGGCGGTCTCACCGAGGTGATCGAAGTCATAGGTCAGGTCGGCGGCCTCGCCGATGAGGCCGACCTCCAGCGCCCCGGCCAGCCAGCGGCGGCGAAGGCGGGCGTTGAGGACAGGCGCCTCGAAGCGGGGGTTGGTTCCCACCAGGAGGATGACGTCGGCCTCTTCAAGCCCGGCGATGGAGGCGTTGAACAGCCAGGATTCCCGCGGCCCCGTCCCCAGGGCCATGCCATCCTGGCGGCAGTCGGTGTTGGCGGAGCCCAGGGCCCGGAAGAGGTCGAGGGTCGCCTTCAGGGACTCGGCGTCCTGCAGGTCGCCGGCGATGACGCCGATGCGTCCGGGCGCGGCGGCCGAGAGCCGAGCGGCGGCAAGGTCGAGGGCTTCCTTCCAGGAGGCCGGGCGCAGGCGGCCGTTGTCGCGGATGTAGGGGGTGTCGAGGCGCTGGCGAGACAGGCCGTCGACGGCGAAGCGGGTCTTGTCGGAGATCCACTCCTCGTTGATCTCGTCATTGATCCGCGGAAGCACCCGAAGGACCGCCGGGCCGCGGCTGTCGACGCGGATGGCCGCGCCCATGGCGTCCATGACATCGACGGTCTCGGTCTTCTTCAGCTCCCAGGGGCGGGCGTTGAAGGCGTAGGGCT
>NZ_JADBZL010000162.1:0-14707 GCF_020402505.1 Phenylobacterium sp. | reverse complement strand
CTCATCGCCGCCATGGCCGCGTGCGTGACGGGGGTCGCTGCGGGGCCGGCGAAAAGGCCGTAGCCCTTGCGGGGCGGATGTGAACCGGGGGGCGCTCAGGCATAGAAGGCCGGGTGGAAGCGGAACCGGCCGGGCGGGATTTCGCCCGCCAGGGCCAGGACCATGAAGAACTCGGCCGGTTCGGCCTCCGGCGCGTGCTCTGGCGCCGGCAGAAAGCCATGCCGGGGATAGTAGCCGGGATCGCCCGTCAGGATGCAGCCTCGCGCGCCCTGGCCCGAAAGCCAGCTCTTCGCCTCGGCGATGAGGGCGCCGCCGACACCCTGCCTCTGCAGCGCCGGCTCTGCGGAGATGGGGCCAAGTCCGAACCATCCCTCCGCGCCGCTCTCATGAGTGACCGGGGAGAGGGCGACATGGCCGACGACCCGGCCCTCCAGCTCGGCCACCAGCGAGAGACTCAGCGCACCAAGGCGCCTCAGGGCGTCGATCAGGTCCGGTTCGTCGCCGGCGGCGAAGGCCATGGGCGCAAAGGCCCGCCGGGTCAGGTCATGGATCACGGGACGGTCCCGCTCGTCCTCGGGCCGGATCCGGATCGGCAGAGGGGTCATCTCAAGAGCTCCAGGGCGCCGGACTGGGGGAGATGGTGCCGCCTAGGTGACTCGAACACCTGACCTACGCATTACGAATGCGCCGCTCTACCGGCTGAGCTAAGGCGGCCCAAGGGCCTGTCGGGCGCTGGGGCCCGCGGACGGGCCTACTTAGCGTCTCGCGGCGGTCTCGCCAAGCGGCGACGCGCAGGGGGCGGGGCGACCGGCGGCGGGGCCGGGTCGGGATCCTCGTCCTCCTCCTCGCCCTGAAGGCCCTCGCCGATGGGGAAGGGAACCGGCGCCTCCAGGGCCGTGAAGTCCTGTTCGGCATAGGACATGGGCAGGTCCGGCAGGTCGGAGAGGCCGGGCTCGCGGCGCTCGTGCCGCGGATGGATGAGCTCGCCCGTCTCGGCGAAGCTGACGGCCAGGCGCGCCCAGTCGGCGGGCTGGTAGGAAAAGGCCCGGCCCTCGGGGTCGAGGTCCGACCAGTCCGGCTCGCCCGGCGCCGAAATCCCGCGCCCGCGCCAGACCCGGGCCTCGTCCGGTCGGCCGGCGGCGAAGGCGGCGCGGGCCATGAGGCCGGCGATCCGGGCGGTCAGGGGCTCGGCCTCCAGACCCCGGGCGAGTTCGACCGCCCGGGCGGCGTCGCCGCCGGTCAGGGCCGCCTCCACCGTCAGGATGCGGGACTCCCGGGCGCCGGGGTTGAGGGCGGCGAGGGCCGCCAGCCGGCCGGCCCGCTCGCGGGGAGTCTCCCGGGTCTTCAGGTCGCGAAGGGCCAGCCAGAGGGCCGGGTGGGGCGCTGCCTTCCACGCCGCCTCAATGACCTGGGCGGCGCGGCCGGCCTTGCCCTGGGCGGACAAAAGGCGCGCGGCCATGACCACGCCGGGGGCGAAGCCGGGCTGCAGGCGGGCGGCCTCAAGGGCGTAGTCGGCGGCGCGGCTGCGGGCCCGGGCGTCGCCCGTCAGGTCGAGCTGGGCGGCGGAGGCGGCGAGCAGGGCGGCGCGGCCGCGCTCGGCCACCTCCGGGCTGACGATGCGCCGGTCCTGGCCGGTCTTGAGGAGGTCTCGGGCGGCCTCCCAGTCGCCGTCCTCCAGCCGGGCCTCGAGGAGGACGCGCCAGGCCCAGCGGGCGGTGCGGGCCAGGGCGAAGGCGGCCTCGGCGTGCTGCAGGGCCGCGGTCCGCTCACCCCGGCTCAGGGCCAGGGTGGTAAGGCCCCGCCGGGCGGCGAGGCGCAGGTCAGGGAAGGCCAGCATGGCGGTCCAGGCGGCTTCGGCGGCGGCCGGGTCTTCCGCGGCCTCGGCGGCCCGGGCGGCGAGCAGTCGCCCCAGGGCCGGCGCCTCGGAAGAAAGCTCGGCGGCCTTGGCGGCCAGGCGGCGGGCCTCGGCGCCATCCCCGGCGGCGACGGCCACGAAGCCGCGGGTCAGAACCTCCAGCTCCTGCCGGCGGCGGGACTCGGCCCGGGCGGCGGCGGCGCGTCGGGGGGCGTCCGCCACCCAGAGGACCAGGCGCCAGGCGGCGAAGGCCAGAAGGGAGAGGAGGACGACGAGGACCAGAAGGGCCGTGGCGGTCATGTCCGCCCGCCAGCCCAGCCAGAGGATGCTGGCGCGCCCGGACTCCCCGGCCAGGGACAGGAGGATCGCGGCGGTGAAGGCCGCCAGGAGCAGGAAGAGGGCCGAGCGGATCACGGGGCGGCCTCCTCGAGGCGGGCGAGGTCGCGCAGGGCGCGCTCCCCAAGGGCGGCGGCCTGCCGGTCCAGCCGGGCGCGAGCCTGGGCCCGGTCCCACCAGGGGGCCAGCGCCGCCTGCGCGGCGGGAGGCAGGCCGGCGAGACTGGCCAGCGCCGCCTCCAGGTCGCCCTCGTTCAGCTGGACCTCGGCCCGGGCGAGCCGGGCCTCCGGCGCATCGCCCGGCAGCCGCCCCACAGGCCGGACCAGGATGACCCGGGACAGCCCCGCCAGCAGGCGCTCGCCCAGGGGCGCCGTCTCGCTTGGCTGGCGGGCGGCGGCGGCGGCGCGGGCGGCGAAGTCGGGGAACTCCAGCGCCAGGGTCGCCCGGCTGGGGGCGCCCGTGGACGCCATGGCTGCAAAGCCGGAGAGGTCGAGGTCGGCCGGGGCGAGGGCCTCCACCGCCGCCAGCTCCGAGGTGAAGGGCCGGGAGGTCTGGGCGGCGGAGAGCAGGGCGGCGGCGGCCAGGGCGGACCGGGCCGAAGCGGCTGTCCGGCTGCGGCCAGCCTCAAGGTCATCGAGACGCGCCTCGAGGCGGGCCAGGTCGGTGGCGGGAACCGCCGGGATCTGGGCGGGCGCCGGGGCGTCCACCGCAACCGGCGCCGGGGCCGGCGACGGAGTCGCGGGGGCCTCTGCGGCCGGCGGCGACGACGGGCCGAAGTCGAGGGGCGCCGGCAGGCGGGGTCCGAACCGGATGAAGGCGGCGACGGCAATGGCGACTGCGGCGGCGAAGGCGAGCAACGCCCAGAAAAACCGACCGGCGAGGGTCGGCGAGCGGGACGGCGGCGGCGGGGGCGTTTCGGTCATCGCAGGGAGGCTAGCAGATTTAGCATGTCGGATTCGAGGGGCCTGTCCGGAGCGGCCCTGGCGGGAAGATCCAGGCCCTCGAGGGGGGCCAGGCAGGCGGGGGACAGCCCCAGGACGGCGGGCCGGGAGGCCAGAGGCGCCAGGTGGCCTGCGAGGATCCGGCCGGCCCGGGGCGAATGGGCCAGGACGACCGGAGCGGCCAGGGCCTCTTCCAGCTGGGCGGCGGTCGGCCGGGTCTCCCGGGCGGCGTAGACCGCAACCCGGCGGGCCGGCCGGCCGGAGGCGAGGAGGCGTCCCGCGAGGTCCCCGGCAGGTTCCCGGGCGGCGGCGTGGAGCACCTCGCCCGGCGGGGCGTCCGCCAGGATCCGGCGAGCCAGGGCCTCGACGTCGCCCGCACCGGGACGGATGTCCGTGAATCCGGCGGACCGCGCCGCGGCGGCGGTGGCCGGACCCACCACATAGACCGGTCCGGACCGGCGCGGGCTGAGCCGGGCGAAGGCGCGCACGCCGTTGGCGGAGGTAAAGGCCAGGGGCCCCTCTCCGCCGAGCGCCCCTGCAGCCTCGGGAAGGTCCACGGTCTCCAGCAAGGGCAGGACGAGGGGCTCAAGTCCCAGCGCCGCAACCCGGGCGGCCGTGCGGGCGGCGCCGGGCTCGGCCCGGGTGATCCAGACGGCGCGGGAAGCATCAGGGCGGGCGGGGAGGCTCATGGTGAGGCCGACAATGCGCCCCTGCGCCGGGGAATCAATCGGCCAGGAGGATGAGGTCGCCGCCTTCGGCCTGGAGGCGTCGCCCCAGATCGAGCCCGAGCAGGGCCGCCGCCGAAGGGCCGGCCGAGGCGGCCATGCGGGCCTCGCCCCGGAACCGGTGCACGCCGTCCGGCGACAGGGCCTCCACGATCAGGGCCAGGTCCTCGCCCTCGGCGAAGGCGTGGGCGCCGATGGCGGTGCGGCAGCTGCCCTCCAGGGCGGCCATGGCGCCGCGCTCGGCGGCGACCGCCAGAGCCGTGGGGGCGTGCCGGAGGGCCGCCAGCCAGGACGCGTCACGGTCCGACTCGCGGGTCTGGATGGCCAGGGCCCCCTGGCCCGGCGCAGGCGGCGACAGGCACGGGTCAATGAAGCTGCGCGGCAGGTCGCCAAGGCCCAGCCGGTTCAGCCCCGAGGCCGCCAGCAGGATGGCGTCGGCCTCGCCGGCCCTCAGCTTCTCCAGCCGGGTGTCGACATTGCCGCGCAGCAGGCGCACGTCGAGGTCGGGCCTCAGGTTCAGGCTCTGGGCCTGGCGGCGCAGCGAGGCCGTGCCCAGGCGTGCGCCCCGGGGCATGTCCTCGAGCCGGTCGGCGGTGAGGCTGAGGAAGGCGTCGCGGGGATCCTCACGCTCGGGGATGGCGGCCAGGACCAGGCCCTCGGGGGCGGCCACCGGCATGTCCTTCAGCGAATGGATGGCGCAGTCGATCCGGCCGTCGAGGAGGGCCTCCTCGATCTCCTTGGTGAAGAGCCCCTTGCCGCCGACCTCCAGGAGGCGTCGGTCCTGAATCCGGTCGCCTGAGGTGGTGATGACCACCAGGGGGGCGACGCGGTCGGCCTCCTCCGGCGGCGCGCCGAGGGCGGCGGCGATGCGCCTCTGCATCTGGCCCGCCTGGGCGAGGGAGAGCTTGGAGCCGCGGGCCCCGATCCGGACAGGCTGTTGCGCAGGCACGACGGGAGGGCTACCTCGGCTGGAATTCACTCCGGACCGGCCCTACAGGAGCCGCGCCGGGGCCGCAACCCGGACCCCCGCCCGCATGAGCGACCTGACCGTCCTTGGCGTCGAGACCAGCTGCGACGAGACCGCTGCGGCGGTGGTGCGCCTGTCGGCGGACGGATCGGTCACCGTCCTGTCCTCGGTGGTCGGGCTGCAGACCGAGCGGCATGCGCCCTTCGGCGGAGTGGTCCCGGAGATCGCCGCCCGGGCGCACGTGGAGACCATCGACGCCGTCGTCGCAGAGGCCATGGACCGGGCCGGGACCGGCTGGGACGGCCTGTCGGGCGTTGCGGCCACCGCGGGGCCGGGCCTGATCGGCGGCGTGATGGTCGGCCTCGCCTTCGGCAAGGCGGTCGCCCTGGCCCGAGACCTGCCCCTGGTGGCGGTGAACCATCTGGAGGGGCATGCGGTCTCCGCCCGCCTCACCGCGCGGATCGACTATCCCTTCCTTCTGCTCCTGGTCTCCGGGGGGCACTGCCAGCTCTTGTGGGTCGAAGGGGTCGGCGCCTGCACGCGCCTGGGCTCGACCATCGACGACGCCGCCGGCGAGGCCTTCGACAAGATCGCCAAGTCCCTGGGCCTGCCCTATCCCGGCGGCCCGGCCCTGGAGCGGCTGGCGGCGTCGGGAGACCCCGGAGCGTTCGACCTGCCCAGGGCCCTCCTCGGTCGGCCGGGCTGTGACTTCTCCTTCTCGGGGCTCAAGACCGCCGCAGCGCGCCTGGCGGCGACCTGCAGCGAGGCCTCGCGGGCGGACCTCGCCGCCGCCGTCCAGGCGGCCATCGCGCGCCAGCTGGCCGAGCGGACCCGCCGGGCCATGGTGGCCTGCGCCGGGGACCTGCCCCCCGGCGGTCGGCGCTTCGTGGTCGCCGGCGGGGTGGCGGCCAACGGCGCCGTGCGCGCGGCCCTTCAGGATCTGGCGGCGGAGCTGGGCTGGAGCTTCCACGCCCCCCCCCTGGCCTATTGCACGGACAACGCCGCCATGATCGCCCTGGCCGGCGCCGAGCGGCTGGCCCTGGGCCTGACCGATCCCCTGGCCGCACCGGCCCGGCCGCGCTGGCCCCTCGACCCGGCGGCGGCGGCCGACCGGCCCACCCATCTTCCTGGCCGGAAGGGCGCCAAGGCATGAGCGAGACCTTCCGGACCGTCGGCGTGATCGGCGCCGGCGCCTGGGGCACGGCCCTGGCCCTGGTCTGCGCCCGGGCGGGCCTGGACGTCACCCTCTTCGCCCGGGAGGCGGAGGTGACGCAGGACGTCAACACCCTGCACGAGAACCGGACCTTCCTGCCCGGCGTTGCGCTGGATCCGGCGGTCCGCGCCGTCGCCAGCCCCGGGGACCTGGCCGGGCGGGACTTCTACCTGAACGTGACCCCGGCCCAGCATCTGCGCGCCAGCCTGCGCGCCTTCGCCCCCGTCATCGCCGCCGGGGCGCCTATGATCCTCTGCGCCAAGGGCATCGAGCAGGGCTCGCTGAAGCTCATGACCGAGGTGCTCTCCGAGACCCTGCCGGACGCCCGGCCCGCCGTGCTGTCAGGTCCCTCCTTCGCCGCCGAGGTGGCGCGGGGCCTGCCCACCGCCGTGACCCTGGCCTGTCCCGACGAGGCCCTGGGAGCGGCCCTGGCGCGGGCCGTGGCGGGTCCCGCCTTCCGGCCCTACGCCGCCACGGACATGGTGGGGGCGGAGGTCGGCGGGGCGGTCAAGAACGTCCTGGCCATCGCCTGCGGCGTCTCCGAGGGGCGCGGCCTGGGTCGCTCGGCCCACGCCGCCCTCATCACCCGGGGCTTCGCCGAGCTGACCCGGATGGCCGTGGCCCTGGGCGGCCGCGCCGAGACGGTCGCCGGCCTGTGCGGCCTGGGGGACCTGGTCCTGACCTGCTCCTCGCCCCAGTCGCGCAACATGAGCGTCGGCCTGGCCCTCGGTCAGGGACGCTCCCTGGAGGACGCCCTCGCCGGAAAGGTCTCGGTAGCCGAAGGCGTCGCCTCCGCCCCCGCCGTCCGCGACCTGGCCGCCCGCATCGGCGTCGAGGCGCCCATCTGCGAGGCCGTCGCCGCCATTCTCGCCGGTGAAGTGGGGGTGGAGGCGGCCATCTCCGGCCTCCTCTCCCGCCCCCTGAAGTCCGAACGCTGAACCCTGAAAGGAACCGCGCCCATGGGCCTCTACGTCCTGGTCTGCAATGACAAGCCGAACAGCCTCGAGCTCCGGCTGGCCAACCGCGAGGCCCACCTCGCCTATGCCCGCGGCTTCGCCGGACGGCTGAAGGTGGCGGGGCCCCTGCTGGACGAGGCCGGGAACATGGCCGGCTCCCTCCTGATCCTCGAGGCCGACAGCCTGGAGGACGCCCGGGCCTTCAATCTCGGCGATCCCTACCAGACGGCCGGACTGTTCGCCTCGGTCCAGGTGACGGCCTTCAAGGCGACCATCGGCGCCCTCTGATGCGTCGTCCGCAGACGGACAATCCGGCCGCTCCGCCTCCGGGGACGCGACTTTGCGCGGTGTCCGAACTGGGCGATCCGGGCGCCCGTGGCTTCCGTTTCCGGGTTGGCGAGGCCCTGTTCGCCGGATTCCTGGTTCGGGAGGGGAGCGAGGTGCGGGGCTGGATCGACTCCTGCCCTCATAACGGCTGGCCTCTGGCGGTGATGGACGACCTCTACCTGACCCGGACCGGCGACCGGATCCTCTGCGCAGCCCACGGCGCCGTCTTCCGACTGGGGGACGGGGTCTGCACCGCCGGCCCCTGCGCGGGAGAGGCCCTGACGCCCTGGCTCGTGACCGTGCGCGACGGGACCGTCGAGACGGCCTGAAGGGCCAGCCTCAGGCCTCAGCCCGCCGGCGAGACCTCGGCGGCGAAGGCGGCGACCTCCTTCACCAGCCCCTCCGCCGCCAGCTTCACGAGCTCCCCGCCCTTTTCGGGCGTGGCCTGGGCCGGGTCCGAGCCCATCCGGCCGTCCGGATAGCGGGCGCGGAAGTCCGCCGCTTCGCGGATCGGGCCGGTGGGGGCGATCTGCGGGGCATAGTTTGCGCTCTTGATGGCGTCCGGATAGGCCCACTGGGTCACGGCGATCTCGGAGGGCGTGGCGTGGCTGCCGTGCCCGGTGGGAAACTGCCGGTTTGCCAGGGCGTTGACCCCCGGCAGGTCCCACCAGTTCCTCAGCTTCAGGGAGAAACCCCGCGCCCGGCCCGCAAAGCTGGCCTCGGCGTAGAGCTCGGAGAAGGCGGCCTCGATGGTGGCGACATTCCCGCCGTGTCCGTTCAGGAAGTAGATGCGCGTAAAGCCATGGGCGGCGAGGCTGCGGCACCAGTCGCCGATGGCGGCGATGAAGGTGCTGGGCCGCAGGGAGATGGTGCCGGGGAAGCCGAGATGGTGCTGGGCCATGCCGATGTTGAAGGTGGGCGCGACCAGGAGGTCGGCCCCCTTCTGGGCCTCATGGGCGATGATCTCCGGGCAGATCCAGTCCGTACCGAGGAGACCGGTGGGGCCGTGCTGCTCGTTGGAGCCGATCGGCACGACGATCGCGCTGGAACGCTTCAGCTGGGCCTCGATCTCGGGCCAAGTGGACAGGTGCAGCAGCATGGGTATCTCCGGTGGATCGCGCAGGGAGGCTAACGTCCCCGGCGACGGGCGCAAGGCGGGGTGGAAAATCGGCGGCTGGCCGCTTCCCCCCGCCGCCCCGCCGCACTAGTAGCTTTCTGGCGATGACCGCGAGGGAGGCATGGCGTGAGCGAAGGTGAAGTGTTCCCGGTTCCCGAAGCCTGGGCGAAGAAGGCCCGGATGACGGCGGAGGGTTACGCCGCCGCCCTGGCGCGGGTGGAGACCGACCCGGACGGCTACTGGATGGAGCTGGCCGCCCGCCTCGACTGGATCCGCAAGCCCACCCGGACCAAGGACGTGTCCTTCAACCGGGAGGACTTCCGGGTGCGCTGGTACGAGGACGGGGTGCTGAACGTCTCGGTCAACTGCCTGGACCGGCACATCGCCGCCCGCGGCGACCAGGTGGCGATCATCTGGGAGCCGGATGATGGTGTGGACGGGACCACGCTCACCTATCGCCAGCTTCTGTCGGAAGTCTGCCGGATGGCCAACGTCCTGAAGGCCAAGGGCGTGAAGAAGGGCGACCGGGTCACCATCTACCTGCCGATGATCCCCCAGGCCGCCGTGGCCATGCTGGCCTGCGCCCGGATCGGCGCCGTGCATTCCGTGATCTTCGGCGGCTTTTCGCCCGACAGCATCGCCGGGCGGATCCAGGACTGCGACAGCCGCATCGTCATCACCGCCGACGAGGGGCTTCGCGGCGGGAAGGTCATCCCCCTGAAGCTCAACGTCGACGAGGCCCTGAAGGACTGCCCGCAGGTCGCCGACGTGATCGTGGTCCGGCGCACCCGGGCCGAGGTGCCGATGACCGCCGGGCGCGACGTCTTCTATTCCGACATCAAGGGAACGGTGTCCGACCAGTGCGACCCCGAGCCCATGAACGCCGAGGACCCGCTCTTCATCCTCTACACCTCCGGCTCGACGGGAAAGCCCAAGGGCGTCCTGCACACCACCGGCGGCTACCTGGTCTGGGCCTCGCACACCCATGAGCTGGTCTTCGACTACCGGCCCGGCGAGGTGTTCTGGTGCACCGCCGACGTCGGCTGGGTGACCGGGCACTCCTACGTGGTCTATGGGCCCCTGGCGAATGGCGCGACCAGCCTGATCTTCGAGGGCGTGCCCAGCTGGCCGGACAATTCCCGGTTCTGGCGGGTGGTGGACAAGCACAAGGTCGAGATCTTCTACACCGCCCCGACGGCGATCCGCGCCCTGATGCGCGATGGCGAGGGCCCGGTGAAGGCGACCTCCCGGGCCTCGCTCCGGCTGATCGGGACGGTGGGCGAGCCGATCAATCCCGAGGCCTGGCTCTGGTACCACCGGGTGGTGGGCGAGGGCCGCTGCCCCATCGTCGACACCTATTGGCAGACCGAGACCGGCGCCTGCCTGGCCTCGCCCCTGCCGGGCGCCACCGACCTGAAGCCCGGATCCTGCGCCCGCCCCCTGCCCGGCGTGAAGTTCCAGATCGTCGACGCCGAGGGCCAGGTCCTGGACGGCGCTGTCAGCGGCAACCTCTGCATCACCGACTCCTGGCCCGGCCAGATGCGGACGGTCTATGGCGACCACCAGAGGTTCATCGACACCTACTTCTCGACCTACCCGGGCAAGTACTTCACCGGCGACGGCTGCCGGCGGGACGAGGACGGCTACTACTGGATCACCGGACGGGTGGATGACGTCCTCAACGTCTCCGGGCACCGGCTCGGGACGGCGGAGATCGAGAGCGCCCTGGTCGCCCATCCCGATGTCGCCGAGGCCGCCGTGGTCGGCTATCCGCACGACGTGAAGGGACAGGGGGTCTATTGCTTCGTGACCCTCAACGCCGACGTCACCCCCACCGACGTCCTGCAGGCCGACCTCAAGGGCTGGGTCCGGCGGGAGATCGGGGCCTTTGCGGCGCCCGACATCGTCCAGTTCGCCCCCGGCCTTCCCAAGACGCGCTCGGGCAAGATCATGCGCCGCATCTTGCGCAAGATCGCCGAAAACGACCTGTCGAACCTGGGTGACACCACCACTCTCGCCGACCCGGCGGTGGTGGACGACCTCGTGAAGAACCGGCAGGCCTGAAGCCGGCTTGGACGCCGTCCTTCCAGACGCGCTCCGGGCCGCCATCGACCGGCGCCTGGAGGGGCAGGGGCGGGCCGGGCTGGCGCAGCGGGCCCTGGCCTTGTCTGAAGGCTATCGCCGGGGCCGGGCCTCCTCGGCGCTGGTGAAGGGCGAGGCCGACGCCCTTGCCTACGCCCTGACCCGGACCCCCGCCACCTACGCCGCTGCGCGCCGGGCCCTGGAAGAGGTCCTCGCGCTGAGGCCCGCCTTCGCGCCGACGCGCCTGCTGGACGCCGGAGCCGGACCGGGCGGCGGCGGCTGGGCGGCTCTTGACGCCCTGCCCGGGCTCACGGCGGTGACCCGGCTGGACCACAGCGCGGCCTTCCTGGACCTGGCGGAGGAGCTGGCGGCGGCCGGTCCGGCGGCCCTCGCGACGGCGACGCGCCTGAGGGCCGACCTCACCGATCCCGCCCTCGTGCTTCCGGACGCCGACCTGATCCTGGCGGCCTACGCCCTGACCGAAGTCCCGGTGGCGACCCTTCCCGCCGTGATCGACAAGCTCTGGTCGGCGACCCGGGGGGTCCTTCTGATCGTCGAACCCGGCTCGCCCGAGGGCTGGCGGCGGGGGCTGGAGATCCGCACCGCCCTGATCGCGGCGGGAGCGCGATTGGTGGGACCCTGTCCGCACGCGGCCGCCTGCGCCCTTCGTTCGCCGGACTGGTGCCATTTCGCCCAGAGGCTGCCCCGGGGCCGCGAGCACCGGTTGGCCAAGGGCGGCGCGGCGCCCTTCGAGGACGAGAAGTTCTTCTGGCTGGCCTTCGAGCGGCCCGTCGCCCGTGCGGCGGCGGCGCCCTCCGGCGCACGGATCATCGCACCGCCAAGACCGGGCAAGCCCGGCCTGCGGCTGCGCCTGTGCCGACCGGACGGTCGGGTGGAGGACACCGAGATCCTTCGCCGGGACAGGGTCGCCTTCGCCCGGGCCCGGCGCCTGGGCTGGGGCGAGGCCTTCGACCCCGGTGATCTTCAGTAGGGCGGGGGCTGGGTCGCGGCGGGGTCAGCGCCCTGGAGGAGATCTCCCACCGCATCCTGTCCGGCGGGCGTCTTGGCCGACGGCGCGGGCGCCTGGGACTCCGGCGCAGGCCTGGGTTTTTCCTCGGGCGCCGGTTCCGGCTCGGGTTCCGGCTCGGGCTCGGGTGGGGGCGGCGGCGGGTCGGTGGTCAGGGGCGTCACCTCGGGAGCGGCCACTGCGGGCGTCTCAGGGGGGGTGGCGGAGGTCGCCTCCCCGGGCAGGTAGGCGACATCGCGCGCGCCCAGAATCCCGGAGACGAATCCGGCGAGGGCCATCAGGGCGATCGCGATGACGGCGATCTTCCTGAGATTGCGGGGCATGGACCACATTCGCGCATTCCTAGAGCCTCCTCCGCCCGGAGGAAACCTTCTGGAGGGAAAAACAAGGACCGGCTCGAAAGGTTTACGGGGGTCAGGGAGCCGAGCCGGAAGCGGAGACCGGCGAAGTAAACGCCTCTTAACCCTCTTGTCGCCACACTGTCGGCGGACCAGCGGAAAGGCGGACCGAAATGGCGCGCGTGGCGCGGAAACGAGGTTTCGACAGGGGGGTGGAGATCGCCGGCGCGGTCTGGACCCATCCGGTCGCGGCGCGCGCCCGGGGCGCCCTTGTGGCGGCCGCCGGGGTCGGCCTCGCCGCCGCCCTGGTGACCTGGAATGTCACCGACCCCAGCCTCAACGCCTCCTCCGCAGCGGCCCCCGGCAACGCCCTGGGCGTCACCGGAGCGACCCTGGCCGACGCCCTGCTCCAAACCCTGGGCCTGGCGGGGGGGCTGGCCGCCCTGCTGCTTCTGGTCCTCGGCCTCTCCCGGCTGACGGGGCCACAGCCCGACGCCGGGCGCGGGTCCCTGCGCCTGCGCGCCCTCTGCGGCGGCCTCGCCCTGGTGGGCCTGGCGGCCCTTCTGGCCTGGGCGCCCACCCCGGTGACCTGGCCCCTGGCTCGCGGCCTGGGGGGTCTGACCGGAGACAGCCTCTTGGCGTTCGGCGCCGGCGCGCTCTCGGAGTTCAACCTGCCCTTCGGCCGGGAGATCACTGCGGTCCTGCTGGGCGGCTTCGGGGTCTGGGGTTTCATCTACGCCCTGGCGCTTCCGCGGATGGACCTGGCGGCGACGGCGGGAGCCCTGGGCGCATGGCTGCGCAACCGCAGTCTCGCCTCGGCGGTCCGCTCGCCCTTTCAGGCGGACGGGGAAACCGTCTCCGCCGCCGGATCGGGCCGGACGCGGCGGGCCAGATCGACGGCGGATCCGGTCCCGGCGCCTGTGGGGACGCCCGCGCCGGAGTCCCTGGCCCCAGGCGCGGACGACGCCGCGGCGCCGGCGATCCGGCCGCCGAAAGCGGCCCGCGAGTCCGGGCGGGAGACCCGGGAGGCGCAGGGTGTTCTCGACTTCGCCCGGGGGGAGGGGTTCTGTCTGCCCGAGCTTTCCATGCTGGCGCGATCAGGGCCCCGGGCCGCTCAGTTCGATGAAACCGCCCTGCGCCAGAACGCCCAGCTCCTGGAGGGGGTGCTGGCGGAGTTCGGGGTCCGCGGGCAGATCGACCAGATCCGTCCGGGGCCTGTCGTCACCCTCTACGAGCTGGTCCCGGCGCCTGGAGTGAAATCCGCGCGGGTGGTGGCCCTGGCCGACGACATCGCCCGTTCGATGTCCGTCGCAGCCTGCCGGGTGGCGGTGGTGCCGGGCCGGAACGCCATCGGGATCGAACTGCCCAACGCCCGCCGCGAGACGGTCTACCTGCGCGATCTCCTGTCCAGCCCGGAGTATGAGAAGACCGGGCACGCCCTGCCCATGGCCCTGGGCGAAAACATCGGCGGCGAGCCCTACATCGCCGACCTGGCCAAGATGCCTCACCTGCTGATCGCCGGCACCACCGGCTCGGGAAAGTCGGTGGGGGTCAACGCCATGATCCTGTCGATCCTCTATCGCCTGCCGCCCGAGGCCTGCCGGTTCATCATGATCGACCCGAAGATGCTGGAGCTCAGTGTCTACGACGGGATTCCCCACCTTCTGGCCCCGGTGGTCACCGACCCGAAGAAGGCCATCGTCGCCCTGAAGTGGACGGTCCGGGAGATGGAGGACCGCTACCGTCTGATGTCCAAGATCGGCGTGCGGAACGTGGCCTCCTACAACGAACGCGCCCAGGAGGCGGCGGCGAAGGGCGAGCACTTCGAGCGGACCGTCCAGACCGGCTTCGACGAACAGGGCCGGCCGGTCTACGAGAGCGAACGGGTCGACCCCCGGCCCATGCCCTACCTGGTCGTGGTCATCGACGAGGTCGCCGACCTGATGATGGTGGCGGGCAAGGATGTGGAAGGCGCGGTCCAGCGCCTGGCGCAGATGGCCCGGGCGGCCGGAATCCACCTGGTCATGGCGACGCAGAGGCCCTCCGTGGACGTCATCACCGGCACCATCAAGGCCAACTTCCCGACCCGGATCTCCTTCCAGGTCACCTCGCGGATCGACTCGCGGACCATCCTGGGGGAGCAGGGGGCCGAGCAGCTGCTGGGTCAGGGCGACATGCTCTACATGGCCGGCGGCGGGCGAATCACACGCCTGCACGGCCCCTTCGTCTCCGACGGTGAGGTCGAGGCGGTGGCGCGGTTCCTGCGCGAGCAGGGCCAGCCCCAGTATCTGGAGGAGGTCACCGCCGGGGGCGATGACGAGGACGGCGAGGGCGATTTCGGCGGCGGCGAGGGCGGGTCGGGCGACGACCTGTATGACCGGGCGGTGGCCGTTGTCACCCGGGACGGGAAGGCCTCGACCTCCTATGTCCAGCGGCGGCTGCAGATCGGCTACAACCGCGCCGCCTCCCTGATCGAGCGCATGGAGAAGGAAGGCGTGGTCAGTCCGGCCAACCATTCGGGAAAGCGCGAGATCCTGGCGCCCCCTCCCCCCTGAACTTCCGACGACTGTCAGTGCGCCCTACCGGCGCCGCATTGGCCGGGCATTGACCGCCGGGTCCGCCGGGGCCATGTCGGCGCACGGAGGGTCATCATGCCGACACGCCGCACTGCCCTGGCCGGCCTCGCCGCCACCGCCGCCCTTCCCGCGACGGCGGCGAGCCCAGCCCTCGGCGACGCCGAGCGGGCCCTGGCCGCCCGCGCGGCCGTCTGGCTGGAGACCCTTGGCGAGGCCCGGGGCGACTTCGTCCAGACGGATTCCCGGG
>NZ_JADBZL010000161.1:0-9602 GCF_020402505.1 Phenylobacterium sp. | reverse complement strand
TGCGCCAGCCCTTCAGCATCAGCCAGATCAGGGCGATCCACTCGGCGCGGCGCCCGCCGGACCGGGACTGTGCGCCGAGCTTCCGTCGCCAGGGCCGCGCCGCCGCCCTCATCCGCCGCCCTTCAGGTCAAGGGCCCGGCGGTAAAGCTCCCGGCGCGGCAGGCCCAGGGCCCGGGCGACCTCCGAGGCCGCCTCGCCGGGAGACAGCCGCGTCAGAGCCTCCGCCAGGGCGGCGTCGGCGTCGTCCGCCGTGGCGGCCTCCTCGCGGCCGGGGGCGATCACGATCACCACCTCGCCCAGGGGATGGTCCAGGGCCGGGTCGGCCGCCAGCTGGTCGAGGGGGCCGCGCACCACGGTCTCGTGCAGCTTGGTCAGCTCGCGCGCCACGGCGGCGGGCCGGGGCCCCAGCACATCCGCCATGTCGACCAGGCTGGCCTGTAGCCGGCTGCCCCCTTCGAACAGGATGAGGGTGGCGCGGACCCCCGCCAGTTCGGCCAGTTCCCGCCTGCGGGCGGCCGACTTCGGCGACAGGAAGCCGACGAAGAGGAAACGTTCGGCGGGCAGGCCCGAGACGGTCAGGGCCGCCAGGGCCGCCGAGGGGCCGGGCGCGGCGAAGACGGGGATCCCCCGGGCGATGGCCTCCCGCGCCAGGGGAAAGCCCGGATCGGAGACCAGGGGCGTGCCCGCATCGGACGCCAGGGCCACCCGGCCGCCCTGCTCCAGCAGGGCCAGGGCCCGGGGCGCGGTGCGCCCGCCGGCGTGGTCGTCATAGCGGGCCATGGGCCTTGAAATGCCGTAGGCCGCCAGCAGCTTTCCCGTCACCCGGGTGTCCTCGGCCAGGATGAGGTCGGCGCCGGCCAGGATGTCGAGAGCCCTCAGGGTGACGTCGCGCAGGTTCCCGATGGGCGTCGCCACCAGGTAGAGCCCCGGCGCCAGGGGGGCGTCGGACAGGGGCGGCGGGGGCGGACGGCGGCTCATGGCCCAGCCTTCGCGGCTTTGTGCGGCCATTGCAAGGCGCCGGCTCAGCGCGCCAGCAAGCGCTCCAGGACGGCGTCCAGCAGGCGGCGCCCGTCAGTCGTGACCCGTAGCCGGCGGGGATCGTCGGCCAGCAGGCCCTGAGATGCGAGGTCGCGCACCTCGGCCGCCTGCGGAGACAGGCCCAGGTCGCCGAGTTCATCAAAGCCGACCCCCTCCGCCAGCCTCAGCCCCGACAGCACCCGCTCGATCGCGGCGTCCCGGGGCGACAGGAGCTCGACCGCTCCCGCCCCCTCGCCGCGGGCTGCGGCGGCGATGTAATCGGCGGGCCGCGCCGCGCAGGCCTGACCGGTCCGCACGCCGTCGAGGGTCAGTCGCCCATGGGCGCCGGGGCCCACCCCCAGCCAGTCGCCGCCCCGCCAGTAGGTCAGATTGTGGCGCGAGCGGTCGGCGGGGCTGCGCGCGTGGTTCGAGACCTCATACGCCTCGAAGCCTGCGGCGGAGAGCCGGTCCTGGGTCACCTCCCAAAGGTCCGCCGCCTGCGGGTCGGCGGGGGGCCTCAGCCGGCCGCGCCGCACCGCCCGCTCGAAGGCGGTGCCTGGCTCGATGGTCAGCTGGTAGGGCGAGAGGTGACCGGCCCCCAGGGCGACGGCGGCGTCCAGCTCGGCCGCCCAGGCCTCCGGCGACTGGCCGGGCCGGGCGTAGATCAGGTCGACCGAGACCCGGGGAAAGACCCTCAGCCCCGCCTCGACCGCCCGCCGTCCCGCCGCTGCGTCGTGGTTCCGGCCCAGCTGGACCAGGGCCTCGTCGTCCAGGGACTGGAGGCCCAGGGACAGGCGGTTCACCCCGGCTCCGGCCAGGGCGGCGAAGCGGCCCGCTTCGGCGTCGGTGGGATTGGCCTCCAGGCTGACCTCCAGGTCGGGGTCCGCGTCCCAGAGCGTCCGGCAGGCGGCGATCACCGCGCCCACGGCGTCCGGGTCCATGAGCGAGGGTGTGCCGCCGCCGAAGAAGATCGAGGTCAGTCGCCGCGGGCCCGTCGCCTCCCGCCGCCGCGCGAGGTCCTGCAGGATCGCCTGCGCCAGCCGGGCCGCCTCACCGGGCCGGCGGTCGCGGTGGACGTTGAAGTCGCAATAGGGACAGATCCGGGCGCAGTAGGGCCAGTGGACGTAAACTCCGAAACCCGGTGCGGCGGCGTCGTCAGTCAAGCCAGCGCCGCCTTCAGCCGGGCGAAGGCCCGCGCGCGGTGGCTCATGGCGTCCTTGGCCGCCGGGTCCATTTCGCCGAAGGTCAGATCATGGCCGTAGGGCCGGAAGATGGGATCGTAGCCAAAGCCCCGGTCCCCGCGCGGCGGGAAGACCAGGTCGCCGTCGATCCGGCCTTCCGTGACCACCGCCAGGTCGTCGGGCCAGGCCAGGGCCAGGGCGCAGGTGAAATAGGCCCGCCGGTCGGCTTCGGCGCGCTCGGTCAGCTCCCGCTCGATCCGCGCCATGGCCGGGGCGAAGTCCTTGCCCGGCCCGGCCCAGCGGGCCGACAGCACGCCCGGCGCGCCGTCCAGTCCCAGGACGGAAAGCCCGGAGTCGTCCGCCAGGGCCGGCAGTCCGCTGGCCAGGGCCGCCGCCCGCGCCTTGAGGAGGGCGTTGCCGGTGAAGGTGGCCTCGGTCTCCTCGGGCTCGGATAGGCCCAGCTCGCCCGCCGTCACGAGCCGGTACCGCCCTTCAAGGATCTCCGACAGCTCCCGCGCCTTGCCGGGATTGTGGGTCGCCACCACCAGCCGGGACCCGGCTTCCAGTCTGATCGCCATGAAACGCTCCGGGGTCGGCGGGCCATTACGGTATTTTAACGCGAAAACTGCGGAGGACGCGACATAAGGGCGGATGAGGCGGAACGGAACCGGGGGCGCCGACATGCCGATCATGAGAACCCTGGGGCCGGGTTCGCTTTCCAGTTTCATGAAGGCGGTCCTGGACGTCGTCTGGGGCCTGCTGCTCGTCGTGCTGGCGATCCTGGGCGCAAGTCTCCTTTACGGGGTCCTCGCCGCCTTCAATCCGGCCATGCCCTTCGCCCGGCTGGTTCTGTTCGAGGGCCTGGACCCGCTGCAGGCCTGGGCGGTGGTCCTGGCCAGGTTGGGAACCGCTGTCCTCTTTGTCGGCGGCGTCCTGACGATCGTCAGCAGCCTCCGGAAGATCTTCGCCACCCTCAAGGCGGGCGACCCGTTCCATCCGGACAATGTCACCCGGCTCCGGGTTGTCGCCGTCGGGCTCGCCTGGCTGGAGCTCGTCCGCTACGCGGTCTGGACCCTCGGCGCCCTCCTTCCGCCCCAGGCCGCGCCGGACCGTCCCAACCTGTCGCTGACAGCCTGGTTCTCCATCCTGGTGGTCGTGGTCCTCGCCGAGGTCTTCCGGGAGGGCGCCCGGCTTCGCCGGGAGTCGGAGCTCACCATCTGATGCCCGTCCGGCTTCACCTCGACCGGCTGCTTGTCCAGCGTCGGATGTCCCTGGCCGAGCTGGCCGACCGCACGGGGGTCTCCGCCGCCAACCTGGCCATTCTCAAGGCCGGGGACGCCAGGGCCCTGCGGTTCTCGACCCTCGACGCCCTGTGCCGCGAGCTCGCCTGCCAGCCGGCGGATCTCCTGACCTGGGAGCCCTGAGTCTAGGGGTGTCGCCGCAATGCAACAATCAGCGCCCTCCGGCGCCCTCCGGACCTTGCGCGGCCGTGCGTATGGGCCTATGTGCACCGCAACAATTGTTGCATTGCACAAGGAGCTTCCCATGGCTCACGTCCTGGACATCCGCGACATCCACGTCGTCGAAGGCCTCCTGCGCCGGCTCGAGGCCATCATCGATGGTCTCATGCTGCCCTTCGCCGAGGAAATCGGGCGCCTCTCGCCCACCGCCTTCCGCCACCTTCTGAACACCCGCTTCTGATCGCGGACCGCGCCAGCCGTTGCTGTCTCTCCCGACGGCGGACCGGCGCCGGGAACGGGCGGCCCCGCCGGGGTCGCCCGTTTCCTTATGCGGATCAGGCCGCTGCAGCGGCCGCCTTCTGCAGGGCGAAAAGCTCTGCGATTCCCTTTTCCGCCAGACCGAACAGGGCCTCGAACTCGGCCCGGGTGAAGCCGCGCTTTTCCCCCGTGGCCTGGATCTCGACAATGTCGCCCGCCCCCGTCAGCACGAAGTTCGCGTCGGCCTCGGCGTTGGAGTCCTCTTCGTACTCGAGGTCCAGGACCGGAACCCCCTGACAGACGCCGCAGGACACCGCGGCCACCTGGTCCAGGATAGGCGAGCGGGGGATCACGCCCTCACGGACCAGGAGGTCGGTCGCCTGGCGCAGGGCTACCCAGGCCCCGGTGATGGCCGCCGTCCGTGTGCCGCCGTCCGCCTGAATCACGTCGCAGTCGAGAGAGATCTGCCGCTCGCCCAGGGCCGCCATGTCCACCACCGCCCGGAGGGACCGGCCGATCAGCCGCTGGATCTCCTGGGTCCGGCCCGACTGCTTGCCTTCGGCGGCCTCCCGGCGACCTCGGGTGTGGGTGGCGCGGGGCAGCATGCCGTATTCGGCGGTCACCCAGCCCTGGCCTCGACCCCGCAGGAAGGGCGGGACGCGCTCCTCCACGCTGGCGGTCACCAGGACCCGGGTGTGTCCGAACGCAACCAGGCAGGAGCCCTCCGCATAGCGGTTGACGCCGGTTTCCAGGGTCACGGTCCGTAGGCTGTCGGCGGCGCGGTCAAAGGGTCGCTTGGCGGTCATGGAGAAGGCTCGCTGTCGGGGAAGGGGTTCGGCGCCTTGCGCCGGCGGGGTGGGTGCTTATCCTGTAACTCGGGGCCTGCGTCCATGCCCGACCGGAAACAGGGATCGCCAGACCGTGACCGGCCAGTTTCTCCCGCGGGGCCCGACCCTCGCAGAACTCGACAGCCGCGCCCGCGACATCTTCCGCCGGGTCGTGGAGACCTATCTGCAGACCGGCGAGCCGGTGGGCTCGCGCACCCTGTCCCGGGGCGGGGTGCAGCTGTCCCCCGCCTCCATCCGCAACACCATGCAGGACCTCACCGAGCTAGGCCTCCTGGGCGCCCCGCACGTCAGCGCCGGCCGCCTGCCCACCCACGCAGGTCTGCGCCTCTTCGTGGACGGCCTGATGGAGGTCGGCGACGTGGGCGACAGCGACCGCCGGGAGATCGAACAGCGCTTGGCCGGCCGCGGCCGCTCCTTTGAAGACATGCTCAACGAGGCCTCCGCCCTGCTGTCAGGCCTGGCCGGGGGCGCCGGCATCGTCGTCGCCCCGGTGCGCGAGGCCGGCGTCAAGCATGTGGAGTTCGTCGCCCTTGGCGGCGGCCAGGCCCTTGCGGTCATGGTCTTCGAGGACGGCGTTGTGGAGAACCGCCTCATGCAGCTGGCCGCCGGGGTCACCCCCTCGGCCCTTCAGGAGGCGGCGGACTTCCTCAACGCCCGGATGCGCGGCAAGACCCTGGTCGAGGCAGGCCAGGACATCCGCCTGGAGCTGGAGCATGCGCGCCGACAGCTCGACGCCGCGGCGGCCCGGCTGGTGGAGGAGGGCCTGGCGGTCTGGGGTGGGGGCGAGGGGCGCGACCGGGCCCTCATCGTCCGGGGCCGGGCCAACCTGCTTGCCGACCGCGAGACCCTGGAGGACCTCGAGCGGGTCCGGATGCTGTTCGACGACCTGGAGCAGAAGGAACAGCTGATCGGCCTCCTCGACGGGGTCCGCGAGGCCCAGGGCGTGCGCATCTTCATCGGCGCCGAGACCCGACTTTTCTCGCTTTCCGGTTCCGCGGTCATTGCGGCGCCTTATATGTCGGGCCAGAAGAAGCTGCTGGGCGCCATCGGCGTCATCGGCCCGACGCGCCTGAACTACGCCCGGGTCATCCCCCTGGTGGACTACACCGCCAAGGTGCTGTCGCAGATGGCCGGCGTCTGAAGCCGGTCCCTGCCCCGGCGAGCGACATCCGGGTCCCGGCATCCGGGTCAAAGAGGTGAAGTGAAACATGTCCGACCATCCCCAGTCCCCCGACGAGACTCCTTCGGCGACTGAGCCCGGCGTCGACGCCGCCGATCCCCTGGCGGCCCTCGCGGCCGAGAACGCGGCCTTGAAGGAACAGGTCCTTCGCTACGCCGCAGACGCCGAGAATGTCCGTCGGCGCGCCGAGCGCGAGACCAATGACGCCCGCGCCTACGCCATCCAGAAGTTCGCCCGGGACCTCCTGGGCGTGGCCGATACCCTGGGGCGGGCCCTCTCCGCCCCGCCAGCCTCCGAGGACGCCGGGGTCCGCAACTTCGTGGTCGGGGTCGAGATGACCCAGAAGGCCCTTCTGAGCGCCTTCGAGTCCAACGGCCTGAAGTCCGTCACCCCCGCGATGGGCGACCGGTTCGACCCCCACCTCCACCAGGCGATGATGGAGCAGGACAGCCCCGACCTCGCCCCCGGCGGCGTGATCCAGTGCCTGCAGCCCGGCTACGAGCTGCTCGGCCGCCTGGTGAGGCCGGCCATGGTGGTCGTCGCCTCCCGCACCTCTGGCGGCGCGCCCCCGGAAGCCGAGGCTCCCGGCGCCCATCTCGACACCCGGGCCTGACGCCGGCCCCCTTTCCCAAGCCCGACAAATGATTAAAGTCGGTACCCCACCTCCCGGGGCGGATTCGGCCTGGCCGGTCCCGTCCCCGGCCCACACCGGACCCGACAGATGAAGCTGACGATCGCGCGCGCCGCCCTCTTGAAAGCCCTGGGCCATGTCCAGAGCGCGGTGGAGCGCCGGAACACCATCCCGATCCTGTCCAATGTCCTGCTCTCCGCCGAGCGCGGACGCCTCAGCTTCTCGGCCACCGACCTGGATATGGAGATCATCGACGAGGCCGAGGCCCGGGTGGAGCAGGCCGGTCAGGTCACGGCGCCGGCCCACACTCTCTACGAGATCGCCCGCAAGCTGCCCGAGGGCGCCGAGGTCACCCTGGCCTGGACAGGGGAGGATCCCCGCCTGGCCGTCTCCGCCGGCCGCTCCCGGTTCAGCCTTCCCGTCCTTCCGGCTGGCGACTTCCCGGTCATGTCCTCCGAAGGCCTGTCCGGGCGGGTGAGCGTGGACGTGAATGATCTGATCCGCCTGATCGATCGTACGCGCTTCGCCATCTCCACGGAGGAAACCCGATACTATCTGAACGGCCTCTACCTGCACACGGTCACCGAGGGCGGCCTGCCCCGCCTGCGCGCCGTGGCCACGGACGGCCACCGCCTGGCCCTGGCCGAAATGCCCGCCCCCGAGGGCGCCGCCGGCGCCCCCGGCGTCATTGTCCCGCGCAAGACCATCGGCGAGGCCCGGCGCCTCCTCGACGACGCCGGCGAGAGCGTCCACCTGGCGGTGAGTCCGCAGAAGGTCCGCTTTGACTTCGGCGGCGCAGCCCTGACCTCCAAGGTCATCGACGGCAGCTTCCCCGACTACGCCCGTGTCATTCCCAAGGACAACAGCCGGGTGATGATGGTCGACAATCAGCTCTTCGCCCGGGCGGTCGACCGTGTGGCCACCATCTCAGCGGAGAAGAGCCGGTCGGTCCGGATGTCGATCGAGGCCGGCCGCCTGATCTTGACGGTCCGCAGCATGGAGACGGGCCAGGCCGTCGAGGAGCTTGAGATCGACTACGACGGCGAGGCCTTCGAAATGTCCTTCAACGCCCGCTACCTGCTGGATGTCACCGACCAGATCAGCGCCGAGCAGGCCGAGTTCCGGTTCGGCGGCCCGAACGATCCGGCCCTGGTGCTGGATCCCACCGACCCTGACGTCCGCTACGTTCTCATGCCCCTGCGGGTCTGACGGGACCATCGACCCTCACCCCGCCGCTGCGAACCGGCTATAGACTGGGCCCGTGCGCTCGGTCCTCACACGCCTGTCCCTGACGGACTTCCGCTCCTACGAGCGGGCGGACATTCCGCTCGACGGCCGCATGGTGGTGCTCACAGGGCCGAACGGAGCGGGCAAGACCAACATCCTGGAGGCCGTCTCGCTCCTGTCCCCCGGCCGGGGCCTGCGCAACGCCGCCCTGCCGGAGATCGGCCGCCGGGCGCCGGACGAGGCTGCGGGCCGGGCCTGGGCCGTCTCCGCCCGCCTGGATGTGGGCGGCGAGACGGTCCGCGTCGGCGTTGGCGTCGAGACGGCCGGCGCCTCCCGCCGCGCCGTGCGCCTGGAGGGCGAGACCGTCCCGCCGGCCCGGCTGACCGACCTTGTCCGGCCCGCCTGGCTGACCCCGGCCCAGGATCGACTCTTCCTGGAGGCTGCCGGCGAACGCCGCCGGTTCCTCGACCGCCTGGTCTTCGCCGCCGAGCCCGGCCACGCCGCCGCCGCCCTGGCCTACGAGAAGGCCCTGCGTGAGCGCCTGCGCCTGCTGACCGACGGTCCTGCGGACCCGGTCTGGCTCGACGCGCTTGAGGGACGCCTGGCCCTCAGCGGCGCCCGCCTGGCCGAGGCCCGGGCCCGCACCCTGGCCTCTCTCCAGGCCGAAATCGACGGCCGCGGAGAGCGGCCCTTTCCCCAGGCCCGGATCGCTCCCCTGGGCGAGTGGGAGCAGCGTGCGGCGGCAGGCGAGACCGGACCTGCCCTCGAACAGGCCCTCGCCGCCGCCCTCGCCACTGCCCGGGGCCGGGACGCCGCGGCGGGGCGTTCCCTGACCGGGCCGCACCGGGGCGATCTGTCGGTGATCCACGCCGAGCGCGGACGGCCCGCCGCCGAATGCTCCACAGGCGAGCAGAAGGCCCTGGTCCTGAACCTCGTCCTGGCCCAGGCGGCGCGTCTTTCCCGTGCCGAATCAGCGCCGGCGCCTGTATTGTTGCTGGATGAAGTCGCAGCGCATCTGGACCGCCGCCGGCGGGCCGCGCTGTTTGACGAAATCGAGGCGCTCGGGCTTCAGGCCTTCCTGACCGGCACGGACGACCCTCTCTTCGAGGAACTTGAGGGCCGCGCCCTCAGGGTCCGGGTGGAGGGTTCCCGGCTGGCTGTTGCGGACACCCCATGACCGACGAATCCCAGATTCCCGAAGAGACCCCGACCGAAACCCCCGAAGAGGCCGCCGCCGCCTATGGCGCGGAGTCCATCAAGGTTCTGAAGGGCCTGGACGCCGTCCGCAAGCGGCCCGGCATGTACATCGGCGACACCGACGACGGCTCCGGCCTGCACCACATGGTCTACGAGGTGGTGGACAACGCCATCGACGAGGCCCTGGCGGGCCATGCGACCCGGGTGGAGGTCATCCTCAACGCCGACGGCTCCTGCACGGTCACCGACGACGGCCGCGGCATTCCCACCGACATCCACGAGGGCGAAGGCGTCTCGGCGGCCGAGGTCATCATGACCCAGCTGCACGCCGGCGGAAAGTTCGACCAGAACGCCTACAAGGTCTCCGGCGGTCTGCACGGCGTGGGCGTCTCCGTCGTCAACGCCCTGTCGGACTGGCTGAAACTCAAGGTCCACCGCGGCGGCCGCGCCTACGAGATGACCTTCCGCCGGGGCGACGCCGTCTCTCCGCTGGTGCAGACCGGTCCCTCTCCCTTGCGGGAGTCCGGCGAGCCTCTGACCGGCACGGAGGTGACCTTCCTGCCTTCGCTGGAGACCTTCGCCTTCATCGAGTTCGACCGGCGC
>NZ_JADBZL010000160.1:0-5278 GCF_020402505.1 Phenylobacterium sp. | reverse complement strand
CTCTTCCGATCTCCGCCGTCGAACATCTCGTCATAGGCCGGGTGCACCGCCACCAGCTGGCCCTGCATGTGGGTGGACAGCTCGGAGACCTCCAGGCCGAGGTCGGCCAGCATGCCCTTGACCTCGTCGCAGTAGGCGTCGCTCTCGGCGGCGAGCTTCAGGTCGAACAGGCGCCGGTCCCAGGTGGGGATCTGCACGCCCTTGTACCCCATGTCCGCCACCCAGCGGCCGAGGACCGGCAGGCTGTTGAACGGCGCCTCGTCCCCGGCGAACTGGGCGAGGAAGATCCCCGGTCCCTTCATGGTCACTCCCCGAATGCTCTTTGCTTCGCGGCCAAACTAGCACGCCCGGCGCGTAGGGCGAGAGGGGCCGTCAGAGGTCGCGCAGCACGGCCCTTACGGGCGAGGCGTCGGCGCCGGACAGGCGCAGGGGCGGGGCGATCAGTTCGTAAGCCCCATCGGGGACATCGTCGAAGACCAGCCCCTCCAGGACGGCCATGCGCCAGCGGCCCAGGGCCTGGTGGCTGACCAGGTCCTTGGCGTCCTCCGGGTCCAGGGAAGGCCCGTCGATCCCCAAGAGGACGATGCCGGCGGCGCCCAGGGCCTCCACCAGGTCCGGCGAAGGGGTGCGGAAGTGCGTCGGCCAGGCCTCATGGGGGAAGGCGTCGAAGGTGCGCAGCAGGACCCGGCGGGTCCCCGGGGCGAGGCGCGGCAGGACCTCGTCGGCGGCGATCCGCTCCGGTCCCTCCGTCACCGACAGGAGCTGGGCCGGGCCGATGTAGGGGACGAGGTCCACGGCGTCGATCGCTGCGCCGGCGGCGTCGAAGTGGAGGGGGGCGTCGGCGTGGGCGCCGGAGTGGGTCGACAGGGTCAGGCGCGAGACATTCACCGGACAGTCCCCGTCCAGGACCCAGGTCCGCTCCAGGCCAAAGGGGGTATCCCCCGGCCAGACGGGCAGGCCTGGCCGCAGGGGCTGGGAAATGTCGACCAGCCGGCGTCCGGCCTCGTCACGGGGGGCGTTCATGTGACTCTCTGCTTCTCGGCGAAGGCGGGATCGCGCCAGGCGCCGGTCTCCATGACCTGGGCGAAACGGTCCGCCGCAGCCCAGACATCCGCCCGGCGCAGGAAAAGGGGCGAAAAGCCCAGGCGCATCAGGTCCGGAGCGCGGAAGTCGCCGATCACGCCGGCGGCGATCAGGGCCTGCACCACCGGGTAGGCCTGGGGGTGGGCGAAGGACAGGTGGCCGCCCCGGGCCTCCCGCCGGGCCGGGGAGACGCAGGTGAAACCGTGCGCCTCCAGCGCCGGCGCCGCCCGAGCGAGGAAGAGGTCGGAGAGGGTCCGGGACCGCGCGAGAAGGGCGGCGGGTTGCAGGCCTTCGAACACCTCCAGGGCCGCATGCAGGGCGGTCAGGGACAGGATGGGAGGGGTCCCGGCCATGAGACGGGCGGCGCCGGCGGCGGGCGCATAACCCGGCGCGAAATCGAAGGGGCGCTCATGCCCCATCCAGCCCGACAGGGGATTGGCGAAGGCCTCGTGGTGGCGGCGGGCGAGGAAGGCGAAGGCCGGCGCCCCGGGTCCGCCGTTCAGGTACTTGTATCCGCAGCCCACCGCCATGTCCGCGCCGGCTGCGGCGAGGCCGATGGGCGCGAGGCCCGCGGTATGGCTGAGGTCCCAGAGGGTCAGGACGCCCGCCTCGGCGGCCTGGCGGGACAGGCCGGACAGGTCCGCCAGAGCGCCGGTGCGATAATCCGCGTGACTCAGCACCAGCAGGGCGACGTCGTTCGAGAGCGCTCCGGCGATCTCGTGATGCGGAACGATCCGTATACGGATATCGGGCCTCAGGCGGGACAGACCCTGGAGCATGTAGCCGTCCGTGGGAAAGTCCCTCTCGGCCGCCAGGAGGACCTTTCGGTCCGGCTTCAAGGCCAGAGCGCCGGCGGCGAGCTTGAAGAGATTCACCGACACCGAGTCGGCGCAGGCCACCTCCTCGGCTTCCGCCCCGATGAGGGGTGCGATCCGGGCGGCGGTGCGGGCCGGCAGGCCAATCCAGTCGTCGGCGTTCCAGCCGCGCACCAGGGACCGGCCCCACTCGCCCGCAGTCGCCCTGCGGACCGCCGCCTCGGACGCGCGCGGCAGGGGCCCGAGGGAGTTTCCGTCCAGGTAGACGATCCCGGTGGGCAGGCGGAATCGCCCCGTCAGGGTCGAGAGGGGGTCATCCCGGTCGAGCCTGCGGCAGGCGGCGAGGCTGTCCGGAACAGGCTCGGGAGCGAGTTCCGGGGCGAGTTCCGGGATCGGGGCCATCAGCGGACCTTGATGAACACCGGGTTGGCGTAGAACCAGAGGTCGTCCCAGGGGTTCTCGCCGGGGACGTCCATGGCCGGCTCGGCCTCGTCTGTCCCCGTTCCGCGCAAGCGGATGTAGCCGGAGGCCTGGACATTGCGCAGGGTGGTGGTGAGGGTGATGACCTCCCCCTCGCGGACCCAGTCGGCGGAGGTGAAGCGACGCTCGACACGGGCGGTGGGGTTCTCGTCCGCCGATCGGCTTGGCGCCGGACCGGTCAGGTCGCCGCGGATCAGGTCAATCCGCTTCACCTCCGGGGTGCGCCCGCCAAAGTTCTCGCCGGAGGGATCCCGGACCCTCAAGGTGATGCGGACATCCTGCCCCCGCGCGAGGGTCACCTCACCGCCGATCCCCGCCGCCGGGCCGCCCCGGGCCACCGGGCGGACCTCCAGGTCGACGGAAGACACGAGGTCTCCCGTCGCCACGAAGACTCGGCCGGCGCGCAGGCCATCCAGGATATCGTCGGGGGACTTGCGGGCGCGGACATAGGTCTTGGCATACTCGCCCGGCCAGAAGTCGATCCCCCCGTCCGTATAGTGACGGTGGGAATCCGACGTCGCCGTGATCCACCAGCGGCGGCCCTCGCCCAGCATGGAGTCCCAGAAGCCGCCGACCCGGGCGGTCATCTGATCGAAGCCGCCGTAGGTGGGATGCTGTCGGTAGGCGCCCCTCTTCTCCTCCGTGCGCGGCGACCCGTCAGGATTGAGGCCTCCCGCCTGGTGGCCGGGCGCGCCCTCCATGCCCACCGCGACCTGGGGCGCCGCATCGTTCCAGTCCCTCAGCTCAGCCGGACCGGTCTGGCCATATTGGCCAAGGCCCTTCGCCGAGCGGGAAGGATGGTGGGCGATGACCATCGGCGGGCGCGGCAGGGCCTTCATGTAGGTGAGGGCCTCGACCATCCGGCTTTCCTTGTCCCGCGCCGGGTCCGTCGGCCAGGCCTCGAACTTGTCGAAGCGATGCTCAAGATCCGTCAGGTCGTCCCGCTCCGCAGGCGTGGAGGGCACGATGATGCTGGAGTGGTCGGCGCCGGGGGTGTTCAGCTCCAGGCCGAAGAAGAGGATCAGGTCGGGAACCTCCCGGCGGGCCTTGAGGACCTCGGGATAGGCGAGGTCCCGGTTGACGCGGGAGTGGTTCGGGCCCCCATGGTCCGTCGCCGCCATCCAGGACAGGCCGTACTTGCGGGCCATGCGGGCGTTGGTGGGGATGGTGTTGCTGGAGTCCCCGCCGATCACCGGCTCCGGTGGTTGGGCGGGATCCGCAGCCGGCTTCCAGTCGACGCTGAACTGGGAGTGGACATGGTGATCCCCCGCCAGCCAGGTCCGGCCATCGTCATGGGCGCTGTGGGGCGCGCCCGTCTCATGCGCCAGGGCGCCGGGGGCGACCAGGGCGAGCCCAAGGGCGGAGATCAGCAGTCGGTTCAGGCGCATGGCGGAATTCCGTGAGGGGTGTCGGGTGCACACCGGGACGGAAACCGGATCGCATGACGGGCGCATGACGGCGGGAGGCTCAATGCGCATCATCCCAGTTGGCCGCGGCGTTCACCTCGACCTTCAGGGGTACGGTGAGGGCGACGGCGGGCTCGGCGGCGCCCGCCATGATCCGGCGGATCACCTCGCCGGCGGCGGCGGCCTCCGCCTCAGGGGCCTCGAAGACGAGTTCGTCGTGGACCTGCAGGAGCATCCGGGTCTGCAGGCCTGCGGCGTCGAGGGCCGCCGGCATCCGGATCATGGCCCGGCGGATGATGTCCGCCGAGGCGCCCTGCAGAGGGGCGTTGATCGCCGCGCGGTCGCCGAAGGCCCGCTCAGCCTGGCTGCGCGCCTGGACCGCCGGGATGTGGACCCGCCGGCCGAAGAGCGTGGTCACATAACCCTGCCGCCGCGCGGTCTCCCGCGCCTGGTCCATATAGGCCCGGATTCCGGGGAATCGCTCGAAATAGGTGCGGATATAGTCCGCCGCCTCGTCCCTGGGGATGGAGAGCTGGGCGGCCAGACCGAAGGCGGAAATGCCGTAGACGATGCCGAAGTTGATCGCCTTGGCCCGCCGGCGGATCTCGGCGGGCATGCCCTCGACGGGAACGCCGAACACTTCGGAGGCCGTCAGGGCGTGGATGTCCAGGTCCCGGGCGAAGGCGTCCTTGAGCTGGGGGATGTCGCCCACGTGGGCCAGGAGGCGCAGTTCGATCTGGCTGTAGTCGGCGCTGATCAGGACGCGACCCGGATCGGCGACGAAGGCCTGCCGGATCTTGCGCCCTTCCTCCGTGCGGATGGGGATGTTCTGCAGGTTGGGGTCAGTGGACGACAGCCGGCCCGTGGTCGTGGACGCCAGGGCGTAGGAGGTGTGGACCCGGCCGGTGGAGGGCGCGATGGCCGCGGCCAGGGCGTCGGTGTAGGTGCCCTTGAGCTTTGACAGCTGGCGCCAGTCCAGCAGGACCCGGGGCAGGGCGTGGCCCTCGGCGGCCAGCTCCTCGAGCACCGAGGCGTCGGTGCCCTGGGCGCCCGTGGCGGTGGTGCGGCGGGATTCCAGACCCATCTGGCCATAGAGCACCTCGCCCACCTGCTTGGGGCTGCCGAGGTTGAAAGGATGTCCGGCCAGCCGGTGGGCCTCGGCCTCCAGCTCCCCCATCCGCACAGAGAAGTCGTTGGACAGCCGGCGCAGGCGTTCGGGATCGACCCGCACCCCGGCGTTCTCCATCGCCGCCAGCACCGGGGGCATGGGCCGCTCCAGGGTCTCGTAGACCGTCAGCAGGCCCTCCTGGCGCAGGCGGGGGCGAAGGACCCTGTAGAGGCGCAGGGTGACGTCGGCGTCCTCGGCGGCGTAGGCGGTGGCCGGCTCCAGGGCGACGTAGCGGAAACTCTTCTGCGACTTGCCGGTCCCGGCCACCTGCTTGAACGGGATGGGCGAGTGTCCCAGGTGCAGGCGGGACAGCTCATCCATGCCGT
>NZ_JADBZL010000016.1:0-18250 GCF_020402505.1 Phenylobacterium sp. | reverse complement strand
GGTCATGGCGATCGCGCCGATGATGAAGAGGCGACGGTCGGCTGGAAGCGGCTCGGGGTCGCCAGGGATCCTGTTCGGCATCTGATCCTCCACAATCTGTTCCCCGGCGCACCGCACAGGCAGTGTCGGGCAGAGACACCTCCGCCACCGGGAATTCGGCAGGAAGGCAGACGCTAGCACGCCGCCCCTTCCGCAGGGGAACTTTCTCCCGACCTGCGGATTCCGGCAGCGTCCGGTCGCAGGAATCTGACGAGTGATGTCTGCATCCGCCTCTTGCGCCCATCGCCTCGCCCGTTCCGGATGCAGGCCCAGCCCGATCCGCATCAGGGTCAGGGTCCCGGAGGCCCGCGTTCAGAGGGGGGGCAGGTGGAGCCGGTCGGTCCTGGCTCCGAAAGGGACCTGATCTAAGGGCATGGAAAACAATGGTGCCTGGGGCCGGAATCGAACCAGCGACACGCGGATTTTCAATCCGCTGCTCTACCAACTGAGCTACCCAGGCGCGACGCCTCGCGGGTCGGAGGCGGTTCTATAGAAGAGCCCCGGCGCCGTGTCCAGCGAGGCGGGTGAAGCTCAGCCGCCGGGTGCGGCGAGGCCGGGGCGCTTCCCGGCGCCGATGGCGAACAGGTAGTGGGCCATGGGCGCAAAGCCGGTATGCACGACCTCGTCATTCATCGAGAAGAGGAAGACATTGCTGAAGAATTTCAGCATGAAGGCGCGCAGCTCCTCGCCCGTCTTGCAGTTCACGTGCCCAGCCTTGGAGATCTCGGAGGCGTAGACCTGCGACTCCAGCGACGGGATGCCCACCACGAAGACCCCGTCGTCGGTGAGGCTCTCGCAGACGTTCAGGACGAAGCGCGATTCCGCCTCTGGCGCGATGTGTTCCAGCACGTCGAGGCAGAAGGCGCCGTCGAACACGCCCGCGAGAGGGCCCTCGACCATGTCATGCCGCAGGAAGGTGATCCGGTCCCGGAAGGGATGCGAGACCTGGGCTTCCCGGACGAACATCCAGTCGAAGTCGGCGGCGGTCAGGGCGCCGACTTCCTGCAGGACCAGAGGGGTGCCGAAGGCGTCGGCGCAGCCGATCTCCAGGACCGACGTCTTGCCGGTCAGCATCTTGGCCACGAACTTGTAGCGCGAGAGGGTGAAGGCCAGCCGCTTGGGGTTGGTGGCGTAGGCGTACCCCGTCATCAGGCCGAGGGCCTGGGCGCCGACCCCCTTCAGGTCTTCGTACTGCGCTTCCTCGGTCGGCAGTTCCGTCCGGAGGGAGTTGTACAGGGCGCCGTCGCCGGCGGCGGGATCGCGGACCGGCCGGATGCGTTTCAGAAGGTCAGGCCGGTCCGCATAACGGCTCAGGGCGTAGGCGTGGAAGGACAGGTTCTCTGCGCCCGAGAACTGGAAGAGGCCCTTCGCCCGGCGGTCGATCAGGCTGATCAGCACCGAAGCCGCCTCCTCCGGGGTCACAGGCGAGATGAAGTGATTGACGAAGGCCTCCACGGTTCCGCCGGCCGCCAGCTCGCGGTCCCAGCGCGCCGGCAGGCCCGTTGCGCCGTCCAGGACCTTGGTGAGCCTGAGGATCCCCACCCCGGGCAGGGATTGCAGGGCCGCCTCCAGGTCGCGCTTCTGGCGGCCGTACTCGGTCCTCGGCGCCGGAGGATCCTCGGTGGAGAAGAACTCCCGGCTTCCGTCAAAGACGGCGTTTGAGGACAGGGCCAGAACATGGACGCCCGCAGCGGTGAGCCGCTCCGCAAGCCGGACCGGGCCCGTCACATTCACCAGGCGGGAGCCTTCCGGATCGGCCGCGCAGGCGGCCTCGCCCCCCACGCCGGTGCAAAGGACGGCGGCGTCGAAGCCCCTGGACACCTCGAAATCGTCCGGATCGCGAAGGTCGAGATGGAGGCGGTTCTCGCCGGCCAGGGTCTCTCGACGCCGGGTCGTGCCCCAGACCTCGAAGCGGCCGGTCTCGCGTAGCCGTCTTTCCAGCGTCGCGCCAATGACTCCGTCTGCGCCGACGACCAGCACGCGGGGCTTTCCGGACGGGCTCATGGGGACACTCTCCTCTGACGGGACAGACCCGTGCGGTCAGAACAACTCAAAGTACGGCTTGCCGCTCGCCAGGTGGTAAGGTTTCGACGTCGACGCGTAGGCGCTGAAGGGCAGGATCCGGAAATCCACCGAGAACCGAATCCGGCTGTCGAGATTGTGCCCGGCGCCATGGATCAGCAGACCCGGGAAGAGGGCGCTACGGCCCTCCGGGACCTGCATGGGCTGGCTGTTGTCGAGGTCCACCCCGCTCTGGATGACCTTCGGGCTGTAGAGGAAGCCGATCCTGTTCCCCACGGAGCCCTTCTCGGTCACCTCGTCGGCGACGGAGACCGTCCGGATTTCCGACTCAGGGATGGACTGGGACTTCGGAATGAACCGCAGGGTGTTTCTCTCGGAAACCCCCCTGACCGGGGTCCAGATGTTCACGGACCGCTCCATGTTCGGCCCGTAGAAGGTCTCCCTGTGCCAGCCGATCGCCTCGGGGCTCCCCCCGGACTCCGGTCGCGCCGCGCGCAGATAGAGATTGGTCTGGATATAGAAACGGTCCTCGCCGATCACCTCGACGATGTCGTCCCGCACTTCCTGACAGAGACGCCGGACGAAGTCCTTCGCATTGAGCTCGGTCTGCGCCTCCAGAACAAGGGCGCGATAGGCCCCGATCTCCATGCCGATGAGTCTGGATTCATCGTCCGGGAAAACGGCGTCCACCACCCGGCGGAGGTCCCGGAGCGTCTCCGGAGTCTGGTGTCGGGCGAATCTCACGCCCGAGGCTGAAAGTACATCCGGATCCGGCATTCCTGCGTCTCGAGCCTCCGGGGCGTCCGGCCTTCCGGTAGAGAATTCCCAAAACCGGGCGGCGGCGGGCAGACTCAGCGCCAAGGCCGCCCTGAGCCGTGTTTAGGCGCCGCTTCCGACCCTGTCCAGCCGGACGGGTCAGGCGCCCCTGTCGAGGTCGGCGATGTCCGGGTCGGCGATGTCTTCGTCATCGATCTCGTCTCCGGGCAGGACATAGCTTCCGGATAGCCAGCGCTGCAGGTCCACATTGGCGCAACGGGAGGAACAGAACGGCCGGAACCGGGAATCGGCGGGCCTGCGGCAGATGGGACAGGCGGTCTTCACAGCAGGGCCTTCAGGGGACGGTGATCTCGAAGCGGTCCCGCGGCCAGTCGGACGCCACCTCCCGGTCGAAGCGGGCGCCCATACGCTCAGCGAGGCGGTCGACGAGAGGCCAGGCCAGCCGGGCCAACCCCGGACCGGCCTGAATCGTCACGACCCGGCCGGTAACCGCCTCGGCCTCGCTTTCGGCCCGGCGCACCAGTCTCTGGGCCAGGGTGCGGTCGCTGGGGTCGCCGCCGGGCTCGAGCAGGATCTCGGCGACAGCCCGGGTGCGTCGCGGGACGGTCAGCTCCAGGGTCCCGAACCGGCTGATGGGGCCGAAGGCGACCCCGGGGTTGTCCGCGGCGAAGGCGTTGCGCGCGGCGTTGAGAAGGGCGGTCCCGTCATGTCCGCGTCCGGCGAGGTCGATCACCACAAGGCCGCCCAGACCCTTCAGGCGCAGCAGGCGCGCCGTTTCGGCGATGGCCGTCAGGTTCAGCTGCCGCACAAGCGACTTCGGGTCCGGGCCCTTGCGCGGTCCCAGGTCCACGTCCACGGCCACCAGGGCGCGGGTCGGCTCGATCACCACCAGGCCGCCCCCCGGCAGCACATGGGCTTCGGTCAGGGCCGCCTCCTCCGCCGCATCGGCCATTCGGCGAGCCTCGGCTCCGGTCACGAGGTCCTGGCTGCGCGCGAGGCGGGCGAGGCGCTCGGCCATCGGGGGTCCGGGCGCCAGGAGCCGCACCGGCGCCTCCGCGGGACCCGTCGCCCGCACCCCCGCCAGCTTGCCGGGGCGCGGCGCGGACCGCACCTCCACCTCCAGCATCTGGCCTTCCACGGGGCGGCGGTCAGGCGGATAGTCCATCAGCCCTTCGAGGCCCTCGCCGAGGTCGATGAAGGCCGAGGCGAAGGCCGGCTCGACCTTGCGCACCCGGGCGGCGATCCGGGCGCCGGGCTCCAGGCGGGGGTCGTCATCCTCGCGGGAAAGGATCAGGTGTTCGGGTCGACCATCCAGGGTCACCACTCCCCGGGTCTCGCCGGGGGTGACGTCCAGGTAGGCCCGGCGCGCGCTCATGGCCGGCGCCAGCCCAGTCCCCGGAGCAGGGCCTCGGTCTCATGGAGGGGCAGACCGACCACCGCCGGCCAGGAGCCGCTGAGCGACAGGATGAAGACGCCCGCCCGGCCCTGGATGCCGTAGCCGCCCGCCTTGCCCACGCCCTCCCCGCCTTCGGCGTAGGCGCGGATCTCGGTCTCCGAAAGGCGACGCATCTTCAGCCGGGTCTCCACCAGCCGGTCGCCGCGTCGTCCCCCGGGGGCGCGGACGCTGACCCCGGTCACCACGCGGTGGGCCCGCCCGGACAGGAGCCGCAGGCACGCCTCCACCTCGGCGGCGTCCGAGGCCTTGGGCAGGATCCGACGCCCCACGGAGACCACGGTGTCGGCGGCCAGGACAAAGTCATCGGGATAGGCGGCGGCGACGGCCTCGGCCTTGGCGGCGGCGAGGCGCGCAGCCAGTCGCCGGGGCAGCTCGTCCCTGAGGGGCGTCTCGTCGATCTCGGCGGGCGCGATGATGTCGGGGGTCAGGCCGATCGAGGCCAAGAGGTCGCGCCTGCGCGGGCTCTCCGACGCCAGGACCAGCCGGGGCGTCATGGCGGGACTAGCGGACCCGGAAGGTGATGCGCCCCTTGGTGAGGTCGTAAGGAGTCATGGCCACGAGCACCTTGTCCCCGGCCGACACCCGGATGCGGTTCTTGCGCATCTTGCCGGCGGTGTGGGCGATGATCTCGTGATCGTTCTCGAGCTTCACGCGGAAGGTGGCGTTGGGCAGCACCTCGCTGACGGTGCCCGGAAACTCGAGGGGTTCTTCCTTGGCCATGCAGGCTCCAGACTTGGGGTCGACGAAAACGGCGCCGGCCCCGCGGAATCGCAGGCGACCGGGCCGGACGGCAGGGGTCTATACCTTAAGTCGACCGCCAAGGTCGACTGCCCAGGCGATGACGCCGCGCCTCAGCCCTTCCAGTGCAGGGCGGTGATCAGGGTGAACAGCCGGCGGGCGGTGTCCATGTCCGTCTCCACCTTGCCCGCCAGCCGCCGCTGCAACAGCTCGCTGGCCTCGTTGTGCAGCCCCCTCCGGCCCATGTCGAGGGCCTCGATCTGCGAGGGCGTGGCCTGGCGGATGGCCTGGTAATAGCTCTCGCAGATCATGAAATAGTCGCGGATCAGGCCCCTGAAGGGCGACAGCGACAGGATGTGCCGCCGCTGATAGTCGGGGCCGGTGACATCCAGGACCAGCCGGTTCTCGACCAGGCCCATCCGCAGGTCGTACGGCCCGCCCTCCGCCCCCTCCGGCGCGAAGTAGTTCTGTTCCAGCAGGTCGAAGATGGCGATCTTCCGCTCCTGCTCCTGGTCGCGCGAGACCGCCGCGAGGGACTCTTCGTCCAGCTCGACGCTCTGCAGGCGCTGGAGGGTGCGGTCAGGCTCGGCCATGTCCGGTTCGCAAGCTGCCGTCCGATCCTAGTGCAAGCCGCCCATGTCCGTCACCCTTCGCCCTGCAGCCGCAAGGCGGCTGAGCGCGCATGGGCCGGAAGGCCCTCGGCCTCGGCCAGGGCGACCGTGGGCGGGCCCAGGATGGCGAAGCCCCCCTCCCCGGCCCGGACCAGTGAGGTGCGCTTCAGGAAGTCGTAGAGCGAAAGGCCCGAGGAGAACCGCGCCGCCCGGCTGGTCGGCAGGACGTGGTTCGATCCGGCGACATAGTCCCCCAGGGCCTCCGGCGTGTGCCGGCCCAGGAAGATCGCCCCGGCGTGGCGGATCCGGTTCGACAGGGCCTCCGGGTCGGCGACGGCCAGCTCCACGTGCTCGGGCGCCAGGCGGTCCACCAGGGCGGGGGTCTCGTCCAGGGGCGCCAGGATCACCGCGCCGTGGTCGGCCCAGGAGCGCCCCGCCGTCTCGCCGGTGGCCAGGGTCTTCAGCTGGGCCTCCACCTCCGCGACCACCCGGTCAGCGAAGGCGGCGTCATCGGTGATCAGGATCGACTGTGACGCAGGGTCGTGCTCGGCCTGCGAGAGCAGGTCCGCGGCGATCCAGGCCGGGTCATTGTCCGCGTCGGCCACCACCACGATCTCCGAGGGGCCGGCCAGGGCGTCGATGCCCACCTGGCCATAGACCCGCCGCTTGGCCGCCGTCACCCAGGCGTTGCCGGGCCCGACGATCTTGTCCACCGGCCGGATAGGGCCGGCGCCGTAGGCCAGGGCCGCCACCGCCTGGGCGCCGCCGACCCGCCAGATCTCCGATACCCCCGCCGCCTGCGCCGCCGCCAGCACGGCGGGCTGCAGCCGCCCGGGCGGGGTCACCATGGCGATCCGGCCCACCCCCGCCGCCCGCGCCGGCACGGCGTTCATCAGCACGGTCGAGGGATAGGCCGCCCGGCCGCCGGGCACATAGATCCCCACCGAGTCCAGGGCCGTCCAGCGCCAGCCCAGCTCCACCCCGGCCTCGTCGGTAAAGCGGGCGTCGGCGGGCCTCTGCCGGAGGTGATAGGCCTCGATACGCCGGGAGGCGAAGGCGATGGCCTCCCGCACCTGCGGGGCGCAGGCTGCGGCGCCCTCGGCGATCTCACCTTCGCTGACCCTCAGGCCGTCGGCGTCCAGCTCCACCCCGTCGAACCGGGCGGTGAATTCGAGAACCGCCGCCAGGCCCCGCGCCCGCACGGCCTCCAGAACCTCCCGCACGGCGGCGTCCACCGTCTCGGGCGTGTCCCGCCGGGCGTCGGCGAAGGCGCCGAACCGGGCGGCGAAGTCGGGATCCTGAAAATCAAAGCGGCGCATGGCGTCTATCTAGACCCGGCGGGACGGCGAGGCCATGGGGCCGGCGCCACACTCGCATCGAAACCGTCGGCCGCTCAGCCCTCGTGCCGGGGCTCGGATTTCGCCGCCCAGGGATCGGAGATGTCCGCCAGCACCAGGTCGATGCATTCGACGTCCACCGCCAGGTCAGCGTCGCCCGCAAAGCGGAAGACCAGCCGGCCGCCGGGCGCCTCACCCGCCTCGAAGGCCAGGGTCAGGAGTTCCACCACCGCCTCCCGGGCCGTCCGGCGCAGCCGCCGGGCCCGCACCCCCAGAACCGAGCCCACCTGCACGGCGGCGCGCACACGCTCCGGCTCTGCGGCGCCCCAGCGGTAGCGGTTGAGGGTCAGGGTCAGGCGCCGGGCCTTGGCCTCCCAGGCGATGTCGCCGATCTTTAGCACAGCATCCTGCAGGGCGGCGGACACCACCTCCAGGTCCTCGGCGTCCTCCGCCAGAAGCTTCAGGGCTTTCGACTTCGGGGGCTCTTCCGACACGCTTGACTGACTCCACCTTCGCCCGCCGGTTCTAGCCGGGCGGGCTAAAGTCGCAAGGGGGGGAGTCGCAAGAGGGATCGGCCTCATCCGCCGCCGGCGGCGGGGCCGGCGCCTTGCGGCGGCGCAGGTTGGCCCTCAGGGCCTGGGCCCGGCGGGCGTCTCGCCGTTCCGCCTCGGAGGAGGCCGGGTTGGGGGGCGGCGTCTTCACGCCCTCCCGATGCGGTTTCCCGCTCCCGCGGTCAAGGCGCCCGACCCGCCGCCCCGCGTTTTTCCCCTTCCCGTCCGTCACGGCTTTGGCTATAGCCGCCGCCTTGTCTTTCGCCGCCGTAGCTCAGTGGTAGAGCGCATCCTTGGTAAGGCTGAGGTCGGCAGTTCAATCCTGCCCGGCGGCACCATCCTCCCTTCAGAGACACATCGTCCCCCTCCGGGGCCCTCCCCCTGCGCCACGGCCTCTCCGAATACCCCCTCCGGCCCGCTGCGCGGTCCACCTCCCCCTCGAGAGGTGGAGGAATTCGGGCCTTGCGGGCTTAGGCCGGTGCGGGGGCGATCCACCCGTCCGGCTATTTTTACCCGGGTATTATTGACTCCCCGGTCTGGCGCCTCTAGAGCCGGCCCATGACCCAGACCGCCTTCACCGCCTTCCATCACGGCCGCTGCATCGCCTCCGGAGACCTCGACGCCGTCGTTTCCGCCGCCTTGGCCGCCCTGGCCGCCGACTCCGTCGAGCCCCTGGTCTTCAGCGACCAGACCGGGGCCGTGCAGCCCCTCGTCCCGCCGCGCCCTGCGCCGGCCGCACCCGCCCGCGGTAGGCCCCGGCTGGGCGTCTCGGCGCGGGAGGTCACCCTCCTGCCCCGGCACTGGGACTGGCTCGCCGCCCAGCCGGGCGGGGCCTCCGCCACCCTGCGCCGCCTGGTCGAAGCCGCCGCACGGGCGCCGGAAGCCCCGGAGGCCGCGCGCCGCCGCGCCGCCGACGCCGCCTGCGCCGTCATCTCGGCCCTGGCGGGCGACGCCCCCGGCGCCGAAGCCGCCGTCCGCGCCCTCTACGCCGGCGACGGCGAGGTCTTTCTCCGCGAAACTCAAGCCTGGCCCGGGGACGTCCGAGACTACCTCGCCCGCCTGGCCCGCCCGGCCTTCAGCGGCGACCCCGCGCCGCCCGCCTGAGGGCCTCGGCCTCCAGGGCGTGCTCGGCCGTCAGGGTCTCCAGGGCCATCCGGCGGGCCGCGTCGCAGGCGGCGATCTGGGCGCCCCGGCGCACATAGCCCGCGTCAAGGTCGGCCCGGGTCGCGTCCGGCGGCAGGACGTAGACCTCGCACGGCGCCGTCGCCGCCGGCGGGGGCGTCAGCTGCGGCAGGGCGACAGGCAAGGCCGGGGGCCGCGTCGCACAGGCCCCGGTCAGCCCGGCGCAGCTCAAGAAGGCGGTCAGGATCCAGCGGCGCATCGGCGTCCTCCAGTCGGTTGAGGGCGCCGATCCGCGCCCGGGTCTCGGTTTCCAGTCTCAGGGCCGCCCGGGCGGCGGCCTCGGCCCGGGCCAGCTGGCCCCGCGCCCCCTCCGCCTCCAGGGCCGAGCGGGCCGCCTCGGCGCGCAGGGCCGCAGCCTCGGCGATCAGGGGCGCCGCCCCCGCCCTTCGCCCCGCCTCCCAGAGCCGCCCCGCCGCCAGGGCGAGGGCCAGCGCCGCCGCAAGGCCGAGCGCCAGCCTCCAGCCGTTCGGGCTCGCCAGGATCACGCCTCGCCCTCCCCGTCCCGGGGACCTCCCCGCGCCGCCCCGGCGATCCGCGCCCAGTCGGTCACCGTCGCCCCGGCCAGGTAGAGGGTGGCCAGCACCACATTGGCCGCGATCAGCGCCAGACCCAGGGCGGCCAGTCCCTGCGCGTCGCGCACCTTCAGGATCACCGCCGCCAGCAGGCCGGCGTTGGCCAGGCTGGCCAGGTAGGTGAAGATCCGCCGCCACAGCCAGGTGATCTCCACCGGCGGCCTCGGTCCGGCCTCCATCATCCCGCCTCCCGCGACGCCAGCCCCGCGCCAAAGGCCGCCAGGGCCGCCGCCAGCCAGGGCGCGTGCCGGCCCAGCCAGGTCCAGAAGGCCGCCGCCCCGGCCACCCGGTCGCGCTGGGCCTCCAGGGCGTCGATCCGCGACAGGGCCGACTTCAGCTCCCGGCGCACGGCCTCCACCAGCACGCCCGCCTCCTGCGCCTCCAGCCGGGCCAGCCGCTCGCGCACGTCGTCCACCTTGGCGCCCAGCCCTTCCAGCCGCCGGGTCTGGGCCGCCAGGTTGTCGCTGATCTGCCTCAGGGCGAAGAGCTGGGCCTCGCCCAGGGTTCCGGTGTCCGCCATCTCAGCGCCCTCCCCCCGGGAACAGCCGCGACAGGGGCGAACCGGTCAGGCTGTTCACCAGAGAGGCAATCTCGCCCAAGGCGCCGCCGCTCGTCGTCTCCGTCCCGGTCCTCTGGCCCTGGCTGTTCGTCTCGCTGCCCTGGAAGAGGCCGAGCGGAAGGCCGGAGAACATCTCGATCCGCCGGGCCAGGGCCTGCTCGGGCGCCGACAGCCGCGCCTGTTCCACCGCCCGCGCCTGCGCCCCGATCCGCGCCTGGGTCTCCGCATCCGCCCGGCGCGAGGCCGCCTCGTCCAGCCCCAGGCGCGAACGGGCCAGCTCGCCCTCCTGGCCCAGCTGGGCCCGGGCCAGGGCATCCTGCATCCGCCCCGCCTCTGCGGCCTGGGACAGCCGCGCCCGCTCCAGATCCCGCGCCTGGGCCAGCTGGGCCGCCGCGGTCGAGGCCTGCTGTCGCCGGTCCGCATCGCCGGAGGCCAGCCCCGACCCTTGCGTGAACATCTGGTCCAGAAGGCCCGCCAGCCGGCTGTTACGGCCCCGCGCCAGCTCGCCCTCGGTCAGGGAGCGGGTCAGGGCCGCCCCGGAGCCGCCGAAGGCCCCCTGCCCGGCCAGCTCCAGGTCCTGGGCCGCCCGCCGGCGTCCCGCTTCGGCGTCATAGTCGTCCATCGCCGCGTTCAGCACCTGATCGCGGAAGGGCGTCATATAGGCCGACAGATTGTCCAGTACGCTCGCCGCCTGCGGAACCTCGCCCCGCCCGGCCAGGGTGGCGCCGCTCGGCTCGGGCGGGGTCCGTCCCCAGTTCGTCCAGTCCGTCCCGCCGCCGCCCCAGCCGGCGCCCACCCCCAGGCCCGCCGCCCCTTCGGAGGCCCGGCGCTCCAGGTCCGAGACCGGCGCCACCGAGGCCGCCGGGTCCCGCCGGCCCAGGTCGGTCAGGGCCTCGTTCAGCCCGCGCGCCTGGGCGTCCACCCAGTCCGGCCGGATCGGCGTCGTCACCGTCCGGCTCGTCTCCGTGGAACTCGTCTTGGTCTTCTTCTTTCCCATCACAGTCTCCGTTCAATCTCGTGTCCCGCCCTCTGGTAGCCAAAGGGCGCCAGCACCCGGGCCCAGCCCTTGCGTCCATCCAGGGTGATCCGCGCGCAGCCCGCCCCCCGGGCCCAGGCCTCCAGGCCCGGCCTCAGGGCCAGCACGGCCTCCAGCCGCCCGGCCGCCAGCCAGACGTGCAGGCAGGGCCCCTCCGGCTCCTGCGCCAGCTCGGTGGCCAGCACCGCCCCCTCGCCGATCCACAGCCGCGCCCGGCCCGTCCTCAGCGCCCCGGCCAGGTCCGCCGGCCCGGCGTCCGCCGCCAGGGCCTTCAGCGCCAGGGCCAGGGCCTCGCGATCCGCGTCCTCCGCCCTCACCGTCCGCCCGCCGGCGCCAGGTCAAAGACCAGCCGCCCGATCCGCCCCGCCGTGGGCGAGGCGTTCCCGCTCAGCCGCACCCGGAACAGTCGTCCCGACAGCCTCAGGTCCGCCCGCGCCTGTCCGGGCGCCAGGGCCGCCGGCGGCGCCCGCCGCACCTGGCCCTGGGGCGTGCGCCGGGCCGAGACCTCCAGCACCACCGGCCCCTGCTGGCCCGCCAGATCCGGCCAGACCCCGCGCACCAGGGCAGTGCGGTCCTCGTCCAGCACCTGGTCGGCGCTCTCCAGGAACCAGGCGAAGGGCGCCCCGTCGGCGCTCGCCCCCCGCTCGCACCAGAACATCGAGCCGTCCGGCGCCGTCGCCACCGGATGCTCGGCGGGCCCGGCGTCGATCATGGCCGTGCGCGGCGCCGCCCCCCGGCTCCAGGCCCCGTCCGCCAGGGACAGCACCAGGCACCGGCTGTTCTCGACCCCGTCGCGCATGTCGGGATAGTCGAACCGCACCTCGGAAAAGGCCGATAGGGTGGAGGCGAACACCTTGTCCCCCTGTCCCGCCGCCAGGTTCTGCGACAGGTCCGCCCGCAGGGGACAGCTCAGCGGCTCCGGCGCCCCGCCCAGGGCATAGCGCCAGACCTGCAGGTCCGGCCCCATCCAGAAGGCCGCCTGCCCGCTCACCGTCGCCGCGTTGGGGCCGATCAGGCCGCAGGCCTGTCCCACCCGGTCGAACCGCCAGGGCTGACCGGGACTGCCGGTGAACACCCCCAGGAACAGGGCGTGGCTTGTCCAGACCAGCAGGTGCGGCCCCAGGGTCCGCCCGCCCACGATCCGCCCGCCGCCGGGCAGCACGTATTCCCGCGCCGTCGTGTCCGGCGCCGTGGTCCACTGGTCCAGCCGCCGCACGCTCCCATGGCGGATGCACAGGGGGTTGAACCGGCCCGAGGCCTCCTCGTTGCAGCCCAGGGCGAACACCTGGTCGGTGGCCGAGACCAGCAGGGCGCTGATCCGCGCCGGCGCCCCGGCGACCGGCCGGGCCGCCCCGCCCTCTCCGGGCGACCACTGGTAAAGGGTCCCGTCCCTCGGCGCGGCCAGCAGGCTCTCGCCCCAGGCCGCCAGCGACCAGGTGCGCGGCGCCAGCGCCCCGTCGGAAGGCTCCGACCAGGCCCCCGCCCCCCAGGCGCCCGTGCCGTATCCCCGCCCGCCGGAGCCATCCGCCGCCCCGGGCGCCAGTCCCGCCGGCGTCGCATCGACCAGCTCTCCCCCGCTCCAGACCTCCAGCCGCGAGGGCCCGCCAAAGGCCAGAATCAGCCCGCCGGACAGGTCGCTCCAGCCCAGCAGCCCCCGGCACGGCCCGGCCAGCCGCCCCGGATGAAGCCGCTCCCAGCCCCCGATCACCTGCGGCCGGCCGCGCCAGAACCGCACGTTCGAAGCGTCCGCCCACCGGCCCGCCGCCGCAAACGAAGTGTCATCCGCCGCCAGCCCTGGCGGCGGGTCGAGTGTGAAACGCATGGCGAAGGCTCCCGCGAATGGGGGTGTCGCCGCCCGTGGGCGGCCAGGAATTCAGGGGTTCAGGCCCGGCCCGCCGGGCCGCAGGGCCTCAGTCCCGCCCGAGAGCGGACTCCTTGGGAACGAAGACGAAGTCGCTGTAGGCCTCGTTGCGGCTGTCTTCCCGAAGAATGTCGTAGCCGTACGCCTCGAACAGCCCCAGCACCTTTCGGGTGTTGAAGTTCAGCACCTCGATGGACACCACCGGCCGCAGCCGGGCCAGCACGTCCCGGGCGCCTTCCAGCACTCCGGGTTCGCCCCCGTCCACGTCGATCTTCAACAGGGCGCACTGCTCCAGACCCAGGCTGTCCAGGGTCAGGCAGGGCGTCGGGGTGGCGCCCTCCTCCTGCCCCTCGGTCACGAAGGAATAGTCGTCCCGGACGAACCGGAAGGGAATGGTCCCGACAAATGACGAAACCGCCTTGCCCAGGTGCGAGGGGTCCACCCGGTCGCCCAGGTCGTTCATCGCAAGGGTCGCCCTCAGGTTTTCGACCATCCTCGGATTGCACTCGAAGGGAACCACCCGGCACCCCGCCTCGCCCGCGAAGTAGACCGTGTGATTGCCGATGTTGGCGCCCACGTCCACGACCGTCTGCCCCGGCCGCACCAGGCCTTTGAGGGCCTCAAGCGCCCCCTGTTCGTAGAAGACCCCCGCCACCTGGGGCAGGGCCACCGAGAAGTTGGTGGCGACGAAGGGAAAACGCCAGATCCTCTCCCCCGTCCCCCGGACCTCCACCGTCTGCCGGTCCTCCAGCAGACCCCGGGCCAGGGCGAGGGTGGACGCGGCGATCCCGCCAAGGCTCGTCAGGTACCGCTGCACCCTCTCCCGGTCCGCCAGGGCGATCGCCGCCTGCAGGGCGGTCTTTCCCTGACTGCGGACCCCGGCGTGCACCGGCGCCTTGGCGTCAAAGTGCGCCACCACCGCAGCCATGTCGCCCGAAGCAAACAGCTGGCTGGTCCTCTGGGTCTCCATGTCCTGGCCCATCGCCGTCAGACGGTCGATCAGGGCCAGGGCCCGGGCGTGCTCGAAGCGCGCCTGCGCCATCAGCAGCTCAATCCTCAGATCATCCGCCGCCGCCGTCGGGAATCCCGGGGCTCGTCCCAGGGCCTCGGCCGCCTCATCAACCCGGTTGATCCGGATCAGGGCGATGGCCCCGTTGATATGGTGACTGCGGTTCAGATGCCGCTCCCCCCGCACCTCGCGATAGAGCTGCGCCGCCGACTGATGAAATCCCTGGCCGATCAGAGCCCGCATCAGGGTCTGCAGCGCCGAGCTGGACAGGCGGTTCTGCTCAAACGCCCGGTGGGCGAAAAACAGCTCGTTCGGCCCCTGCCCCATCCGGCGATAGACGATCGCCAGGTCATTGGAGGAGTCGGAAGAGCCCTGGTCGGAAAGGGGCCGCAGCTGGGAGATCGCGTCCGGGTAACGCCCCTCCTCAATGGCCTTGAGGATGTTCATTTTGTGTCCGTAGATAAAGTCGCAGCTTTCGGCAACAATCAGCTCCTACCACTCAGACCGCTAGGGGTTCGGTCAGATGTCCCCTGAAGGCGGCATTACAGCGGTCTGGGTTCGTTTTTTGCCTTGGCGCCGTTGCTCGAACGGTGGAAATGAGAGCGGCTGGCCTTCGCAAATGTCTCGACGAATTGGACCTACAATCAATGCCTGAACCGACGAATCTGAAAACTGGTGAGTACGAATTCACTCGAGATTGGTTCAGCCAAAACGTCCCGGTTTGGCGTCAGATCATCAGCAAGGACAAACCGACTAAGATTCTGGAAATTGGCTCGTTCGAGGGACGCTCCACTTGCTGGATCATCGAAATGTGTACCGAGTGTGCGCAGGCCGATATTGAGGTCTATTGCGTCGACACTTGGGAAGGTGGCATCGAGCACCAAAAGGGTGGGCAGATCGAGACGCAGATGTCGGAAGTCGAGCGTCGGTTCGATCACAACATTTCGATCGCTCGCTCCAAGACAACTCAAGTCGCCTCTGTGCGCAAGATCAAGAAGTACTCCAATCATGGTCTACCAGAACTTTTAGCTGAGGGTAAGCATGGTTATTTTGATTTAATCTATATTGATGGCTCCCATCAAGCTCCCGACGTACTTACAGACGCCGTCATGTCATTTCAGCTCCTTAGAGTCGGTGGAGTAATGATCTTCGACGACTACCTCTGGTCTATGGACAAGCCGGGGTTCCAGGATGTTCTTAAGATGCCGAAGCCAGCGATCGATGCTTTCTTGAATATTTTTCAAAGGAAAATGTCGATCTTTTTTGGTGCTCCGATAGGACAACTCTACACTCGGAAGATCGGGAACTAAGGAATATCAAGCCAACCATCAGACCGGAATACCAGTATCCTGTATCCCGGTCCCTCAATAATCTCAGCCCCGGTCGAGACAACTCCCAGGGAACCGACCCTGATGACGACCAGGCCACTACCGCCATTACCACCCGAAGATGCATAACCTCCGCCGCCGCCGCCGCCACCTCGCCCGCTTAATGCGTCGCGACCGTTGCCGGTGATGGCACCATCACCCGCACCATCTCCGCCTCGTCCAGCACCGGTGCCGCCCGCTGAGGGATTGTTTCCTCCGCCCCCGCCTGAGCCATAAATGATCGGTTCGCCGGTGAGTGAGATCTGGCGTCCGGAACCACCGTTCCCGCTAACAGTCCCCTGTCCGTCTTGTCCGGGTTGGGTCGCGCCACCACCTCCGCCAGAGCCTCCCCCAGTTGCAGCAAGTCTGGCATCTCCACCCTTGCTTCCTTGCGTTGCAGCTCCACCTGCTTGTACCTCATTCCGACTCCATGTGTTGGCGTAGCCACCACCGCCAGAGGCCACTTCCCCGCCGGGTGGCGCTTGAGAGCTTCCACCTCCACCTCCCCCGATTGCGACGATAGAATCTCCGATGGAAGAGGCGCCGCCTGCCTCTCCTCGAACGTATTGCGCGGCGGTGCCCCCGCGACCGCCGACGCCCACAACAATGCGATACTTGCCGGCGGCAAGACCTTGGTCTTGTGCAAAGACCACTCCGCCACCGCCACCACCTCCAGATGGACCGTACCAATCTCCCCCACCCCCACCCCCGCCCCCCACGACGAGGTAGTCCACGCGCACGCCGCCGCGGCGCCTGCGTCCCGGGTCGGCCAGGCCGCGCAGGCCGGCGGGGGCGATGAGGCCGGGCGAGCGGATCAGGCCGGGCGCGCTGCGCATCAGTAATCCGCCCCTTCGACGCAGAAGACCACGCCCGTCTGGGCCTGGCCGATGGCGCCGTAGAGCTTCTCCCCCGCCCCCAGCAGCAGGGGGGCGCTGTCGGAATAGCCGAAGTCCACCGCCGCCTGGGCCGTGGAGGGCGAGACGGTCACGGCGGGCATCAGCCGGCTGGCGAAGAAGCGCTTCACCGTCCCTGTCCCGTCGTGGTCGCGGAACAGCTGGCATTCGGTGGCCGTCAGGCTGGCCCGGGTCACGGCGCTCACCCGGCTCACCCGCGCCCCGTTGGGGCCGGCGGCGAAGATCAGCACCGCCCCCGCCGGGGCGTCGCCATAGGCGGTGTTGGCCAGGCTCGCCACGCCGGAAGCCGAGCGCGGGACCTGGGGGGTGATGATGGAGTTGGGCGTCACGGGCATGAAGGGTCTCCGGAATGGGAAGGGATCAGAGGGCGGCGGCCAGCGCCACGGACAGGCCCAGGGCCGCCGCCGCCGCCGCGCGGTCGAAGTCGGAAATCGCCGAGACGCTCAGGGGCGCCCAGCGGGGGGTCTGGCCGTCGCTCACCAGGGGCAGGCCCGCCGCCCCCTCCTGGCCGGGCAGGTTTCCCGTCTGGCCGGCCCAGGCCTGGGCGTCGACATAGGCCTTGAGGGACCGGCCGGCGATCTGGGCGCCCAGAACGTTCACCCCGTCGCAGATCACCGGGCCGGCGTCCCCCGGGCCCAGCACCGCCGCCTGCCCCGCCCCGGTGGTCAGGGTCAGGGTCCCGGCGGTGGCGTTGACCACGTCATAGCGCTTGCTCACCGAGGGCAGGGTCACCGTGCAGCCCCCCGTCCCGGTGAACTTCAGCATGGCGGCGCGGGCCTGGTCGGGGGCGAAGTTGGCGCTGGTCAGCACCGCAGGGCCGGTCAGGTTCACGGTGGTCCATCCGGCGATGGCGAAGTCGATCAGGGCGATCACCGTGTTCAGCTTGGGCGCGCCCCAGGTGTTCAGGTTCTCGCCGGCGGCCTGCATCTCCAGGCGCAGGCTCGGCGTGGCGGCGGAAGGCATTCAGATCTCCTCTCCGGTGTCGTGGCGGATCCAGCGGACCCCGTCGGAATGGGCCAGGACCCCCAGATCCCGGACCAGGATCATCCGCCAGGGCCAGGCCGCGGCAGGGGGCAGGTCGGCGCGCCGGCAGGTCGCTACGGGCATGGGGGCGGCGGGCGCCTCCAGGGCCCGCAGGGCGTCCAGCATGGCGGTCAGCAGGGGGCGCAGGGCGGGCGGGGCGCCCGGTCCCGGATCGGCGGGGATCATGTCCGCCACGCCGCCGGAAGGGCCGCCGGCTCGAGGCGCAGGGCCGCGGGGCCGGCGATCCGGGCCTCGCGCATCCGCGCCTCGGTCAGGGCCGCGTCGAAGCGGGCGGCGAAGACCGCCAGCATCTCGGAATCCCTCAGGAAGGGCGCAGCCTCGGCCAGGGCGCCGAACAGGTAGAGGTCCGGGTGCTCGGCCAGCACGGCGTTGACGGGGGCGGCTTCCGACAGCCGGGGCCGGGCCCTGTAGGTCAGCGCCAGCTCCGTGGCGGCCGCCGGGGGCGGGGTCAGCGCCAGCCGCCCCGGCTCGACGCGAAAGCCCTGCGCCGTCCCGTCCGTCGTCCGGACCAGGGACAGAACCTCGCGCAGGTCGGCGGGGGCGGCCAGTTCGGCCTGACCCGGCCCGGCCTCGACCTCCAGTCGGACCGTCAGGCCCGAAAAGCCCATCAGCCGGTTCAGCCGCGCCTCGGCCAGGGTGATGAAGTCCCCCGTCCGCCCGGCCAGGTCCTCGCGGTCCAGCCAGTCGGCCACGGCGGCCTTCAGCTCGTCATAGGTCGCCAGCCCCATGCGGGGTCTCCTCTGTCAGGTCTGGAAGGAAGGACGCCTCGCCGCCCCCGGAACGCATCCGGGGGCGGGAGGACCGTCAGCCTCAGTTGCAGGCCAGGCGGCAGGCCAGCTGCGGGCGCAGGGTGCGGTAGCCGTAGAGCACGTCCAGTCGGCAGGGGAACCTGTCGCTGTTGATGTCGTACTGGCGCACGATCCGCATCGAGATCCCGTCGAACACCTGCCGCGCCGAGAAGTCGACGCCCCGGGGCATGACCAGGTCCGCCGTCGCGAAGGCGAAGGCGCTCTTGTGATAGAGCATCGACAGGCCGTGCGCCGTGTTGGCGTTACCCGCCACCTGGATCGCCGCCGCCGCATTGGTGGTCGCCAGGGTCACGGTCTGCATCGGCCCGGCGGTGATGATGGCCGGCGAGATCTGCACCACGCCCGCCCCGCCCGGATGGGCCTGGG